>VBLP01000224.1:0-6333 GCA_005887925.1 Deltaproteobacteria bacterium | reverse complement strand
GTACAAGATCGGTTGGAAACGAGGTCGGTTGGAGACGAGGTCGGTCGGAGACGAGGTCGGTCGGAGACGAGGTCGGTCGGAAACGAGGTCGGTCGGAAACGAGTCGGTCGGAAACGAGGTCGGTCGGAAACGAGGTCGATCGGAAACGAGTCGGTCGGAAACGAGGTCGATCAGAACGGGACAGCCTCTTCCGGCTCGTCGCGAGGCTGGCCCAGCAGGTTGTCGCGCGGACGCAGCCGGGCGATCAGCCGCGCCTCTTCGGCGATCGCGCGATCGGGCGAGGTCACGCGCGCGGCGACCAGGACCTTGTCGCGCGGATAGGTCAGGCCGGATCGTGGCCCTGGCCGCCGTACTGTCCGCTCCAGAACTTCTTGCTGCGGCGCCACGTCTGAAAATGACGCGTGAGCGTGTGGTACAGCCGGGCACGATGGGATTCACCGACATAGACGGTCTCGATCGAGCCGTCGCGCTGGCGTTCGCGGATGACGTACACGCCTGACTTGCCGCGCAGCGCACGGACCCAGTCCGGATACGGCTCGCCGCTGCGTCCGATCGGCCGATAGCTCAGGCTCGCGTTGCGCGGCTCGGATTCGCTCGGCTTGTCTGCGGGCGCGTCGTCGGCCACGGCGCGTCCATCGACACGCCGCGTTCCGAAGTAGACGATCGCCGCGGCGGCGCCGCCGGCGAGGATCCACGGGAGCACGGACCGCGACATGGGCCTACGCAGCCTTTCGATCGTGGCGGAGGAGCAGGTACAGCCCGATCTCGGAGCTCGTCCGGCTCGTCTCCGGTCTGGCCGCCGGCCCGCGCGCGTCGGTCTACATGTCCGTCGCGATCTCCATCGCGCCGGCGATCCTCGTGCTGTGCGGCCTGCGCGAGCTTCGCCGGAGGCTGGCCGGGCCCCCCGCGCGCCTGATGGGCGTGGCCGCCGGCGTGCAGGCGCTCACCGCGGCGCGGCTGCTCGTCTTACCGTTGGTCTTGCCGCTCTTGCCGCTCGGCATCGATCGCGAGCTCTGGTTCGCGATCGGCTGGTATGCGTCGCTCGCTGAGGCGGTATGCCTGGCGCTGGTGGTCGGGATCGCAGCTCGCGCGTGGCGGTCGGTCCTCGGCCTGCTGCTGGTCGTCGCCGTAGTGCTGGACGACGGCGCGCGGCTCAGCCCTCGATGGCTCATGGACGTGCTCGGCGATCGCGAGGCGATCGGAGTTTACTTCGCGCTGGCCCATGTCATGCATAGTGTCGCTTTGCTCGCGATCTACGGCCGGCTCGGGGCAGCGGTGCAGGCATCGCCCGAGCGGCGCGCGCGGTGCGCGCGGCGTGGCGCGCCGCGATCTCGCAGTGGCTGCGGGTCGGCGCGGTTGCGATCGTGATGGGCTCGGCCGTCGCGCTGAAGGCGCTCGGCGGATCGCGGTCGGATGTCGTGTTCGGCCTGGCCACACTCGCGATCATCGGGACGACGACGGGAACGATCTGCATCTCGGGAGACGCGTCTTCTTGGACGTCATGTTGCCCGGCTCCAGCGAGCCGCGGGACGTGCCCCTTCAATGACCTGGTCTGCGAGGCTCTCGAGCGATACGTCTCGCATCGGCGATCGCGCATCCGCTCGGACGGCCCGAATGCGCTGTTCCTGTGGGACCAGGGCACGCGGCTGCCGGCGGAGGTCGCGCGCGTGATCATGAGATGTGGCCCGTTCAGGTGATCGCCGCCAACGAGCCTACGTGCGGCGCTCGCCCGCGACGGCAGGACTACTCCCATGGCCAGCGAGGCGACCAGTAGCGCCGCCATGAACCAGACTCCCGCGGTGCTCGCCTGCCGGGTCATCTCCGCGGTCAAGCCGTCGCCCGGAGGCCAGTCGTCGATGGTGAGCCGATAGGGAGCCGCGCCATGAAACTGCCGCCACTCCGCGAGATCGGAACGGCCGAGCGCGAGCTCAAGCTCGTAAGACACTGCCGTAGCGCCCTCGCCGCTCAGCTCGCCGACCGTTGGGCTGAGCACCAGGTCGGCGGTTGAGCAGCGCGGCGCCGGCGATCGCGACGACCGAGCTCGAGCGCCCAGCTCGCCGACCGTCGAGCTGAGCACCAGGTCGGCGGCGCCCGACGATCGCGGCGGCCGAGCTCGAGCACCAGGTCGGCGGTGCTCAGCAAGATGATGTTGACAGCGTGCGACCCGCGTGATCGGGCTTGTCTGTAGATGACAGCAAAGCGCAACCCCAACGCCTCGAACAACCTCCACGCCGAGAAGACCATGACCAACAGCCAGACCAGAAGTGATCACATCGCTGCCCGCTCCGATGCAGCAGTGGCGGCCTGCGTCGCTGAGTTCGCCGAGAAGTACGACCCTTCGGGATTGGGTGATGAAGGACTGGGCCGATTCGTCGATCCGGCTAGCGGAGGACTTCAGCCGCTCCGGCGAGATCTTCTGGAACGTGGCCTGGACGCGCATCCGGATGGTCCTGGTCGCGGTCGGGACCTCGATGGTAACGCCTGCCGTTGCCGCACCGTCCTTCACCAGCCGATCGCTCGAGGTGATCGGGCCGGCCGCGTACACGCGCGCGCGCCGCGTGGGCTGGGGGGCCGTGGTGATGCTCCAGCGTATCGCGCAGCTCGCGTTACCAGTCGGGCGGTCCGGACTGGTGTTTCTCCTCCATCCAGCTCACCGGCGGCCGCTTCACCGGTACGCGATCTGGCCATCCGCGGTCCAGGCCGCCCGTCCGTCGTGCCACGCGGTCCGCGCTGATCCGCTCACCGGCATCACGATCACGACACACAGTTCACGCCCGACGGGATCTAGGCACTGCGCGCGACGCTGTGGACCGAGCGCCCAGCCGCCGCCGGGCCGCCAGGGGCCCCTTGCGAGGACCCACGGTAAGCGCGAGCTCGGGCGCCACTGCCTTCAAGATCTCCTGCACCGTATCTAGCTTCGGCATCGATGTTCCATGCTCGTAACGTGCGTAGGCGTTGCGCGAGCTGGGACCGATGTGCGCCTCGCGCTGGTAGCGCAGCACGACTCCCAGCAACAGCGCCGGATCGGAAGCCTCCACGCGGACTTCGTCGCCATCGAGCGTGGTAACCGTCGCCTTGAACCCGGGACGGTTGATCACGTCCTCGAAAGCATCTGCGAGGGCCCGCATTGCATCCGCCTTGCTCTTGCCCTGCGTGAAGATGCCCGCGATATCACAATGCGCGCTCCACCAGATCCCCTCCTGCTTCGTTACAGTTCCAACCAACATTCAGACCTCCTTGGCCTTGCGTAGGATCGCGCGCGCGGTGAACTCCGGGATCTCGGCATGACGTGGGACCGGGATGGTGGTCTCTCGATCGTTGCGGCCGAAGATCTCGTGCTTGCCCTGGCGAACAGCGAACCACCCAAGGGCGTTCAGCTGCTGAACCAGGTCACGGCGCTTCACCGACTTTACTGTACACATGCATGTGTACAGTGTCAAGCGGGCGCCCGCTCTGCTGGCACGCTGATGCCTCGGATCGAGGGCATCGGGGGCATCGCGACCGCGGTATCGCGCGAGTCGACCTGGCGGTCCCCGCAGGCGCGGCGCGGTCGGGCGGTGATTGCCGTCGCGGGGCGCCGCGCAGAACGGCGACGAATTTGGACTCCGCTTTCAGATGTGTCGGAGCCTGCTCGTGGCCTGGGTCATGACAGCGCCAGGAAATCCAGATGCATGCGGACGCCCGGTTTCGTTTGCATCGTTCCCCGTCGGGGTCGCGATACAAACGAAACCAAATCCGCTTCAGTAGCAGCGGCTAAGTCAGTGTCACCGCTGATTTTCCAAATTTGGCGCGACCCGTCGGGCGTCCGAGCCGCCTCGAAGGTCAGCCCATCCGGAAACATCGCCTGGAAGACCTCCCGAAGGTCTACTTGCGTTGCGAGCGCCTCACGCAGCGAGCGTATGTTAGCCCTCACGTTCTCCTCCACCCGTTGCGCCAGCGCTGCCAGCTCCGCCGGCGTCCGCGTCGCCGCGATCAGCTGGGCGTTGAGGTTCTGGATCCGGGTCGACCGCTGCTGCAGCTCCGCCACCAGCTCGGGGACGTCGTCCGACAGAGCAACGGCCCTGGCGAGCCGCTTCTGCTCGGCCCGCACGCTGGCCAGCTCGGCCTCCAGCGCGGCGATGTCCTCGTGGCGCTGGGGCAGCTGCGCCTCGATCTCGGCTCGCACCTGGCCGATCACCATCGCGAGCGCCCTATCTCTCAGCACGTACGTCTGCAGCTGATCAACCAGCGCCGCCTCGACCTCTTCCTTGCTCTGGTAGACGGTCACTGGACAGACCGTGTTGCCGCGGTCGCGATGGCGTGCGCATCCATAAGCTGTGATGCGCTCCTCGCCACCTCCGAACGTGCGCACGCGTTGCGAGACGATCGCACCGCCGCAGTGCGCGCAGCGTCCGAGCCCGGTGAGCGCGTACTTTGCCCGCGGCTTGGTGGCGCTGCCAGCTTGAGGGTCGCGCGTGGTGAACCGCTCCTGCACGGCGAACCAGGTTGCATCATCCACGATGCGCCACTCGGGGATCTCCGTCTCGATCACGTCGCGCGGATCCGCCTTGATGCGGCACATGGTGCCGCCTTGGCGGAGCTTCTTGATCCGGCCATGAAGGTAGATGCCGCGATACCGGACGTTGAGCAGGATCGTGCGTACCGCGCTGGATGACCATGAGCCGCTACCACGTCGACCCGCAGACGGTGCCTGAAGACCCTCGTTGTTCAAGCGATGAGCGATCTGCCTGAGCCCGCGACCAGCGAGATACTCATCGTAGATCCGGCGGACGATCGGCGCCTCCGCTTCGTTGACCACCGCGAGCGTGAACTTGCGTCCCGAGCCGTCGCTCTTGCGCTCGAGGCGATAGCCGTAGCAGCTGCCGCCGGCGATCCGGCCGTCGCGCACGCGCGACCGCAGCGCTTCCCGGGTGCGCGACCGGATGGCTTCGAGCTCCATCTGATGGCCGTTCCCTGGATGAACGTTGTGGCCTGATCGATGGCATTGGCAAACTGCACTTCCTGACCAGTGATGTAATAGTATTTCCAGCGCTCCCGCATCCGGCCAACGCCCAGCCCGCGGCCGCAAGCGCTCCGTATAGCTCGTTCAGGGTGGCGGGGGCGTGGTACCGCGCTGCTCGTCCTCGTGATCGGATCTACGAGGTGGCGAGCGCGGCGGATCACGCGCGCAACGCCCAGGCGAGTGGAGACGCCTACCACTACCGGCCGATCGAGCCGGGTGGCGTCCAGCAGAGCGTCGAGCTCGACGCGTTCAAGGTCGTAGGCCGCTTCACGATCGCGGAGCAGAAGAACGGCGGATGCCGGATGCCGGATGCCGGATGCCGGATGCCGGAGCGCCAGCATCGGACACCGTCCTCGGGTGGGGCGGTACACGCCGCCCGACTCCATGCATAGTCGACGTACGGCAACGATCGCCATGCCAAACCGCCTTGCACGGGATGGCGCGCGCGTGCACCATCGCGTCTCACTCGCCAAGCCGGGGGACCATGCGAAGAGGGAAGCGTGCTGTCCTAGCGTGGTTGCGCAAGGTCCTGGACAGTGCGCGCGACGAACATTGTGAACCGCCGCGGCCCGGCCCCGCCGAGCCACCGCGCACGATCCCGGATCGCATCGCGCCCGAAGCGCTCGCGCCGCTGCTCGGGGTCCGGATCGCCGGCACACCGGCGAGCGTGGGCGCGCCGGAGGGCGGTCGCGACGCGCGTGCGGTGGTGTGGGTCGACTGCGGCGACGAGGTGATCGTCCACCTCGACAGCATCAAGACCGCCGTCGCGTCCGACGTGCTGCTGATCGCGATCGACCTCGAGAGCGATGACACCGGGCGACAGACGCTGGTGGTGCCGATCGCGCCGGGCACGCGCGCCGACGACGAGCTGACGCTGGTCACCGAGGACGTCCCGCGCGGCCACGCGGAGATCGCGGCGCGCTGGGGCCGGATCCTGCAGGACGCGATCTTCGCGGCGATCGAGGACATGGCGCGGACGCACGCCGACGAGCGCCAGGCCGCGGCCAAGGCGCTGGTGATCGCCGACGGCGCGCTGGCGTTCCGCGCCGAGGGCGCGGTGTGACGATCGACACCGCGGTGATCCGCGATCTCGGCCGTGCGATCGGCGTGATCGGCAGCGGCGGCGACCTCGATCCAGGCTGGCTGCGCGATCCGGTGGCGCGGCTGCGGGGCATCCTGGCCGATGCCGGCCAGCGCCAGGCGCTCGGCGCGTTCCTCGACGAGGTCATCCCCGGCCCGGCCGGCGATCGCGCGGGCTATCACCCGCTGCTGTTCACGGGCGATCCGCCGGCACCGCCGCAGCTCGGCAACCTCTACCTGGTGTTCCGGCC
>VBLP01000751.1 GCA_005887925.1 Deltaproteobacteria bacterium | reverse complement strand
GACCGCGCCGCGGGCGTCGACGGCGATCTCGATCTGGACGTAGGTGCCGGTCACGCCGGCCTTGGCGATCGAGCGCACGCAGTGGCCGAGGCGGGAGTGGTCGATGCCGGCGCGCAGCTGGCGGCGGCGCTCGAGCAGGTTGCCGGTGGCCGGTGGCTCGGCGGGGACCTCGAAGCGCGTGCCGCCCGGCGCGGTGGCGACGTCGACCCAGCCGGCGCGGCGGAACCGCCCGGCGCTGTCGGCGGCCTCGACGCTGTGGCGCCCGGGCATGACGCGGACCTTGAGCGGCGCGAGGCCGAGCTCGATGCCGTCGACCCGCACGCCGCGGTGGCCGGAGGTCGCGATCTCGAGCGGCGCGGAGTTGCGCTCGAGCGCGGTGGGGTCCCACAGCGGCAGGGTCAGCGGCGGCGCCTGGTCGAACGCGGCGCTGTCCTCGGCCGACATCTCGACGGGGTGCTCGCTCGCCACGGCGTGGCCGGCGGCGATGGTGATCCGGCGCGCGGCGCCGACCTCGACCTTGCCGGTGGTGTCGCTGACGACGACCATGCCGCGGTGGCAGGCGACGCTGGTGGCGCGCGCGTCGTGGCTGACCCGGAACTCGGTGCCGCGGACCTCGACGACGTGCTCGCCGGCGTCGACCACGAAGCGCTGGCCCTCGGCGCGCGGCGCGACCGTGATGACGACGCTGCCCTCGACGGCGAGCTCGATCGTGCCCGCGTCGAACCGGCGCAGCTTGATCGTCGACATCGGGCCGAGCGACAGCGCGCTGTCGCCGCCGAACTGGACGTCGACCCGGCCGTCGCCGGTCGCCAGCGCATTGCCCTGCCCGAGCACGCGCGCGAACAGGTCGGGCGGCCGCACGCCGTCGACCATGACGTCGCCCGAGGCCCGGGTGACCAGGCCGATCAGCGGCGCGGGCTGGGCCGTGGGCCGCGCGGGCTCGGGCCGGCCGGCGATCGCCGCCGGCGGTTCGGCGGGAGCCCACAGCGGTGCCTCGCCGGTCGCGAGCGCGGCGGCGATGCCGGCCGCGGTGGCGGCGGCGAGCCAGCCCCAGGCCGGCGCCCGCCTGCGCAGCGCGGCGTGCTTCTCGGTCGACACCGACCAGTGGACGCGGGCGCGGATCGTGTCCCACGACACCTCGGGCGGCGACTGGGTCCGGATCGCGACGAAGCTATCGCTCGCGCGCGTCACCCGGCGGCGCACGCGCGCGCAGTCCTGGCAGCGCTCGGCGTGGCGCTCCATCTCGACGCGCTCGGCGTCGTCGATGCGCCCGGCCCACAGGTCTGCCCAGCGGTGCGGTGCGACATGGCCGGTCACGGCTCGCCTCCGCCGGCGTCCACCAGCGGCTCGGGCTCGGCGGCCTCGCCGGCGTCGCCGGCCGGCTCGCCGGCGAGGATCCGGTAGAACTCGCGGCGCGCGTAGAACAGCCGGGTCCGCACGGTCACCGGGTTGGAGTCGACGAGGTAAGCGATCTCCTTGAGATCGAGGCCCTCGATCTCGTGGAGGTAGAGCACGATGCGCTTCTTGGGCGCGAGCTGCTCGAGCGCCTTGTAGACCCGCTCCTGCTCCTGGCGGCGCTCGAGGGTGCGATCGGGCGTCTCGGGGCGCTCGGTCAGGCTGGGATCGGCCGACGTGGTGTCGAGGTCGGCGACGCCGATCGCGGCAGGGCGGCGCTTGCGGGTGCGGATCTTGCCGAGCGCGACGTTGACGCAGATCCGGTAGAGCCAGGTCGACAGCCGCGCGTCGCCGCGGAACCGCTGGAGGCCGCGGAACGCGATGACGAAGACCTCCTGCACCAGATCATCGAGATCGCTGCGGTCGCCGAGCACGCGGTACAGGTTGCCGGCGACCTGGCGGCGGAAGCGGTGATAGAGCTCGTCGTGCGCGGCGCGCTCGTCGGCCTTGCAGCGCGCGATCAGATCGGCCTCATCGGCCGGCCCGAGGGCCGCCAGCGAACCGGTGTCGCGCTTCACTCCTCCCAGCATAACGTGCGCAACGATAGGTGGCCGCTCCCCTTCGGCACGTTCATACGTGGGATGGCTTACCACCGAGCGGCGCTGCCACGCCGCGGGCGGACTTCGCGATCCCGGCTACTTGCCGCCTCGTCTCACGTCGATCGAACGCGCGGCGCAGCTCACCGACGGGTCGGCAGGACGGTGAAGTCGATGTCGTGGCCGAGCGAGCAGCGCAGGGCGTCCTCGTCGCCGGAGGTCTCGAACGAGCAGCCGGCTTCGTCGGTGGCGCCGGTCTTGCGGCCCTGGGTGGGCAGCTGGAGCACGATGCGCTGGCCGTCGATCCGCCAGGTGCCGCGGAACGGCGTGTCGAACTTGGCGCCCTCACAGCTGGTCTTGACCCGCAGCTTGAAGTTGCGGTCGCGGGTGGCGACGAAGTGGACCTCGGGCTTGTCGCACGCGGTGCCGGTCTGCTCCCACTGGCCGCCGAAGCCCATCAGGCGCTCGTAGACGCTGGTCGGCTTGCGGTCGAGACCGACCGCGACGCGGAACTTCGGATCGCTGCGCAGCGCGGCGAACGCGGGGTCGAAGCGCGCCTCGATCTGCCACTCGATCGCATCGCTGCGCTGCGACGCGGCGAGTGTCTGCAGCGACGCGAGCGCCTCGACGGGCTGCCTGGCGGCGAGCTGGGCCGCAGCGGTGCGGAACAGCGCCTCGGAGCACGCGGCGTCGGCGGCGAGGACGGCGGCCCAGGCGGCGAGCGCCCTGGCCCTGGGCGCGGCGCGCGCGTCGGCGATCAGCTTGGCGATCGCCGGGTCGGCGGGCGGCGGCGCGGCCGCCGCGGGCGGCGGCGCGGTGGTATCGGCGGCGGGCGGCGGCTCGGCGACGGCGGTCTGGTTCTGGCCGAGGTCGAACGCGACGTCGTCGGTGACTTCCTTGCCGGCGCGCCGCACGCTGGCGTAGAGCTCGGCGATCCGGATCACCGGATCGGCCGCATCCCAGGTGACGACGGTGCCGCCGGCCTTGCGGCTCACGGTGATCGTGCGGCCGGCAGCCTGCGCGGTGAACGACGCCCTGGCGCCGCTCTGGACGATCGGCGGCTTGATCGAGAGCTTGGCGATCCGATCGGCGGCGGCCTTCTCGCAGTGCGGCGCCCCCGCCGCGGTGCTGCTCGCGACGACGATCGGCTGGCACACGCGATCCTGGTTGACCAGGTACGGCCGGTCGACCCCGGAGAAACCGCTGAAGGTGTCGGCGTGCGCCGGCGCGGCGAGGCCGGCTGTGACCGAGAAGGCGATGGCGAACCGTCGCATCGACATAGCGACGTGATAGCGCGACTTTGATTCACGCGCTCACGGGATCGCCGGCCACCAGGCCGTGAGAAATCGGGTACCTTTCGCCCGTGGCAGTCCTCACCGGATCGCTCGCCCAGGCGATCGCCGCCGGGCCGGTGCTGCTCGACGGCGCGATGGGCTCGTTGCTCTACGAGCGCGGCGTGCTCCACACGCGCAGCTACGACGAGCTCAACCTGTCGCAGCCCGAGCTGATCCGCACCGTGCACCGCGACTACGTGCACGCCGGGGCCGAGCTGATCGAGACCAACACGTTCGGCGCCAACCGCATCGGCCTGGCGCGCCACGGCCTGGCCGACCAGGCCAAGGCGATCAACCGCGCCGGGGTCGAGCTCGCGCGCTCGGCGGCCGGTGACCGGGCCTACGTCGCGGGCGCGGTCGGCCCCAGCGGTGTCAACCACGGCATCGCGAGCGCCTCGGAGCGCCGGCTGGCGCGGTTCGCGCTCGCCGAGCAGATCGACACGCTGGTGCTCGCAGGGGTCGACGCGATCCTGCTCGAGACCTTCACGTCGATCCTCGAGCTCGAGATGGCGATCGACGTCGCGCGCGAGCGCGGGCCCCGCGTGCCGGTGATCGCGATGATGGTGTTCGGGACGGACCTCAGGAGCGACGGCGGCCTCGGGCCGGCCGAGATCGCCGATCGCCTGGTCGCCGCCGGCGCCGATGTCGTCGGGGCCAACTGCCGGGTCGGGCCGGCCGAGCTGTACCAGGTCGCGGTCGGCATGGTCGGCCACGGCAAGCCGGTGATCGCGCAGCCCAACGCGGGGCTGCCGGCGTCGGTCGAGGGCCGCACGCTCTACGTCGCGAACCCCGAGCACTTCGGGGTGTTCGCGCGGCGGATGCTCAAGAGCGGTGTGCGGCTGGTCGGCGGCTGCTGCGGCACCACGCCCGAGCACACGCGCGCGATGCTCGGCGCGGTGCGCATGCTGCGCGGCGAGAAGCTCGACGAGCGGATCGCGATCAACCCGAGCGCCGGCCCGAGCGCCGGCGATGGCCATGCTGCGGCGGCGGCCGGGCCGGCCCCACCCGCGAAGACGCCGCTGGCCGAGCGCAGCCGGCTCGGCGGCCGCCTGGCGCGCGGCGAGTTCCTGGTCTCGGTCGAGCTGACCGCGCCGACCGGCGCCGACCTCGGCAAGACGCGGCAGCAGGTCGCCGAGCTCGCGGCCGGCGGCGTCGACGTGGTCAACATCGCCGACGGCCCGCGGGCGTCGGCGCGGATGGCCAACATCGCGGTGTGCGCGCGTCTGGCCGCCGAGACCCGCGTCGAGCCGATCCTCCACGTCTGCGCGCGCGACCGGAGCTTTCTCGGCCTGATCGCGCACCTGCTCGGCGCCCAGGGGCTGGGCCTGCGCAACCTCGTGATCATCACGGGCGATCCGCCGAAGATGGGCGACTATCCGTTCTCGACCCCGGTCTACGACGTCGACTCGGTGGGCCTGTTGCGGATCGCGGCCGGGCTCAACGCCGGCATCGATCCGGCGGGCAAGGAGTGCGAGCCGACGTCGTTCGTGCTCGCGACCGGCGCCGAGCCGGCCGCCGCCGACCGCGATCGCGAGCTGCGCCGGCTCGAGGACAAGAAGGCGGCGGGCGCCGAGCTGGTGATGACCCAGCCGGTGTACGACCCGCGCACGCTCGAGCGCTTCCTCGACGATGTCGGCGGGCTCGGCCTGCCGGTCATGGTCGGCGTGTTGCCGCTGGCGTCGCATCGCAACGCCGAGTTCCTGCACAACGAGGTGCCGGGCATGGGGATCCCGGCGGAGTACCGCGAGCGCATGGCCCGGGTCGGCGGCGGGCCGGCGGCGCGCGCCGAGGGCATCCGGATCGCGCAGGAGGCGCTGGCGGCGGTCAAGCAACGCGTCCAGGGCGCCTACGTGATGCCGCCGTTCAACCGGGTCGAGAGCGCGCTCGCGGTGCTCGAGGTCGCGCGCGACCGCTGGAGGCCCGCGTGACGCTGACCTTCGACGAGGCCCGCGCGCTGCACGACGAGTACTGCGTGCTCGATCTGCACGCCGACACGGCCAAGCTGATGGACAAGCTGGGCTACGACCTCGTCGCGCGCCACGACCGGCGGATGCCGCGGGGCTTCAACGTGTTCGGCCACGTCGACGTGCCCCGCCTGCGCGAGGGCGGGGTCGCCGGGCAGTTCTTCAGCTTCTGGACCACGCCCTACCCCGAGCGCGGCTGCGCGCGCAGCGTGGCCGCCCAGCTCGACGCGCTCGACGAGGCGATCGCGCGGCACCCCACCGAGCTGGTGTGGACCCGCACCGGGGCCGAGATCCGCGCCGCCAAGGCCGCCGGCGTGATCGCCGCGCTCGGCGGCATCGAGGGCGGCCAGGCGCTCGAGGGCGAGCTCGACGCGATCGAGCCGTTCGCGCGGCGCGGCGTGCGCTACCTGGGGCTCCTGCACTTCTCGGCCAATGCGATCGGCCGGCCGGCCAAGGGCCGCGGCGCCGACCCCGCCGTCGGGCTGACCGGGTTCGGCCGCGATGTGATCCGCGAGTGCGAGCGCTGCGGCGTGATCGTCGACCTGGCGCACATCAACCGCCGCGGCTTCTTCGAGGCGATCGCGGCCATGGCCCAGCCGCCGATGGTCTCGCACACCGGCGTGCTCGGTGTGCACCAGCACTGGCGCAACATCGACGACGAGCAGCTGCGCGCGATCGCCGACAAGGGCGGCTGCGTCGGTGTGATCTTCGCGCGCCGCTACCTCGGCTCGGCGTCGATCGACGCGGTGGTCGATCACCTGCTGCACATCGTCGACGTCGCCGGCGACGACCTGCCCGCGCTGGGCTCGGACTTCGACGGCTTCGTCGTGCCGCCCGACGGGCTCGAGGACGTCGCGGCGCTGCCCAACCTGACCGTCGCGCTGTCGCGCCGCGGCGTCGCCCCGCGCGTGCTCGAGAAGATCCTCGGCGGCAACGTGCTGCGCGTGCTCGACGCGGTCCCCGCCTGGGGAAGGCTCGCGCCGTGACCGCGTGGCACACCCGCGCTCGCAACGAGCTCGAGGTCGCGCTCGGCGCCGTGCAGCTGCGCGCGCTCGAGCGCGCGATCTCGCTGGCCGCCAACGTGCGCGCCGATCGCACGCCCGACGGCGTCGCCTACTTCGCGCGCCCGGCGCGCCGCGGCGTGCCGGTGGTCGGCATCCACGGCTTCGGCGGCGACAAGGAGACCTGGCTGTTCATGGCCGCGCTGGTCGCGCGGTCGCGCGGCGTGATCGGCATCGACCTGCCCGGCCACGGCCGGTCCGCCGACGTCGCCGAGTCGCACGCCAGCGTGCGGCACCACGCCGAGGCGGTCGTGCGCACGCTCGATCACGTCGGGGTCGAGCGCGCGGTGATCTGCGGCAACTCGATGGGCGGCGGCGTCGCGCTCCGGCTCGCGGCGTCGTGGCCCGATCGGGTCGCCGGCATCGTGCTGGTCGCGTCGGTCGGCCGCGACGTCCACGCCGGCGGCGCGCTGGCGTGGGCCCACGGCGACAACCCGCTGATCCCGCGCGCCGACGACATCGATCGCTTCATGGCGCTCGCGCTCGAGCGGCCGCCGCCGGTCGGCCGCGCCGTGATCCGCTACGTCGTGACCCAGCGGGTGCGGCGCGCCGACGCGCTCCACCGGCTGTTCCGCGGCTTCATCCTCGCGGACGGCGATGCCGGCGTGCCGAGCGACGTCGCGCAGATCCGGTGCCCGGCGCTGGTGATCCACGGCGAGCAGGATCGCATCATCGACAAGCGCACCGCGCTCGACCTCAGCCAGGCGCTGCCGCGCGCGGAGCTGGTGGTGATGCGCGGCGTCGGCCATGTGCCCCAGCTCGAGGCACCGCGCGCGATGGCACGCCTGGTCGAGCGCTTCGCGCGCGCGATCGACTGATGGCGCCGGCCTGCTATGGTCGCCGGGCATGTGGCGGCGACGCCTGCGATACGTGCTGCTGCTGACCGCGCTGTGTGCGATCGCGACGTATCCGGTGGCGCGGCGGTCGTGCATCGCGAAGACCCGGGCGGCCGAGGCCGACGAGCTGCTCGGCTACCTGGTCGACCGCGTCGCGGCGCACGTCGCGGCCACCGGGCGGGTGCCGCCGACCGCCGCCGGGCCGACGCCCGAGACCGGCTGCTGCGCGCGCGGCGAGACCTGCCCGGTCGACGCGGCGGCGTGGTCGGGGCCGGGCTGGCGCGAGCTCGCGTTCTCGATCGACGGCCCGCATCGCTTCGCGTACCAGTACGCCCCGGATACGGCAGGCCTGTCGGCGACGCTGCGCGCGGTCGGCGACGTCGCGTGCGATGGCGCGATCCGGACCGTCGAGGTCCGGCTGACGGTGGCCGGCGGCAAGCTGCAGCAGAGCTGGTCGCGCAAGCAGTCGCCGTGACCGCAGGGTTGCGTCGCGACGCCGCGCCGGGTCGCAATCGCCCGGCGGTCGCGGCACAATAGGCGCCAGTCATGCGCAGCCTCGCGATCGCGATCCTCGTCCTCGGGCCCCTCGCGCTGGGCGCGTGCGGCAAGAACAGCCAGCCGCCGCCGCCGACCTCGGGCTCGCCCAACGCCAAGCCCGCAGGAGTCGGGACCCAGCCGCCCACGAGCCGGCGACGACTCGTCGCAGGCCCAGGCGATGTTCAACACGGTGTGCGTGATGTGTCACGGCCCCGAGGGCACCGGCAATGGACCCGCGGCGGCAACGCTCAACCCCAAGCCGCGCAACTACACCGATGCGGCGTGGCAGGCCAGCGTCACCGACGAGCAGCTCAAGGAGACCATCCTCAAGGGCGGCGCGGGCGTCGGCAAGAGCCCGGTGATGCCCGGCCAGCCCCAGCTCGCGGACCACCCCGAGGTGCTCGACGAGCTGGTCCAGATCATCCGGCGGTTCGGCAAGCAGCCATGATCGTCACCTCTCCCGACGGGCAGTGGGCGGCGGTCAAGCGCGGTCGGGAGGTGACGCTACTGGCCGGCGGCGCCGGCCCCGCGACGGCGCGGATCGAGCTGCCGAGCGAGGCGGCCGATCTGGTGATCGTCGGCCCGCCGAGCGTGCTGGTCGCGGTCACCCGCAGCGAGGGCGGAAGCGGCGAGCGCTGCGATCGCCTCACGCTGTACCAGCCGCCGTACCTCGACGCGGCCGCGCGGCTCGACTTCGACACCGCGATGCGGATCGCCGGGCAGACCGGCCCGCGGCTCGTGCTGGTCTCGCTCGACGGCAAGGCGGTGATGATCGTGCGGATCGCCGGCCGCGCGCTGTCGACCCACGCGCTCGACACCGGCAGCCCGGTCGAGTTCGCGGTCGGTCTCGAGCGCAACCAGGTGCTGTTCGGCCTGCTCCGCAAGCTCGAGGCGTGGGACGCGGTGTCGGGCCGCCCGCTGCTGCGCATGCAGCTGCCGCTGCCGCCGCCGCCGCGCACGGTGGGTCCGGCGCACGGACATCTGTGGGCGACGCGGCCGGGCGGCGACGACATCCTGGTGTGCCGGCTGTCCGACGGCCGGCCGTTCCGCCACGCGATCGGGGTCGCGATCGACGACGTGATCCACCACCCGGCGTCGTCGCTGCTGGTCCTGGTCACCGCGCGCGGGCTGGTCCGGCTGCATTGCCTCGCGCACTCGCTGACCGTGATCGATGCGCCGTGGCAGCCGGGGACCATGCTCGCCCAGCTCGTGGCCGGCGACGACATCAGCCTGCTCGGCCTGGCCGACGGCGACGACGAGCCGTGGCGGGTGCCGATCGGCGGCACCGGCGCGCCGGGGATCGCGATCGAGTCGCCCGAGGCGCCGAGCGAGCCGGTGGTGAGCGCCGCCGACAAGCTGCGCGCGATGCGCGAGCGCACCGGCGTCGAGCCCGCGGCCCGGAGCGACAGCGCCGCCGATCGCGCCGACCGCGCCGAGCGCGGCGATCGCCCCGACCGCGCCCCGGCGCGCATGCCGTCGATCACCACCGCGCCGCGCGCCGCCGAGTCGCGAGGCCGGGCCTGGCGCGATCCGCTCGCGACGTTCGGCGCCGAGCTGGTGCGCGGGGCCGACGCCGAGCTGCCCGTGGTGGCCGCCGACACCGAGCTCGGCCGGCTCGCGCAGCGGCTGTCCCTGCCGTCCGGGGGGCGCCGCGCGCTGATCGCGCTGTACAGCCTGTACCTGGTCGGCGAGCCCGGGGTAGCGATCGCCCGCCTGGCGCATGCGCTCGGCGACTGGACCGAGGCCCTCGGTCAAGGCGAGCTGGGCGCGCTCGCGATGCTGCGCCGCCGCGGCGGCAAGGTCGGGTTGCGCCGCTCGGTCACCGACCTGCTCGACGGCCTGGCCCCCCGGGCGATCCGCGTGATCGGCGATGCGGCGGCGGTGCCGCGCCCCGGAGCCGCCCGGCTCGCGCGCGACGGCCGCTCCGACGCCGCGATCGAGAGCGAGCTCGCGACGCAGCTCGGGCGGATCGCCGTGATCGAGGGCGGCGCCGCGCTCGCGCTGCTCGAGGCGCGCCTGCACGGCACGACCGCGGTCGCGCTCGCACCGCCGCCCGCCCGGCCGCTGCCATGGCCGCGCGACGCGGGGCTGATCGTCGTCGCCGAGCCGGCCGCGCCGGCCTGGGTCGCCGCGCTGCCGGCGCTCACAGCCGCATGACCTGCGCGGGCTTGCGCGCGGTCTTGTCATACTCGGCCTTGGCGTCGCCGGCGGCCTCGAGCGAGCGGAACGAGCCGAGCCGCACGCGATAGAACGTGCCCTTGCCGCTGACCTCGGCCTCGGTCAGGTACGGCTGAAACCCGGCCGCCCTGGTCGCGCCGAGGAAGGCCTCGGCCTCGGTCTTGTCCTGAAACGACGACAGCTGGAGCGTGAACCGGACCTTGCCCTCTGCCTTCGCATCGCTCTTTGCGTCGCTCTTTGCTTCGTTCTTCGCCTCGCTCCTCGCCTCGCCCTTGGCATCGCCGGACTCCTCGCGCTTGCGGATCTTGCGGTCGTCGTGCTTGTCGGGCCGGGCGTCGGCATCGGGGCGTGCGGCAGCCTCGTGGGCCTCCGGCTCGGCGCGCGCCTCGGGGCGGGCGGGTGCGGCCACCGGCTTGTCGGAGCGGCTGGGTTCGGGCCTGGCCGGCGGGCTCGCGCGGCGGCGCTCGATCTCGCCGATCGCCTTCTCGACGTCGGTCGGCGTCCCGGTGCCGGTCAGCGCACCGTGGAACGACAGGTGATCGGCTCGCTCGAGGCGATCGAGCGCGGCGAGCGGATCGCCGGCCGCCTGGGTATCGGCGCGATCGAGGTGGCCGCGCGCCTCGACCCGGCGCCCCACGATCACGCCGAGCACGAACACCATGCCGACGATGACGGCGCTTCCGAAGAACAGGTAGAAGATCTGACGGCCGTCGAGGCTGACCTCGACCTTGTCCTTGTACAGCTCGGGCTCGCGGCTGGGCATGCCCGAGCGTCGGCGGCCCCGGCACGCGGCGCAAGAAAACCGCCAAGTCCGGCTACTGCAGGATGTTGGTGATGTTGACGTCGATCGACTCGACGCGATACACGCGGCCGCGGGTCGAGGCCTGGGTGATGCTGGTCGACAGGAAGTCGCCGTCGTCGATCACCCAGATGCTCTCGGTCGGGCCCCGGATCACCTTGACCGGCGAGGCCGTTCCGACCAGCGGCAGGGTGAACACGTTGGGCACGTAGCCGGCCTTCTGGACGAACTCCAGCTGGTAGCCGGTGACCGCGAACGGCAGGTTGGCCGGCGTGCGCGACTGCGGGTCTCTGGGATCGACGCTCGGTCTGGGCGCCAGCAGACACGGCCGGTAGGGATCGACGATGGTCAGCACCATCGCCCGGTTGCGGAACTTGATCGCCGGCGTCGGGCGAAGACCCAGGGTGGCCTGCGTCGCGGGGAGGAGCTCGCAGTGCGCAGGATCCGCCACCACGTTGTCGAACTGCATCGCGGTCAGCGAGCACGGGTTCGCCTCGAACCCACCGCCCGGCAGCTGCCCGGTGACCTTGCACACGTCGGTGGTACAGCTAGGATCGCAGGCCGGCGCGCGGACCGGGATGCGGCCGATCTGCACCGTGCTCGGGTTCAGCGATGGGTCGCGGACGCAGGTGTCGCCCTGCCGGATCATGGGATGGACGTAGCCCGATCGGCCGCCGATCACGGTGAACGCCTCGCTCGTGCGGAAGTCATAGCGCTGCGGCCCGTTCAGACAGGCCTGCGGCGGCTCGACGCCCTCGAGACAGACGCCCGGGATGTCCATCTCGCCGGGCTGCGGCGTCCGCACGGGGTGGCACACCGCCCCGTTCGCGCACTCGAAGTGCGGCTGCTGCTGCGGATTGACGATGCAGCTCTGGATGCAGCGCTTGTTCCTCGCCGGATCGCTGCTGATCGGCGCGCGCAGCGGATCGGTCTGGCACGACCACTTGCTGCGCGCGGCCGCCGGCTGCGCCGGGTCCTCTTCAAGGAACGGATCCGCGCTCTGATCGACCGCGCGCGCGAGCCGGGCGAGGGCATCGCACTGGTCGTCGCTGTCGCAGCCATCGACCGGCGTGTTCTCCAGCGCGTGCTTGCGCTCGAGCAGCACGACCTCGCCGGCGTCGACGCGCCCCACCGTGTAGCGCCGCCGCGTGGTCAGGAAGTCGCGGCAGGCGTCGGCCAGCCGCGGCGCCTCGTTCTTGAGCATGCAGGCGCCGATGCTCGGCCCGTTGGTGGGGTTGATGTACTTGGGGTGGACGTAGCAGGTGTAGCCGGCCGGGCAGTCGGAGTCCCGGTTCGCCGGGTCGCAGCCGCGGAGCTCGGCGGTGTCGAACGGCTCGACGCCGATCTCGCAGAACGGCTGGTTCGGATCGGTCAGGTGCATGCCGAACGGATCGACGTGGAGCTGGCCTTCGCGGACCGGTGGACCGTCGATGAACCGGGTGCCGTTGTCGACCGACAGCAGGCCTTCCCAGGTCAGCGACCAGGTCTCGCTGGCCACGCTCCCGAGGTCCGGATACACCACGTCGCGGGTCGCCGGCGGCGCGGCGAATTCCAGCTCGGAGACCGAATGCTTGGTGGGCGGCGTCATCGGGTCGGCGTTGGCGGGCAGGTCCTCGCAATCGACGTGAAGGATCTGCGGCAGCTCTGTGACCCTGCTGGCGTCGAGCGTGCTGGTCGGGATGAGCTGCGCCGGGGCCTGGCTGATCCGCGGCGGGCCGCCGAGCACGCCGACCGGGGGATCGACGACGTTGCACACCGGTCTGGGGGTGGCATCGGTGGAGAGCGCGCTGCGCTGCGTGAAGTTGTCGCGCAGCTGGTGGGCCATCACCAGCACCGGCTGCGTGCCGAACGGATTGCCCCCCGAGAACTCATCGGGAGCGAGGTCATCGTCGACATTGGCGACGTAGACCGCGCCGTTCGCCGAGGAGATCATCGCGAAGTACCCGACCCAGGTCGCAGGGGCCGCCCGCTCGGACCCCGTCACGTTGCCCAGGGTGTCCTTGATCGGCGGAGGCGACGTGCGCGCCTTGACGATCGCCACCGAATTCGGCACGCCGTCCTCGGGGAGCTCGATGCCGGGACCGCGGGCCCCGGAGCGACGCGGCCGCGTGGCATCACCCATCGGCAGGCACTGCAGATCGGTGACCCTGGCGTTGCGCAGGAACCGCCCGTCGATCTGGGTATCGCACTCGCGGCGCAGGTTGAGCACGTCGGCGACCCGCACCGTGCCGTCGGTCGCGACCGCATAGATGTACTGGCCCTGCCCGCCCGGCGTGGCCTCGTCGCTGACCTCGGAGCCCGACTGCCCGGCATCGCCGCCCATGCCGATCTGCGGCGACAGCGCGAGCGCGGTCACGCTGACGGCGGTCGACCTCGCGCCCACCGTGGCGGGTTGCAGCGGGATCTGGGACAGCGACAGCGGCGTCGACGCGACGGGGTTGGGGTCGAGCTCGACGAGGGTGAGCGGGATCGTGCCCGCGGGGGCCCCGCTGATGTCGGCGCCGATCGCGAGCCGGTTGGTGACCGCAGGCTTGCTCGTGTCGGTGCGGGGATCGAACCGGAGGTCGAGCGCGACCGGCCGCACGCCCGGCGTGACGGCGCCATTGCCGAGCCCGCCGCTGGCGTTGGTGCACTCGTCGGGGCAGGTCACGCCGGTGAGCGCGGCACCGCTCAGGATGCTCGGCACGCCGGCGCTGTTGAACTGGATCGCCGAGACGATCGTTCCGGTCGCGGTGTCGATCCCGGCGACCAGGTGGCAGCCGGGATAGGCGATGTAGACCCGTCCGGTCGGCGTGGCCGGACAGGCATTGCCCACGACGGGATCGCCGGGCGTGGCGACCATCGCGGCGGGCCTGGCGAGCAGTGCGGTGCCCATCGCGTTCTTCACCGGCACGCGATCGACGCGCACCGGCGTGGCCTGCGCGTTTCCCCCGAACAGCGTGTTGTCGAGCGCGCTGTTGATCTCGAGCTCGGACAGATCGCACGACCCGGCGTTGGCGGTGACCTCGAAGCAACCGGAATGATCGGTGGTGATCGCGATCGGATCCTCGCCGATGCTGATCGCGTTCTTGCCCGGGGTCAGCGGATCGGCATCGAGCACGAGCATGTCGTGCGCGGCGTCGCCGATCGGCGACATCTTGTCCCCCGTGCCGACGGCCCAGGTCGCGAGCGCCACCGTGCCCGACGCCGATTGCAGGATGAACGCATACCAGGCCGGCCTGAGCGCGGAACCGTCCGAGAGCGTCTCCTGGCCCGTTGCGGGAGGAGGAGGTACCGGCTTGAGCTTCTCGTTGGGGTCGTACACCGTCAGTGGCGGGGACAGCGCCTGGCACGCAGCGAGCGGCATCGCCGTCTGGATCACCGGATCGGTGGTCATGCCGGTATGCCGTCCGTTGGTCTGCCGCATGCTTCCGTAACAGGCGAACGCAACGTCGATCGGACGATCGAGGTTGAGCTGGGTGATCTGGGTGGTCGTCGGATCGCTGCAGGCGATGCCCAACCCCGCGCCGATCGCGATCCATGGCAATGCACGGTTCATGGAGCCCTCGGGATGCCGATGCGAAGCACGACGCGGTTCCGGGTGCGTGAGGTCGGATCGACGTCGATCACGGCGATGGTGTCTTCGAGGAAGTTGGAGACGAACAGCTGCTTGCGGCCCATGATGCCGGCGACCCCGTACGGGCCGCGGCCGACGGTGATGATGTCATCGACCTGGGTCTGGCCGCTCGGATCCACGACGTAGACCTGGCCGTCCTGGAAGCAGGTGACGTAGGCGCGCTCGCCGGCGCCGGGGTCGAACACGGTCAGGCTCGAGGCCGCGCGGCAGATATCGCTCGAGCCGGTAGCGACGTTGCGCGGCACGCCGGTCGGGCCGAGCGAGGTGTCGTAGACCTGAAGCGACGGCGGGGTGCGATTGGCGAGGTACATGCGGTTGCCGGTCGGCGAGAACCGCATGGCGCGGGTGTCGTCCGAGGCGCCCGCGTTGTTGCCGACGGCGGTCAGGAAGAAGTAGGGCCCCGGCAGCAGGTACGCCGAGGCGTTGTCGCGCCGGCCGACGGTGAAGGTCTGGACCCGGTTGTCGGTGTTGCTGCCGACGTAGATCGAGTCCCCCAGGCTGGTCGGTAGCCGCCCGGCGATCGCGCTCGCGCCGCGGATCCCGGTCAGCAGGCTGGGCTGGAACACGTTGAGCACCAGGTCGACGATCTCGACCTGGCTGCTGTCGGCCGGCGCGCGGATCAGCGTGACCGCTCCCGACGCCAGGTGGGTCACCATGGCGAAGCCGTCGCGCGGCTGGTCGGGACCGATCTCGGGGAGGACAT
>VBLP01000228.1 GCA_005887925.1 Deltaproteobacteria bacterium | reverse complement strand
CTCGCGAGCATCGTGACCGAGACCGCCGCTCGCGGCGGCACGCTCGTGGTTCCCGCGTTCGCCGTCGGTCGCGCGCAGCATCTGCTGCACCTGCTCGCGGGCCTGCGCGCAACGAAGCGTATCCCTGATCTGCCGATCTTCCTCGACAGTCCGATGGCGATCGACGCCACCGGGCTGTTCTGCAAGCACACGGACGATCATCGCCTGTCCGAGGCGGAGTGCACCCTGATGTGCAAGCTCGCGACGTACACGCGCACGCCGGACGAGTCCAAGGCGATCGATCGAAGTATTGCTCCGAAGGTCATCATCTCGGCCAGTGGCATGGCGACCGGTGGCCGCGTGCTGCATCATCTGCAGCGGTTCTTGCCGGGTGAACAAAACGCGGTGCTGCTGGTCGGATACCAGTCTGCCGGAACGCGCGGTCGTCAGCTCGCGGAGGGCGTCGACGAGCTGAAGCTCCACGGTCAATACGTCCCTGTGCGTGCGCGCGTGGTCCAGATCCAGGCGCTTTCCGCGCACGGCGACTATGCCGAGCTGATCGAGTGGCTCCGGCCTGCAGCGATCGCGCCGCGCCGCGTGTTCGTGACCCATGGCGAGCCGGGCGCCTCCGACGCGTTCCGGAGGCGGCTCGGCGAGACATTCGGCTGGGATGCCACCACGCCTGATCTCGACAGCCATATCGTGCTGGAGTGACGATGATCGACTGCGGATGCAGAGAGCGCCACGAAGCAAGACGGATCGTCCTCACCGGCGGACCTGGCGCGGGCAAGACCGCCGTGCTGGCGCTCCTCCAGCAGTCGCTGTGTCAGCACCTGCGCGTGCTGCATGGGCGCGCCAATACGCGTGATCTCCACGATCACATCGCTTCGGCGATCGTGCGCGACGTGCCGCAGATGCTCGCGGCTCATGCTCGTCAGGCGCATCGGCAACGCCGATCGACGATCCCGCGATCGCGAACTGCAGCCGCGACACGCCGGTGCTTGAGCAGCGGTGAGCGATGGCTCTCTCCGGAGCGCCCGAACGGACGACCGTCGTGACCGCGAACGCAGGCCTATCCCTGCAGACCACTGAGTGCCGTCCTCATCGAGGGTGGTCCCCTGGTCCCCGGTGATCCTGGTGGAATCGGTCCCCTCCAAGCCCGGTGGTGACAAACTGATCGTTGATCATGCAGACCTGGCTCGGGTCGCTGATGCGAGTCAGCCCGGCCGGTAGCGCGAGCTGCGGACGCTCGCTGGAGGGAGTGGGCGCGTCGCCGGTCCGCGAGCAAGCGACGACGCCGGTGAGGAATACGGAGATGATGAGCTTGTGCACGCGGTGGACGGACGCGCGGTGCGTGCCGCGCGGTGTGACGTTCCCGGTTACACGCTGCGGAGGGCGAACGCGGCCCTACGGGTCGAATACCGGCCGGATAGGGTTTCACCAGACGTGGTGCCGTGCAGATTCCGCGTCGCCACGCTGACGCGTGCGCAGTCACTGCATCCGCGGTGTCGATCCACGCAGTTCTTGCGTGAGCGGCGGGCGCGGCGCGTGCCCACTCAGACGAGCACTGGTGTGACCGAGAAAGTCACGGCGCCTGGATCGCTGGTTGCTCCTGAGGGATGTCATGACGCTCGATCGATGTGATCGCTGGATCGCTGCTGCTGGCGCCGGGAAGGTCGCGGGTCCGCACCGATCACGCGCTCGCGCGAGGAGGACACCATGAAGGACACCACCAGGCAGGATCTGGAGCCGAGGCCGCGCCGCTGGGCATGGAGGATCGGGAGCTCCTCGCGATGCGGGGCATGAGGCCGGGAGGTCTGTCGTGAGGCGACTCGCTGTCTGCGTCGTGCTGATGACGGCAAGCTTCGCGGTGCCAGCGAGTGCCGACGATCAGGTGCCGTTGCCGACCCCGCTCCGGGTCGGCGACGCAATGCGAATCGCCAGGACCCGGCGCCTGGAGGTGATCGCCGCGCGTGCCCGCGCGCGGGGGGCGGCAGAGCGGCCGGCGATCGTGTCAGCACTCGACGACCCGGAGGTATTCGGCTCGATCGATCATCTGCCGTTCATGGGTGGCGGCGTGGATGCGAGCTTCACGATCGAGCAGCGGTTCCCGCTGTCGAGCATCCGCGGCGACCGGCGGCGCGCGGCAGAGGCAGGTGCCCGCCGCGAGCTCGCGATCGCGGACAAGGCCGGGCTGGACGTCGAGCTCGAGGCGGCATCGGCGTTCTGGATGCTCGCCGAGCTGCGCGAGCGCGCGAAGCTGGTCGACGATCAGCGCGCGCTTGCCGATCAGATGGCGGCGGCGGCCACGGCGCGGTTCTCGACAAGCGCGGGGATACAGGCGGATGTCCTGCGCGCACAGCTCGAGGTCGATCGGCTCGCCGGTGAGCAGCGCGCGCTCGTCGCAGACCAGCGCGCGGCGGAGGCGATGCTCGACACCAGCCTGGCGCGCTCGCCGGATGCGCCGATTCCCGAGCTCGACATCGCGGTCAGCGATGCGGAGCCGCCGGCCGCCACGGCGATCGCGAGCACGGCGCTGGCGAACCGGCCGGAGCTGCGCGCTGGCCGCGCGGAGGTGGCCCGCTCGGAGGCCGAGGTCTCGGCGATGGAGTCGATGTACTCGCCGATGGCGATGGTGCGCACGGGTCCGTCGTACACGATGGCCGATGGCGCGGGGTGGATGGTGATGGTCGGGGTCAGCATCCCGCTGTGGCGCGGCAAGCTGCGCGCCGGTGTGAACGAGGCGCGCGCGATGACCGATATGGCCAGCGCGGATCTCGAGGCGATGCGGCGGATGATCGGTGGTGAAGCGACCGCGGCGCGCGAGCGCGTCGCCGCGGCGCGCGAGCGTTACCTCGCGCTGCGCGACCGCATCGTTCCTCGGGCGAGACAGACGATCGCCCCGAACCTCACTGCATACGCCGCGAACCAGACGCCGCTGGTGAGCGCGATCGAAGCTGCACAGGCGCTGTGGGAAACGCAGCGAGAGCTGGCGATGGCGCGCGCCGAGCTCGGCCTCGCCTGGGCACGACTGCATCGGACGACCGGAGAGACACCATGACGAACGAGATCTCGACCTCGACCTCCCCGACCACACCTTCGGCGATGCCACCCGAGTTCGGCGCCGCGATCCTGCAGCACCAGCCCAGCAGGCGCGCGCCGATCATCGCGGTCGCGCTCGTTGCCGGCGGTGTGGGTGTGCTGGCGGGCATGCAGCTTCGCGGATCGCCTGGTTCATCGACGGCATCGCCGAGCGCAGGCAGCGCGGCAGGTATGGCGGGCATGCCGGGCATGTCGCACGATGGCCCGCCCGCCCCACCGGGAGCCGGCTCGCAGGCGGTGTACATCTCGCCCGCGCGCCAGCAGCTGGTTGGCGTGCGCAGCGCGCTGATCGCCCGCCAGAAGGTCGAAGGCACGGTCCGCACCGTCGGCATGCTTGCATATGACGAGACCCGGACCGCCCAGATCCACACGCGCGTCTCCGGCTGGGTCGAGCAGCTCTATGTCGACTACGTCGGTAAGCCGGTACGGCAAGGTCAGGCGCTGTTCGCGGTGTACAGCCCTGACCTCGCTACGGCACAGGCCGACTACCTGGTCGCGCTTCACGCGCGCCAGAAGATCGCCGACAACGCGAACGCCGATCTCCGCGCCGGCGCCGACGCGCTGCTTCAAGCCTCGCGCGATCGCATGCGGCGATGGAACGTCAGCGATGCGCAGATCGACGAGCTCGAGAAGGCCGGTAGCCCGACACGCACGGTCGCGATCACCTCGCCGTTCGACGGCGTCGTGCTCGAAAAGGATGCGTTCGCGGGGCAGTACGTGACACCGGAGATGACGTCGTTCAAGCTCGCCGATCTGAGCGCGGTCTGGGCGGTCGGGCAGGTGTTCGAGTATGAGGCCGCACGGCTCCACGTCGGCGACAAGGTCGAGGTCGAGTTCCCGTACGGCCAGGCCGCCAGGCGGGAGGCGAAGATCGAGTTCATCTATCCCGACGTTGACCCGGCGACACGGCGTCTCCGGTTCCGGGTCAGCCTCGATAACCGCGATCGTAAGCTCAAGCCGGACACGTACGTGAACTTGATCTGGCACGGCGAGTCCACCGACCGACTCGTGATTCCGAAGGAAGCGGTGATCGACACCGGCCCGCGCAAGTACACGCTGCTCGCGCTCGCCGACGGTTACTTTGCCCCACGCGACGTCCAGGTCGGGCCTGCGGTCGGCGAATTCTATCCCATCATCTCCGGCGTTGCTGAAGGCGATCGGGTCGTGACGTCGGCGCAGTTCCTGGTCGACTCCGAGACCAACCTCATGGCGGCGATGCAGGCGATGTCCATGTCGATGCCGGGTATGGACATGGGTGGCAAGGACATGGGAAAGCCCGCGTCCCAGGCATCCGGCAGCGCCGCCGCGATGCCCGGCATGGACATGAGCAAGCCCGGCAGCATGGACCATACGCACCAGCTGCACACGGGCCCGGCTGCCGGAAGCGCTGGGCCGATGCCCAACATGCCGGGGATGTGAGGACCTATGTCGACGGAGCGAGCAGACCAAGCGGAGTCGGGTGTGATCAATCGTCTCATCGGATTTTCCGCGCGCAACGCGTTCCTGGTCGTGTTGCTCATCCTTGCGATCGCAGGCTCGGGGTACTGGGCGCTGCGGCGCACGCCGATCGACGCGATCCCGGATCTATCGGATGTCCAGGTCATCATCATGACCGACTGGGAAGGCCGCAGCCCGACGCTCGTGGAAGATCAGGTCACGTATCCGATCGTCACATCGCTGATCTCGGCGCCGAACGTGAAGGTCGTGCGCGGCTTCTCGTACTTCGACGTGTCGTTCGTCTACGTGATCTTCGAGGATGGCACTGATCCGTACTGGGCGCGCACGCGCGTGCTCGAGTACCTGAGCGCGCTGCAAGGTCGGCTGCCCGAAGGCGTGAAGTCTCAGCTCGGTCCCGACGCAAGCGGTGTCGGCTGGGGCTTCGAGTACGCACTGGTCGACAAGACCGGCAAGCATGACCTCGCGCAGCTGCGCACGCTGAACGACTGGTACGTGCAGTACTGGCTGCGCAGCGTCCCGGGTGTGGCCGAGGTCGCTCCGTACGGCGGCTTCGTCAAGCAGTACCAGATCGAGATCGATCCGAACGCGCTTGCCGCGTTCAAGATCCCGCTCGACATGGTCGTGATGGCCGTGCGCAAGAGCAACAACGACATCGGTGGCCGCGTCGTCGAATGGAGCGGGCGCGAGTACATGGTCCGCGGCCAGGGCTACGTCAAGGAGATCTCCGATCTCGAACAGGTTTCACTCGGCGCGCGCCCGGACGGCACGCCGATCCTCGTGCGCGACGTCGGGCGCGTCCATATCGGGCCCGAGATCCGGCGCGGCGTCGCCGATGTCAACGGTGAAGGCGATTTCGCCGCCGGCATCGTCGTGATCCGCCAGGGTGTCGACACCTATGGCGTGATCCAGAACCGCAAGAAGTTCATCAAGGACAAGGTCCAGCCGGCACTCCCCGAAGGCGTCCAGTTCGTGACGACCTACGACCGCTCGGATCTGATCGAGCGCGCGATCGACACGCTGAAGAGCAAGCTGCTCGAGGAGATCGTGATCGTCTCGCTCGTGTGCATCGTGTTCCTGTGGCACCTGCGCAGTGCGCTCGTCGCGATCCAATATCATGAGTCTCGGCGGGATCGCGATCGCGATCGGCGCCATGATCGACGCTGCGATCATCATGATCGAGAACGCCCACAAGCAGATCGAGCACTCGGCTGGCGGACGGCCACGCACCGAGATCCTGATCGAGGCCGCGCAACAGGTCGGGCGTCCGCTGTTCTACTCGCTCTTGATCATCACGGTCTCGTTTCTGCCGATCTTCTCACTCGAGGCGCAGGAGGGGCGGATGTTCCACCCCCTCGCCTTCACCAAGACGTTCGCGATGGGCTTCGCGGCGCTGACCTCCGTCCTGATCGTGCCGTTCCTGATGGTCGCGTTCATCCGCGGCAAGATTCCCCGGGAGGACAAGAACCCGGTGAACCGCCTGCTCATGCGGGTGTATCACCCGGTCGTTCGCTTCGTGCTGCGGCACCGGGTCGCGACGCTGCTTGCTGCCGCGGCGCTGCTCGCGGGTACGGTTCCGATCTACATGCGGCTCGGCTCGGAGTTCATGCCGCCGCTCTACGAGGGGACGATCCTGTACATGCCGACCAGTGTCGGACAAGCTGATCATGACCGTGCCCGAGGTCGCGTCGGTCTCGGGCAAGGCGGGTCGCGCGCTGTCGGCCACGGATCCGGCGCCGCCCGAGATGTTCGAGACGGTGATCAACCTCAAGCCCGAGTCGCAGTGGCGGCCCGGCATGACCCAGGAGAAGCTGGTCGCAGAGCTCGACCGCGTTGTCCGGGTCCCCGGCCTCGCGAACGCATGGACGATGCCGATCAAGGCGCGGATCGACATGTTGTCGACCGGCATCCGGACCGCCGTCGGTATCAAGGTGTTTGGTCCCGAGCTTGCGAAGATCAACGACATCGGCGCGCAGATCGAAAGCGCGCTCGGCCCCGTGGCGGGGACGCGCAACGTGTTCGCCGAGCGGGTCACCGGCGGCTACTACCTCGACTTCAAGATCAAGCGCGACCAGATCGCGCGCTACAACCTGAGCGTCGCCGATGTCGAGATGGCGATCGAGTCCGCGATCGGCGGTGCGAACGTGACGACGACGATCGAAGGCCGCGAGAGGTACCCGGTCAACGTCCGATATCAGCGCGACTACCGCACGGACATCGACGCGATCCGCCGCATGCTGATCGCGACGCCAGGCGGCGCGCAGATTCCGCTCGAGCAGGTCGCGGAGATTGGCGCGTCGACCGGGCCGACGGTCTTGCGCACCGAGCAGGCACAGCTGCTCGGCTACGTCTACATCGACGTCGGCGATCGCGATCTCGGCAGCTACGTCGGCGACGCGAAGGCCGCCGTCGCGAAGGCGGTGAAGCTACCGCCCGGCTACACACTCGAATGGAGCGGCCAGTACGAGTACATGCAGCGCGCGGGAGAGCGGCTGCATATCGTCATCCCGATCACGCTCGGGCTGGTGATCGTGCTGCTCTACCTGAACACGCGGCGGGCGAGCAAGGTCGGCATCGTGCTGCTCGCGGTGCCGTTCTCGCTGGTCGGTGCGTTCTGGTTGCTCTGGCTGCTCGGCTACAACCTGAGCGTCGCGGTATGGGTGGGGATCATCGCGCTCGCCGGCGTCGATGCCGAGACCGGCGTGGTGATGCTGCTGTATCTCGATCAATCGTACGAGCGGTTCAAGCAAGAAGGCCGGATGCGCGACCGGCACGATCTGCAAGAGGCGATCGAGGACGGCGCGGTCAAGCGGATCCGTCCGAAGATGATGACGGTGATGGCGATCCTCATGGGCCTCCTGCCGATCATGTGGAGCCACGGCGCAGGCGCCGACGTCATGAAGCGGATCGCGACGCCGATGGTCGGCGGCGTGATCACGTCATTCTTGCTCGAGCTCCTGATCTATCCGGTCATCTATGCGGTGTGGAAGGGCTGGCGAGAGGTGCGGCGCGTGCAGCATGAGGCCGCGCCCGTCACTGCGACTGCGCGTATCCGGACGGATCGCTGATAGGGGGGCCGTGAGGCACGCGATATCGCGGCGACCTCGCCTGTAACAGCGTCGGTGACCGTGTAACCGTCGCCGTCACACGCTCTCCGATCTGCCGCTCAGAGCGTCGTTGCGTGGCATAGCGAACGGCCTGGCAGATCTTGCGTTCTCGGATGGCCGCTCGCGCAGGAACCTATGCTTTGCGCAAGTGGTGCGCGAGCGGTCCGCCGATCAAGCTGTGCAGCAGCAGATCGTTCGGCGCGAGGTCGAACAGATCGCGGATGCGTGCGAACTGCAGGTCGCCGATCTGGCATAGCCCGATACCCGCGTCGGTCGCCGCCAGCTCCAGGGCCTGCGTCATGAGCCCGGCCTCGATGAGCGCGAAGTCGCGGCTCTTGCCTCCGTAGAGCGGCGCGATCGCATCCATCCGCCCGATCAAGAAGATCGAGAACGCCGAAGACTCGAAGATCGCGCGATTCTCGAAGTAATGGGCGCTGGATTCGATCCGGGCGTCGGGCCGGATCGCGAATAGCCGGTACTGTACCGGGTGGTAGTACCAGGTACCGGCTGCAAGATGGTCGACACGCCCCGGTTTCGCGTAGAGATACGTCTGAACGGGGTACGAGCTGCCGGCCGATCCATAGCCGTACTTGAGCTTGCGATCGATGGTCACGGCGCGGAGCTGCTCGAGCAGCGCGGCGAGCCGACCTAGGGGCAGCGGAGCTTCGTCGTACCGTCGCTCGCTGCGCCGCGCCAGGAATCGTTGCTTCACATGATCGGTGTCCTCCTGCGTCGCGAGCACGGCGCCGGTTGCGTCTTGACCCACGGCTCTGAGCCCATGCGCGGCCGCCTTGAACCGCTCGCGTTCGCCAGGATCGAAGATCATCTCGATCTTCGTCCATGCGGGGCAATCACGTCGCGGCCCCTGCGGTTCTGAGTTCGATGCCCCGGCCGTCACTGCTCAGTCTCCTGCGCCATGTCGCGGCAATTTTCACGAGACGTGCCACCGGCCCCGCTCATGAAGCGAACGCGCGCCATGCATGCGTTTCGGCTTCGGCTCGTGCATGGTCGGGGCGCCGTGGCGAAACAAAGCGTTGCACGCGGCGATGGTGGGATGCGCATTCTTCGCATCCACAGCGTGATCTCGCCACGAAAACGCAATGGCTGCGCAAATTCGTGGCGACGTCTCCGGCACACAGCGTGCTTGAGATCGGCGTACACGGACCTGTCGTCCGGGAGGTGGTCATGCGGCGTGTGCTGGTTCTGTTGTTCATCGCGTTCTTCGGTCGCACCGCAGCGGCCGGCAAGCTCGCCGGCGTCGCGATGCCCGAGAGCGTCACCATCGAGGGCAAGACCCTTGTCTTGAACGGTATCGGGATTCGCAAGGCGACGATCTTCAACGTCAAGGTCTACGTGGCTGGGTTCTATCTCGAGACCAAGTCGCGCAGCGCCGACGAGATCATCCGGTCCGAGCAAGTGAAGCGCCTCGACATGGTGCTGCTTCGTGACGTGGATCGCGATGACATCGTCGATGTCTGGCGCAAGGGGCTGAAGAAGAACGGCGCTGACATGGCGTCGCTCAAGCCTCGCTTCGATCAGTTTGCCGGCTGGATGTCCGATCTGAAGGAGCGCGACACACTGACGTTCCAGTACGTGCCGGGACGCGGAGTCACGGTCGTGCTGAAAGGACAGGTGAAGGGGACGATTGGAGGAGCCGACTTTGCCACTGCGCTGTTCTCGATCTGGTTCGGCCGCAATCCGGCCGACGACGACCTGAAAAACGCGTTGCTCGGCAAGTGAATCGCGACCCTACGTTAGATAATGGCAATGATGGAATACGTCTGGGCGGAATGACAATCATGGATTGTCTCGCGATCAAACAGTGACGTGGCACCACGTCTGCAATAGGGGGTGAGCATCATGGCGGGAGAAGTTGAACGTTCCGTGATCACCGCGAGACAGGAGGTCGCGACGTGGCTGATCGAGCAGCTGGCCGAGCGGCTCGGGGTTCCGCGCGACTCGATCGATCCACATGAGCCGTTCGCGAGCTACGGCCTCACGTCACGCGAAGCGGTCGTGCTGTCGGGCGAGCTCGAAGAGCGCCTCGGGCGAGCGCTGTCACCGACGCTGGTCTGGGACCATCCGACGATCGCGGCGCTTGCCGGGTTTCTCGCCGGCGACACGGCGTCCGCGCCGAGCACCGCGCAGGCGTCCGCGGCTGCGCGTGGCGCAGGGCCGATCGCGATCATTGGCCTGGGTTGCCGGTTTCCGGGTGCGCCCGATCCGGAAGCGTTCTGGAAGCTGCTGCGGTCCGGCGGCGATGCGATCGGCGAGGTTCCCGCCGACCGCTGGGACATCGGCGCGTTCTACGACGCAGATCCGGCCGCGCCTGGCAGGGTGAGTACTCGCTTCGGCGGCTTCCTGGTCGGGATCGATCAGTTCGAGCCCAGCTTCTTCTGTCTCTCGCCGCGCGAGGCGAGCCACATGGACCCGCAGCAGCGATTGCTGCTCGAGGTGACATGGGAAGCGCTGGAGAACGCGGGGATCTCGCCGCAGTCGCTGTATGGCAGCGATACCGGCGTCTTCGTCGGGCTCAGCACCAATGACTACGCAGGGCTCGCATTCTCGGACCCGTCGTGTGTGGGTGCCTATGCCGGGACCGGCAACGCCCACAGCGTCGCCGCGAACCGGCTGTCCTACCTGCTCGATCTGCGCGGCCCCAGCATGGCGGTCGACACGGCGTGCTCGTCGTCCCTCGTGGCGGTGCACCTGGCGTGTCAGAGCCTCCACACCGGTGAATGCCGCGTCGCACTCGCCGGTGGCGTCAACGTCATCCTGACGCCGCAGCTCACCATCGCGTTCTCCAAGGCCGGCATGATGGCCGCGGACGGTCGCTGCAAGACGTTCGACGCCGCGGCAGACGGCTACGTGCGCGGCGAGGGCTGTGGCGTGGTGGTGCTCAAGCGGCTCGCCGACGCCATCGCCGACCGCGACCAGGTGCTCGCGATCGTGCGCGGCTAGGCGGTGAACCAGGACGGCCTGAGCAATGGGCTCACGGCACCGAACGGGCGCGCCCAGGAAGCCGTCATCCGCGCCGCGCTCGCACGCGCCGGCGTCTCGCCGCACGACATCAGCTGCATCGAGGCCCACGGCACCGGCACGCCGCTCGGCGACCCGATCGAGGTCGAGGCGCTCGGTACGGTCCTGATGCAGGGGCGCCCGGCGGATCGCCCATGCGCGCTCGCGTCGGTGAAGACCAACATTGGTCATCTCGAGGCGGCTGCCGGGATCGCGGGGCTGATCAAGATGATTCTCGCGCTGGTGCATCGCGAGATCCCGCCGCATCTGCACCTGCGCGAGGTCAACGCCAAGCTGCGCCTGGCAGGCACGACGTTCGTGATTCCACAGGGGTTGCTGCCGTGGCCATCGCAGGGCCCGCGGCGCGCCGGTGTCAGCGGGTTCGGTTTCGGTGGAACCAACGTGCACGTCGTGCTCGAGGAGCCTCCCGCCCGCGGCTTCGATGCCGTGATGCGAGGGCCCGAGCTGCTCGTGCTATCGGCGCAGAGCGAGTCGGCGCTCCGAGCGCTCGCCGCGCGCTACGCGGAGCGGTTCGAGACCCTGTCGACGATCGAGCTTCCCGACGCGTGCACCACCGCGCGGTGTGGACGTTATCCGTTCATCCATCGGCTTGCGATCACGGGCGAGTCGATCGACCAGTTCCATGCGCGGCTCGCGGCGTTCGCCGCCGGTGAGGCACCGGCGCAGGTCATCCATGATCGCGCGCGGCACAAGGCGCCGCCGAAGGTCGCGTTCCTGTTCAGCGGGCAGGGCTCGCAGTACGCAGGGATGGGGCGGAAGCTCTACGAGACCGAGCCGGTATTTCGTCGCGCACTCGATCGCTGCGAGGCGCTGCTGCGGCCGCACCTCGAGCGACCGCTGTTCTCGGTGCTGTGGCCGGCGCCGGACGCTCCGCCGCTCCTCGATCAGACCGCGTACACGCAGCCGGCGCTGTTCGCGCTGCAGTACGCGCTGACCGAGCTGTGGCGCTCGCTGGGCGTGACACCGGCCGCGGTGATCGGACACAGCATCGGCGAGCTCGGGGTGGCGCGATGGCGGCGGTGTTCGCACCCGAAGAGGATGTCGCGGCGGCGATCGCGGCGTGGCCGGAGCTGTCGCTCGCCGCGGTCAACGGACCCACCGACAGCGTGATTTCGGGTCCGGCCGCGGCGCTCGAGACGGTGCTGCAGGCGCTCACCGTGCGCGGCGTGAAGTCGCGGCGGCTGGTCGTGTCTCATGCATTCCACTCCGGGCTTATGGAGGCGATGCTCGATGCGTTCGCGGCGGAGCTTGATCGGGTCGAGCTCGCTGCGCCGAGCATCCCGCTGATCTCGAACGTCACCGGCGAGATCGCGACGGCCGAGCTCGTCGCGTGCCCGGACTACTGGCGGCGACATGTTCGCGCGCCGGTCCGGTTCGCTGCGGGGATGCAGGCGCTGCACGCGCTGGGCTGCGAGGCGTTCATCGAGATCGGCCCTGGCGCGACGTTGATCGGGCTCGGGCCGCGCAACGTGTCAGGTGACGACGCGCTGTGGGTCGCGTCGCTGCGCAAGGGACAGTGCGAGCGCACACAGCTGCTCGGTGCCGTCGGCGCGCTGTTCGCGCGCGGCGTCGCGATCGACTGGGTAGGGCTCGACGCAGGCCGGCGGCCGCGTTCCGTGGCGCTTCCGACCTATCCGTTCGAGCGCAAGCGGTTCTGGCTCGACGCCGGGCCCGTGGTGGCAACGCCGCGTTCGCAAAGCGTGGCGCCGGCGCCGGATGGCGCCGAGATCGGGGAGCGGCTCTACCAGCTCGCCTGGCGGGCGTCCGAGCCACCGGCCGCGGATCACGCTGCTCCGGGGCGCTGGATCGTGCTGTCGGATGATGGCGATCTCGCCGCGGCGCTCGGGGACGAGCTCGCCGCGCGTGGTGCCACGTGCCTGGTGGCCGACGCCGCGACGGCAGCGGACGAGGTCGCGGAGCAAGCGCGCGGAGCTCGCGGCATCGTGCACCTGCGTGCGCTGGACGCACGCATGCCCGACGGGATCGATCCTGCCGGCGCGGAGACGCTGGCGCGGGCGCAGCATCTGACCTGCGGCAGCGCGCTCGAGCTGGCGTGCGCGCTGGTGGCGACCGGAGTGGCGTGTCGTACCTGGTTCGTCACGCGCCGGTCGCAGCCCGTGCTCGCAGCGGACCCGATCGAGCCCGGCCAGGCGCCGCTGTGGGGCTTTGGCCGCGCGCTGGCGCTCGAGCATCCCGAGCTGTGGGGTGGGCTGATCGACATCGACGACCAGCCGTCGCGTACGACGGCGGCGGCGATCGCGGACGAGCTGCTCGGTGCAGGCGGTGAGGATCAGGTAGCTCATCGAGGCGGACAGCGCTTGGTCGCGCGGATCGAGCGCCGCTCCCAGCTGCCGACGCAAGCGTGGTCTCCGCGCGGCGATGTCAGCTACCTCATCACCGGCGGGCTGGGCGGCATCGGCCTCGCCGTGGCGCGCTGGCTGGTCGAGCGCGGCGCGCGGCATCTCGTGCTCACCGGTCGTACCGCGGGCGCGCCGAGCGATATGCAGCGCGGCCGGGTCGCCGAGCTCGAGGCACGCGGCGCGGTCGTGCGCCTCGCCCAGCTCGACACCAGCGATGAGCCAGGCATGGCTGCGCTGATCGCGGACCTGCGCGCGGCCGACGCGCCCCTGCGCGGCGTGTTTCACGCGGCCGGGATCGCAGGGCGGCAGCCGATCGCGACGCTCGACGCTCACCAGCTTGGCGAGGTGCTGTCTGCGAAGGTCACGGGCGCGTCGCTCCTGCACCGGCTCACCCTCGACATCGAGCTCGATCGATTCGTGTGCTTCTCCTCGGTATCGTCGGTCCTCGGCTCGCGTCAGCTCGCCGCGTACGCCGCCGGGAACGCGTTCCTCGACGCCCTCGCGCACCACCGCGCCGCGCGCGGCCTGCCTGCGCTGTCCATCAACTGGGGACCGTGGGCCGACGTCGGAATGACGTCCGCCGACGAACNNATCACCTCCTCGGAAGCGACGCACCGCAGGTGATGGCCGCGAACATCGACTGGCACGAGTTCGTGCCGGTGCTGGAAGCCCGGGCGCGACGCCCGCTGCTCGATGCCGTGCGGGACGGCGATTCCGCAGGCGCCGAGCTGCCCGCGTTCCGCGTCCGGCTCGAGGCCACCGTGCCCGAGGCGCGCGAAGCGCTCGTCATCGACTGGCTGCGCGGTGAGGTTGCGGGCGTGCTCGGCCGCGACGCGCCGGGCACGGTCGACCTCGCGCAGGGCTTCTTCGAGATGGGGCTCGACTCGCTGATGGCCGTCGAGCTGAAGCGCCGGCTCGAGAAGGTGACCGGTCTGCGCTTGCCGCGGACGCTGGCGTTCGAGTTCCCCAACGTCGAGGCTCTCGCCCGGCACCTGTGCACCACGTGCACGTGTGGATGCTCGGCGGCGGTCGATCGAGCGCCGGCGTGTCCGGCACCGCCGGTGCTCTCGGAGCGCGAAGCCGAGGCGCTTCTCATCAACGAGCTCCAGAGCCTGGAGCAGGAGATGCACGTATGAGTCGGATCGCTGAGCCCGAGAATCATGGCGAGGTGCTCCAGCGCGCCCTGTCTGCCGTGCGCGAGCTGCGCGCGCGGCTCGCGGTCGCCGAGCGAGCACACACCGAGCCGATCGCGATCATCGGGATCGGCTGCCGGTTCCCCGGCGGCGTGCGCGACCCCGAGTCGTTCTGGCACCTGCTCTCGGACGGCGTCGATGCGATCCGCGACGTGCCTGCGGATCGCTGGGACGCCGAGGCGTATTACGATCCCGATCCGCTGGCCGCCGGCAAGATCACCACCAAGCAGGGCGGCTTTCTCGACGAGGTCGATCGGTTCGACGCCAGGTTCTTCCGGATCGCGCCGCGCGAGGCGCTGCATCTCGATCCCCAGCATCGTCTGCTGCTCGAGGTGGCATGGGAGGCGCTCGAGCGCGCAGGGCAGACGCGCGGCTCGCTCGAAGGTAGCAGCACCGGCGTGTTCGTCGGCATCACGACCGGCGATTATGCGCAGATCATCCGTCGCGAAGGCACCGGCGCGCTCGATGCGTACGTGCCTACCGGCAACGCATTCAACGCCCTCGCCGCGCTTCACCAGGCGGTCCAGAGCCTTCGTCTCGGCGAGTGCGACGTCGCGCTCGCCGGCGGCGTGCAGGTGATTGGGTCGCTGCGCTCGTTTGTCGGCCCGAGCGAGATGAGCCTGATGGCCGCCGACGGCCGGTGCAAGACGTTCGACGCGAGCGCCGACGGCTACGGCCGCGGGGAAGGGTGCGGCATCGTCGTGCTCAAGCGGCTATCGGACGCGATCACCGATCACGATCCGGTCCTCGCGGTGGTGCGGGGCTCGGCGGTGATGCAGGACGGCCACAGCGGCGGCCTCACAGTGCCGAACGGGGCCGCGCAGCAGGCCGTGATTCGTGCCGCGCTCGCACACGCGGGCGTCAAGCCCGAGGACATTCACTACGTCGAGGCGCATGGCACCGGCACGTCGCTCGGCGATCCGATCGAGGTGCGCGCGCTGGGCGCCGTCTTCGGTGACAGCCACGGAGCCGAGCACCCGCTCGTGCTCGGGTCGGTGAAGACCAACATCGGACATCTCGAGTCCGCTGCCGGCGTCGCAGGGCTGATCAAGGTGGTGCTCGCGCTGGGGCATCGCGAGATCCCGCCGCACCTCCACCTGCGCGAGCTCAATCCTGACATCGCGCAGGAACCGATGGCCAAGGTGATCCCGACGGCCCCGATGGCATGGCCGAGCGATGGCAGGCCGCGGCTCGCCGGTGTCAGCGCGTTTGGTCTGAGCGGAACGATCGCGCACATCGTCGTGGAAGAGGCGCCGACCGCGGCCGGGGAGGACGCATCGGCGAGCGAGGATGCGCTCGTGCTGCCGATCTCGGCGCACAGCCCCGAGGCGCTGCGCGAGCTCGTCGGTGCGTATCGCGAGCTGCTGGCTCGGCCCGACGCGCCGGCGCTGCGTGATGTGTGTTATACGGCCGCGGTCCGTCGCACGCATCACGATCACCGCGTCGCGGTGGTCGGCGCGAGCCATGCCGAGCTCGCCGACGGGCTGTCGGCGTTCCTGGCCGGCGAGCCGCGGACGAACGTGGCCGCCGGTGTGCGCGCCGAAGGTCACCGGCTGGTGTTCGTGTTCCCCGGCCAGGGCGGGCAGTGGGCCGGCATGGCGCAGGATCTGCTCGCGCACGAGCGGCGAAGCCGCGAGGACCAGGATGACGAGCGAGTGCGCGAAGCGCACGAGCGGCGAAGCCGCGAGGACCAGGATGACGAGCGAGTGCGCGAAGCGCACGAGCGGCGCAGCCGCGAGGACCAGGATGACGAGCGAGTGCGCGAAGCGCACGAGCCGGTGTTCGCCGACGCGATCGCCGTGTGCGAGGCCGCGCTGCGACCGCACGTCGACTGGTCGCTCGGTGACGTGCTCGCGGCGCAGCCGGTATCGGCGCTGCTGAGTCACATCGATGTGATCCAGCCGGCGCTGTTCGCGGTGCAGGTCGCGCTGGCGGCGCTGTGGCGCTCGCTGGGCATCGTGCCGCACGCGGTGGTCGGCCACAGCCTGGGCGAGGTCGCCGCCGCGCATGTCGCCGGCGCGCTGTCGCTCGACGATGCGGCGCGGATCATCGCGCGCCGCAGCCAGCTGCTGCGCACGATCAGCGGGCGCGGCGCGATGGCGGTGATCGAGCTGCCGCTGGGCGAGGCCAAGCGCGCGCTGGCGGGCCGCGAGGACCGCCTGGCGATCGCGGCAAGCAACGGGCCGACGACGACGGTGGTGTCGGGGGATCCGGCGGCGCTGGACGCGCTGCTCGAGGAGCTCGGTCGGCGGGAGGTGTTCTGCCGCCCGGTCAAGGTCGACGTCGCCTCGCACAGCCCGCAGGTCGACGTGCTGCGGCCCGAGCTGCACGCCGCGCTCGCGGGACTAGCGCCGCGCACCGCGACGATCGCGTTCCATTCGACGGTGACCGGCGCGCTGGCCGACGGCCGCGAGCTCGATGCCACGTACTGGGAGCGCAACCTGCGGCAGCCGGTGCTGTTCGCGCCGGTGATCGAGCAGCTGATCGGGCAGGGCCACGATGTGTTCGTCGAGCTGTCGCCGCACCCGGTGCTCGGCGGGTCGCTGCAGCAGATCCTGCGCGGCCACGGCGAGGGCGGTGCGGTGCTGACGTCGATGCGACGCGACGAGCCGGGGCGCGCGGTCGTGCTGGCGGCGCTGGGCGCGCTGTACGCGCACGGTCACCCCGTCGACTGGACCAAGCTGTACACCGCGCCGGGCCAGGTCGTTCCGCTGCCGTCGTATCCCTGGCAGCGCGAGCGGTTCTGGATCGATGCGCCGCGCGCGGGTACGCGCTCGCGAAATGGGCGATCGTCGCACGCGACGACGCCGCTGCTCGGCGATGCCGTGCGCTCGCCGGCGATCGAGGATGCGATCTTCGAGTCCGAGATCAGCCTCGCGGCGCTGCCGTTC
>VBLP01000227.1:17016-25925 GCA_005887925.1 Deltaproteobacteria bacterium | reverse complement strand
CGGCGCACCGTTGTGGCGGCGCTCCAGGGCGGGAAACTGCGAGCGCACGAAGTCGAGGGTCGGCGCGGGCCGCGGGGACGTCATGGGGCGCGCAGCATAGCGCAACTGAAACCCATGCCCCAAGATGATGGCCGATCGTGTTCCGTCGCGGCGCCAGACTTGCTAGCGTGCCACTCATGAAGCTTGGATGGGGATGGGCGGTTTCTGTTCTGGCCCTCGTGGCGTGTGCACCTGGGATCCCGCACCTGCCGAGCGAGGGCGGCCCGGCCTGGTTCGAGATTCGGAGCGAGCATTTCCGGCTGTGGACGGACGACTCGGTCGAGCGCGGCCGGAAGCTCGTGCGTGACCTCGAGCGCCGGCGCGAGGTGATCGCGTCCGCGATGGGGAAGGTGTCGTCGCGCGCGACGGCGTTTGTCATCTCCGTGCGCAGCGCGCGCGAGCGCGCGGTGTACGTGCCGGTGGAATTTGTCGGTGTGGCATACGGCCCGAACAATCCGACAGGGCAGTCGGGCATTCTGATCAATGCGGACTACAAGGACGACGACCACGTCGTCAGCCATGAGCTCGCGCACGTGGTGAGCCTTGGATGGTTCGCGAACCTGCCGCCGTGGCTCAACGAAGGAATCGCGACGTATTTCGAGATGGTGGACGTCGACAACGACGATACGAGCGTCAAGATCGGTATCCCGCGTTCGGATCGTGGCGACATCCTCCTTCGCGGCCGGCTCGTGATCAGCGTCCCGGAGCTATTCGCCTGCAACGAACGCCGCTGCGAAGATGACACGTTCTACGCTGCAAGCTGGGCGGTGGTCACGCTATTGCTCAACGAGCACTACGATCAGCTCGCGCGTTATCTCCAACGAATGAACGATCTGCGGATCGACACTCCGGCGACCCGCTGGGACGGCGAGCCGTCGGACCTGCCGAGCGAGCAGGCCACCGGCGAGAACGGGGATCGATTCGAGCAATGGAAGCGTGGAGAGAGCGCGGCATGGCATGACGCCTTTCCCGATCTGCCGCCCGAGAAGCTCGACGCGGAGCTCACCGAGTGGCTGCGCACGGGCAAGGTCCGCGTTCCGCGGATCGATGTCGTGACGCGAGAGTTTCCGACCACGGTGCGCAAGCTCGAAGACGCTGACGTGCTCGCCGGGCGCAGCTGGCTGCGCTACCGTTACACGGAAGATCCAACCGCGGCGCTGCGCGATGCGCAGGCCGCGCTCGCGCTCGATCGAACGAACGTGCTCGCGCGCATCACCGCGATCACGTTGACCCATGAGATCGCGCCCGACGATGCCCGTGCCACTGCAACCGCTCATCCGGACGACTGGCGTGCGCTGCGATTGGTGGAGCGCGCGCTGCACGGCACCAGCGAGGGCGATGCAGCCATCGAACGGCCAACATCGACGCAAGTCGCGAGCAACCGAGCGCTGACCGTGCTCCCTGCTGCGCCGCCGCGAGTCAGAGACCTTGGAGACCGCGTGGGTCGGCGGTCTCATCGTCCGCGCGGTGGGCGTCTGGCACGCCGTGTCGCAGCTGTCGCCACTTCTGGCCAACGGCATGTTGTGCGTGAGATTGGACAGCTCGACTTTGCTCTTGCAGTTGTCCTGCGGCTGGCGGGAACTTGGAGATGGACTTGCTTAATTGATAGCCCTCGCGGTACGTGGCGGCTGCGATCGGTAGCGCGCTCGGTGCCTCGGGACGCCGCCGGGATCGAGCGTCGCGATCGCTCTGTACCTGTCGCAGGTGCACTTCCGGGACATCGTGGCGACGTCTGGCAAAATCGAGCCCGACCGGACAGCTCACGCGGAACACGGCGCGACTTGATGTCGTGGTCGAGCGCGACGGCGGCGCGATCCCCGACGCGCGTGTCGCGATCGCTCCGCTGCATGCGCCCTGATGTGGGCCTCGTCCGGCCTGCGCCGACTACTACGAGCGCGCACTGTGGAATGGCATCCTCGGCACTCAGCATCCGGGCGATGGCTCGAAGCTCTACTACGTCCCCCTGGCATCCGGATACTGGAAGCTCTTCGGCACCCCGCTCGCCGACTACTGGTGCTGCACCGGCTCGGGCAGCGAATCGTTCGCCAAGCTCGGAGACAGCATCTACTTCTGGGATGACGACGGCCTCTACGTCAACCTCTTCATCGCCTCCGAGCTGACCTGGACCGAGCGGGGCGCGACGGTGATCCAGGACACCCGCTTCCCCGCCGAGCCGCGGACCACCCTGACCATCAAGACCCCGCGCCCGATCGGCTTCGAGCTCCGCGTCCGCGTGCCGGCCTGGACCGCACGCGGCGGCTCCGCCCGGCTCAACGGCAAGCCGCTCGAGAGCTTCGCCGCGCCCGGCGGCTACCTCGTCCTCGACCGCACCTGGCGCGACGGCGACCGCCTCGACATCGCGCTCCCCATGGAGCTCTCCGCCTCGCCGACCCCCGATGACCCGAGCATCCAGGCGATGCTCTACGGCCCGCTCGTGCTCGCCGCGCGGATGGGCACCGCCGGCCTTCGCCCCGACATCCTCCGGGCCGAGCCGACCCGACCGCGCACGATTCCCGAGTACAAGGCCGAGGGCCTGCCGATGCTCGCACTGACCGGCCGCGCCCCCTGGCTCGTCCCCGACGGCGGCAAGCCGCTCACCTTCCGTACCGCCGCAGGCGAGCACCGCGAGCTCGTACCGCTCTATCAGATCCTCGACGAGCGCTACGGCGTGTACGTCAAGGTTCCGACCTAACGTGGGCCCTTGATCGATGTCCGATCGAGCGGCGCGTCATGGCACGTTGATCGTGCGGCGGCGCCGGATCAGCCCCTCCTGCGCCGTGCTAGCGACGAGGCGTCCAGCGCGGTCGAAGAACTGCCCGCGCACCAGGCCGCGGGCGCCCGACGCCGACGGGCTGTCGACGGCGTAGAGCAGCCAGTCGTCGAGGCGAAACGGGCGATGGAACCACATCACGTGATCGAGCGATGCCATCTGCAGGCCGGGCGTCAGCCAGCTGATCGCGTGGGGATCGAGCGCGGGCCCCAGGAACGCAAAGTCCGACGCATAGGCAAGCAGGTACCGGTGAAGCGCCGGGTCATCGGGGAGCTCGTCGATCGCGCGGTACCACGCGCGGCGATGCGGGGTTGCCGCGATCGGGTGCAACGGGTCGCGCGGCTCGACCGGGCGGATCTCGATCGGGCGCTCGGCGGTTGCGCGCGCCAGCAGGTGCGGAGGGAGCTGCGCCGCCAGTCCGAGGCCGAGCTCGCGCTCGGAGCGCAGCGCCTCCGGTTCCGCCACCGACGGCATCGCGTCCTGGTGGTCGAGGCCGTCCTCGTCGGACTGGAACGATGCTTCGAGGCTGAAGATCGCCTCTCCCTCCTGCACCGCGACGACGCGCCGGGTAGTGAAGCTCTTGCCATCGCGCAGGCGATCGACCTGATAGACGATGGAGCCGTGCACATCGCCGGCGCGCATGAAATAGCCGTGCAGCGAGTGGACGATGCGCCCGCTGCCGACGGTCTGCGCCGCCGCGGACAGCGCCTGCCCGACGACCTGGCCACCGAAGATCGCGCCCCAGCCGAGGTCCTGGCTCCGGCCGCGGAACAGATCGCGGTCGAGGCGCTCGAGGCGCAGGAGCGACACCAGGTCGGCGAGGATGCCTTGCATCGTCAGAGCCTACTGCAGACTTCGGCCATGCTGTCGCGATGACGGTGGCCGAGCGCGACGGCGCGGACCTACCGCTCCTGCAGCTCGCCTGGCCGCTGTTCGTCGAGACCATCCCGCGAAGCTCGCTGATGAGCGTGGACGCGTTCATGCTCAGCCACTGCTCGCCGAGACTTCGGCGAGGCCGCGCAGGTTCCTCGCGGACCGAAGGCACGGGATCACGCAAAGCTAACGCTGGGCGGCGCGGCGGGCCCTGCACGCGGCCGGCCGGTTCCTGGTCACTGATCTATCCTCGTGTCATGCATCGTGACATGGCCAACTCGATAGCTTCGGCGCGTGTGGTGTGTGCGTGTTTGGCGCTGGCCGGCTGCGGCATCACCGACTTCGATGTCGAGCAGCCGGTCCAGGAGCAGACGATCCAGGGCTCGGGGATCCCGGCGCCGCTGGCGGCGATCTTCCCGCTGCCGCTCAGCCTCGATCTCGACGCGAAGATCAAGGCCAAGGACACCGGGCCGATCGACAGCGTGAGCCTGTCGTCGCTCAGCTTGCACATCACGTCGAGCGCCAGCGACTGGAGCTTCGTGACCAGCGTCGACGTGTCGGTGTCGAGCACCCGGTCGGGGACGTCGCTGCCCAAGGTGAAGATCGCCTCGGTGTCGTCGCCGGGCGCGGTGCAGACGATGAATTTCACCGTCGAGCACGGCGTCAACTTGAAGCCGTACATCGAGGAGGGCAGCCAGGTCGATTCGGCCGGCATGGGGACGCAGCCGACGCGCAACGTGACGTTCGACGGCAAGGGGGTGTTCACCGTGCATCCGCTGTGACGCGGCGGCGCACGCGGGTGTGCGCCATCCGGAACAGCCAGTCGGTTGGCCGCCGGCGGTCGCTTCGGGCATTCACCGCGGCCGGGGAGTCGAGTACCGTGCCGCCATGTCGAGCTCACGCAGAGAGTTCCTCACCGGCCCGGTCGTGGGGCTGATCGGCGCCGCCGTCGTCGGCCAGGTCGCACCCGCGCTCGCCGGCGATCAGCCACCGGCGCCAGCGACCCCGGGGGCGCCGCCCGCGTTCGGCACCGGCCCGGTCGTCGGCCCGGTGATCGAGCCGAAGACGATCGCCGAGGCCGAGAAGCTGGTGCAGGTGACGTACACGGCGGCGCAGCGCGCCCAGGCCGCCGGGAACTGGCAGGTGTCGATGGCGCCGGTGTACGAGCGGCGCACCGGGCCGCGCAAGCTGGCGCTCGAGCCGACGGTCGCGCCGGCGAGCCAGTGGAACCCGGCGCTGCCGGGGCTCACGGTCGGGCCGGCCCGCAACCGCTTCGTGCGCAGCCCGGCGGCGGGCAAGCTGCCGACCCGGGACGAGGACATCGCGTTCGCTCCGGTGAGCCAGCTGTCGCGCTGGATCGAGGCGCGGCAGCTGACGTCGGAGCGGCTGACCCGGCTCTACCTCGAGCGCCTCGAGCGCTACCAGCCCAAGATCAACGCCGTCATCACGCTGACGCGCGACCTCGCGCTCGCGCAGGCCAGGCAGGCCGACGCCGAGATCGCTGCGGGCAAGTACCGCGGACCGCTGCACGGCATCCCGTGGGGTGCCAAGGACCTCGTCGACACCGCGGGCATCGCGACGACCTACGGCGCCGAGCCGTTCAGGAACCGCGTGCCGAAGGCCGACGCGGCGACGGTGGCGCGGCTGCACCAGGCCGGCGCGGTGCTGGTCGCCAAGCTCAGCCTGGGCGCGCTGGCGCTCAACGACATCTGGTTCGGCGGGCAGACCAACAACCCGTGGCTGCTCGAGGAGGGCGCCTCGGGGAGCAGCGCCGGGCCGGGCGCGGCGACCGCGGCGGGCTGCGTCGGCTTCGCGCTCGGCAGCGAGACCGGCGGCAGCATCGTCAGCCCGGCGATGCGCTGCGGCGTGACGGGGCTGCGTCCGACGTTCGGACGGGTGCCGCGGACCGGCGCGATGACGCTGTGCTGGTCGCTCGACAAGCTCGGGCCGATGGCGCGCGGCGTCGAGGACACCTTCCTGGTGCTGGCGGCGCTGTCCGGCCCCGACCGGGGCGACGTGTCGAGCGTGCCGAGCAAGCTCGAGTTCGATGCCACCGCCGGGATCAAGGGGCTCAAGGTCGGCTTCTTCCCGCGCTGGATGGGCGAGCCGCCGGCGACCGAGGTCGATCGCGCGGCGCTCGACGCGCTCAAGAAGCTCGGCATGACGCCGGTCGAGCTCCAGTTCCCCGACTGGCCGTACGGCTCGCTGCTCACGGTCCTGTTCGCCGAGGCCGCGGCGTCGTTCGAGGAGCTCACGCTCAACCACGGCCTCGATCAGCTCAAGATGCAGGTGCCGGACGCGTGGCCCAACATCTTCCGCCAGTCGCGCTTCCTGTCGGCGGTGGACCTGGTCCAGGCCGACCGGATGCGGCGCAAGTTCGCCGAGGAGCTGGCGCGGATGTTCGCGTCGGCCGACGTACTGCTCGTGCCGTCGCTGCGCGACGAGATGCTCACCGTCACCAACTTCACGGGGCACCCGTCGCTGACCCTGCGGACGGGGTTTGTCGAGGTCGGCCAGGCCCGCAGCGACTGGGCGCCCGATCCGGCGCATCCGCTGCCGAAGTTCTCGCCGAAGCGCCGCGTTCCGCACGGCGTCACGCTGATCGGCAGGCTGTTCGACGAGGGTACGATCGGCCGGGTCGGCATCGCGCTGGAGAAGGCGACCGGCGCGATGGCCGAGCGGCCGCCCGGCTTCGCGTGATCGCGCCCGCCGCGCGTCTGGCATACTCGGCGCCGTGAGAGCGCTGCGCGTCGGTGACGGAGCCACCTCGCTCGTCGACATCGCGCGCCCCGAGCCGCGCGGCGAGGCGATCGTGCGGGTCACGCTGTCGGGGATCTGCAACACCGATCTCGAGATCGCGAAGGGCTACGCGGGATTTCGCGGCACGATCGGCCACGAGTTCGTCGGCATCGTCGAGGATCCCGGCGGCGGCGCCATCGCGCCCGGCACCCGCGTGGTCGGCGAGATCAACGCCGGCTGCGGCGCGTGCGCCCGCTGCACCGCCGGCGATCCGCGCCACTGCGCGGCGCGCACGGTGCTCGGCATCGTCGGCCGCGACGGCGCGCACGCCGACCTGGTGCGGCTGCCCGCCGGTAACCTCGTCCGCGTTCCGGACGCCGTGCCCGATCGCGCCGCGGTGTTCGTCGAGCCGCTCGCCGCCGCGTGCGGCGTCCTCGAGCGCGCGCCGCTCGCCGGCGATGCCGCGGCCCAGGTCGCCGTGGTCGGCGACGGCAAGCTGGGCCTTCTGTGCGCGATGGTGCTCGCCGCCCAGGGCGCGCGGCCGGTGCTCGTCGGCAAGCACGCGGCCAAGCTGGCGCGCGCCGCCCGGCGCGGCATCGCGGCCGAGACCGTCGCCCAGGCCACGCGGCGCGGCCGCGCGTTCGACGTCGTGGTCGAGGCCTCGGGCGCTGCGAGCGGGTTCTCGCTCGCGCTCGACCTGCTCCGGCCGCAGGGCACGCTCGTGCTCAAGTCGACGTTTCACGGCGACGCGCCGATCGATGCCGCGCGCGTCGTCGTCGAGGAGATCACCGTGGTCGGCTCGCGCTGCGAGCGGTTCGCGCCGGCGCTCGACCTGCTGGCGCGCGGCGCCGTCGACGTCGCAGATCTGATCAGCGAGATCGCCTCGCTCGATCACGCCGAGGCCGCGCTGCGCCGCGCCGCCGAGCCCGGCGTGCTCAAGGTCCTGCTGGCCACCGCCCCCTGATCCGCTCGCTCACGGCATCGCGCAGCTGAGCGAATCGTAGAGCGGCCCCTCGTCGACGCACACCGCGCCCTGGCCCTGGTCGTGGGGCACGCACGACGTGACCTCTCCGGTGCAGGCGAACCCGTCGGGGTCGGTGGCCGTGAAGCCGACGTGGTAGACGCGTCCGTCGCCCGGCACCTTGCTCGTCCCCGAGCGCTCCGCCCGCAGCAGCGCGGTGGCGCTCCCCACACCATCCGCATCGGGGCAGGTATCGCCATCGCCGAACGTGTTGGTCGGCTCGTCCTGGCGGATGCTGTCGATCCGGATCGTCACGGACTGGCCCTGCGGATCGGTGATCCCCTGGACCCCGACCTCGACGAGCTTGTGGTTCGGCGGCCACAGCGTGGCCAGCGTGGACGCCGCCGCGCTGCAGTCCGGACACTGATTGTCGTGGCTGCATCCGCCGGCCGGGTCGCAGCGATCCAGCGTGCAGCCATCGCCGTCGTCGCAGCTCACGTCCGCGTGGGAGCAGTTCCCGTCCGGGTTGCACAGGTCCGTGGTGCATGCATTCCCATCATCGCAATCCGCGTCGCTCGAGCACCCCGTCGACACCGTCTGCCCGTTGAGCACCACGATGGCGCTGCGCAGCGTCGAGCCGACGCAGCAATCGTCGACGTGCGTGACCACCACGCGGTTGACCTCGCCCGACTTCACGAGCGCCGCCAGGTCCGCTGTCCCGGTTCCACCGAGGAACACGAAGCTCCCGGGGACCACGGCGCCGCCCGGGTGATCGGAGTTGAAGATCGTCGTGCGCGTACCGTCGTCGATGCCGCTGAACGCGATCGTGAAGGTGGTCACCATGACATTGTCCGGAACGTCGACGAATGTCTGGAAGTACGTGAACTGGCCGGCCGAGAAGCAGGCCGCCACATTGCATAGCGACGACGGCGAGTCATCGAACCCGATGATGTCCTCATCCGGAGCGGGTCCCCAGAACAGGTCGACCGCAGGTGGGATGGTGGCGAAGTCGTACTCCCCCACTGCGCCATGGCTGGGCGCGGGAGTCGGGAACACGACCAGCCCCTCCCCGCGATTCATCTGCCACGGCGTCCGCGACAGCGCCGACTGCTTGACCCCGAGCCTGTCATCACCGCGCGCACAGCTGATGAGCGCCACCGACAGCGCAAGCAGCCATCCCGACGTGCCCAGCCGTTCACCGCGAACGATTCGCATCATGACCTCGCTTTCGGCGCGTCTGTGGTCGAGCGTCCGGGCCTTGGTCGCGAGTCTTCTGCAATCCTCACAAAGAATGTGGTGTTGCATCACCGGATCCACGAGGACGCCGCAGATGCGCGCCGCATGTCGGTGGCTCGCAGGACTCACCCGCCCGCCTCGAACAGCGCCGCCACGCGGCTCGCCATGAAGTCGAGGAAGCCGAGCATGAGCGTCGCGCGCTGCGCCGTGCTGGGCCAGATCGCGTAGACGCCGAGGATCGGGAGCTGCCAGCCCTCGTTCCCGATCTCAGATGGAAGCCGCAGGATCTGG
>VBLP01000227.1:12470-16654 GCA_005887925.1 Deltaproteobacteria bacterium | reverse complement strand
GGAAGCGGAGATCCGCCGACGGCTGCGCCAGAACGGTCGCTGACAGATCCGCGCTCGTCGCCCGCTGCGGCGCTGTATCGAGCTTCGCACAGCTCTCCTCTATCACTCGAGCAACGGCCCAGGAGAGCTCCGCGGCTTCCAGCCATCGAGCGGTTCGTCGTCCTGGCCGGCGCGGATGATGCCTTGCACCAGATCGCGTAGTTCTCCGGAGTCGAGATCCACCGCAGTATCGTAGCGCGTCATCACAGAAACCCGCGAAGCCAGCGCGGTGCTACGCGGCGCGGGTGTAGTGCAGGCCGACGACGCCGGTCGGGTGGCTGGTCGCCCGGGCGAGGGCGAACCGGCGAGGGAGGCCGGTCGACGGGAACACGCGCTTGCCGCGGCCGAGGGTGAGCGGAAAGACGTGGAGGTAGAGCTCGTCGACGAGGTCGTTGTCGAACAGGGTGTGGACGAGCTGGCTGCTGCCGTCGGTCAGGATGGCCTTGCCGGGGCCGGCCTTGAGCGCGCGCACGGCGCCGACGACGTCGTCGCGGAGGATCGTGGTGTTGCGCCAGATCGGCTTGTCGAGTGTCCTCGACACGACGTACTTGGCCGGCGCGTTCATCATGTCGCCGAACACGTCGCCGGGCGGCATCGGCTCGAACACCTGCGCGTGGGTGACGTAGGTGCGACGTCCGAGCAGGAACGCATCGACGTCCTGCATCACCGCGCCGAACGTCGCGCCGATGTCGTCGTGCCAGTACGGCTGGGTCCAGCCGCCGTGGGTGAAGTCGCCGTCGCGGTCCTCGTCGGGGCCGCCGGGCGCCTGCAGGATGCCGTCGAGGGTGACGAACTCGTGAACGATCAGCTTCCGCATCGCTATCTCCTTGTTCCTGGCTTTGACCGGGCGACGAGCGAGCCGGGGCGGGATCGACAGGCGCTTGAAGATTCTTGACTGTACGGATGTTCAGTTTCAGGATCAGGTCGACGCCGATGCTCGCGCCGCGGATGTGCTGCCTCGATCTGGACACGTTCTTCGTGTCCGTCGAGCGCCTGCTCGATCCGAGCCTGCGCGGCGTGCCGGTCGTGGTCGGCGGCCGTCGCGGGGGACGCGGCGTGGTGACCTCGGCCAGCTACGAGGTGCGCGCGTTCGGCGTGCGCTCGGGCATGTCGATCCGGGAAGCCTCGGAGCGGGCGCCGGCGCACGCGGTGTTCGTCCCGGGGCACGGCGATGCCCACAGCGAGTACTCGGCGCGCACGCGGACGATCGTCGAGCGGTTCAGCCCGGTGGTGATCGCGGCCAGCATCGACGAGCACTACCTCGACTTCCGCGGCTGCGAGCGGCTGTACCGGCGCGCCGGCGACGCCGACGAAGACGCGACGATCGCGCGGGTCGTGCGCGACATGACGCAGGCGATCGATCGCGAGCTCGGGCTGCCTGCGAGCGCCGGCATCGCGACGAGCAAGCCGATGGCCAAGGTCGCGAGCGGGCTGGCCAAGCCGCAGGGCGTGCTGCTGGTCCGCGCCGGGACGGAGGCGGAGACGCTCGCGCCGCTGCCGGTGCGCAAGCTGCCGGGCATCGGTCCGGTGTCCGAGTCGCGGCTGCGCGCGCTCGGAATCGAGACGCTGGGCCAGCTGGTGACCGCGCCCGAGGCGGCGCTGCGGCGGATCTTCGGCGGGTACACCGCGGGCATCCGGCGCGCAGCGCGCGGCGAGGGCAGCGACGATGTCGGCCGCGAGCGCCCGGCGTTTCGCGAGTACGACCCCGACGGCGCGGTCGCCGGGACGATCTCCAACGAGCACACGTTCGTGGAAGCGAGCGCCGGCACGGCGGGCGAGGTGCTGTCGGGGCTGTGCGAGCGGGTCGGCTCGCGCGCCCGGCGCCGCGGCGTCCTCGCCGGGCACGTCACGCTCAAGCTGCGCTACAGCGACTTCGACACCCTCACGCGCGGCCGGACGATCGCGCCGACGAGCGTCGACACCGAGCTCCACCGGGTCGCGCTCGAGCTGTATCGCGAGGCGCGCATCCGCGACCTGCCGATCCGGCTGCTCGGCGTCGTGCTCGCGAAGCTGCGCCTCGACGCGGTGCAGCTCCCGCTGTTCGACGCCGGCGAGCGCCGCAGCGAAGCGGTCGACCGCGTCCGCGACCGCTTCGGCTACCACGCCGTGCATCTGGCGACCACGCTGGGCAGCCGCGGCCGCCGCCGCTGGCACGACGGCTGAGCGATCCGTCAGCGCGGCGGTGCGGGCCGGACGATCGCGCTGCCGACCTGGAGGCGGAAGCCGGCGAGGTAGGGCTTACCGTCGGGGGCCGGCGGGCCTGGCGGCGGCCGCGAAGCGCTGCTGGAGGAAATACGGCGGGGTGCTCTGCGAATACAAGGTCACCCGCAGGCGGAGCCCGTCGCGCGCGGCGGACGGCAGCCGGATGCGGTACGTGACGGTGTCGGTGCCGGGCAGTCCGGTTTTCGGGTGCGCCGCGATGTCGTAATCGGGGTCGCGCAGCGTGTCCTTGTATCGGTCGATCGCGGGATAGGTCTTGTTCCGGTAGGTGAGATGAGGCGGCACGGGCCACCAGTTGCGCTCGGGGCCGGTGCCGGGCTGGGTCGCGCCGGTGTACTCCTTGCGCAGGCCGGGCTCGGCGACGCGGCTCGGGTTCCAGCCGGCGGGGCGCAGGCGGTTGTCCTTGATCACCCAGTAGCGGTGCAGGAAGCTGGTGGTGAACGCGAGCGAGGCATTCTGCATCAGCTCCTCGTAGATCTGCACCTGATCCTCGGCGGTGATGACCTGACGATGCGGCTGGAACGGCAGGCCGTCGGGTCCGGCGTGGAAGGTCTCGGTGGGCAGCGGCTGGTCGGTGGTCCCCGCGAGGATCATGCCGACGTCGTTGGTGTGCCCGGAGGCCCAGAGCGCGTGGTCGGAGGCGTCGAGCACGACGACCTCGACGAACAGCCGGCGAAAGCCGACGCCGCTGGGCAGCGTGTGGCCGGCGAGGTTTCGCACGGTCACGGGCGCGGACAGCTCGTCACCGTTCCAAACCAGCTCGCCGACCGTGACCTCGGCGGTCTCCTTCGCCGCGACCTCGAGCGCCGAGGACAGGCCGGTGACGAGCGGCGCGATCACGTTGGGGTTCATGTAGTCCTGCTGGCGAATCCCGAGCAGCAGGGGATATTGCTGCGCATAGGCAGTGAGGAACACGTTGAGCCCGTAGAGCTTGTGCCGGCGATACGGCCGATCGGGGAGATCGACATCCTTGGCGGGTAAGAGGAAGTCTGCCTCGGGGTAGGCGGTGCCCTGGACGTTGGCGATGCCGGTGCGGAGCGGCTTGCCGCCGTAGTCGTGCGGCATGTGGCAGTCCTGACAGCTCTTCGCACCCGGGCCGCCCTCGCCGAGGTGTGTGTTCGAGCTGCTCAGCAGCCACTCGAGATAGGTGGTCTGCTCGAAGGCGGTGCCGGCGAGCTTGCCCGCATCGTCGAACACCGGCAGGAACACGGTGTGGCAGGTGCCGCACATCTCCGAGCCGGCGATCTGCTTGCCGAGCTCGGGTGTGATGCCGAGCGCGTTCTGCATCGGCTTCGTGCGGACCTCGTCCCGGGAGCTGTCGTCGGGGAATGGGCCGTAGAGCCGGTCTGCGGGTCCGACCCGGAAGTTGCCGGTGAAGGTGCTCGGCAGGTGCTGGGGATCGAGGTCCTTGTCGGAGATGTGGTGGCAGAATGCGCAGTCGACGCCGTCGCGGGCGAGCGCGCCGTACCTGGCGTTCTCGGGGTCCTCGTCGCGCCAGGCCATGACCATCGGCTCGGTGAACAGCTTGCCGTCGTAGTCGGTCGCGCGGCGCTGGGCGGGCGGCGGCAGGAACGCCGCGCACGGATCGCCTTTGGGCCCCTGCCCCGCCGTGTCGATGTTGTATTGCCGCGCGCCGGGACCGCCGTGGCAGTGCAGACAGGTATTGTCGATGCAGTCGCGGATGCCGGCGAGGCCGGGCTCGCCTTGCGCGATGTTGCGCTCGAGCTCGAGCTGGGAGTGGAACACCGGATCGCGGCCGGCCAGCCCCATCGGAGACACGCTCCACTCGGCCCACGGGGTGAGATCGATCTGCTGCGGGCCGACCCGCTCGAACATGTTGGGCGTGGCCAGCTGGCCGGCGCCGCCGCCCACGTGGCAACCCTCGCACAGGTCGGAGGTCACGAACTAGCTCGCCGACGCCACCG
>VBLP01000227.1:0-12397 GCA_005887925.1 Deltaproteobacteria bacterium | reverse complement strand
GGGCTAGCGGGGCAGCGATCGGCGGCCGCCGCGGCGCGGTGGATGCCGGGGACGGCGGCCTGGCCGGCGGCGTCGCGGGCGTGGGCGCGTCGCAGGAGCGCGTGGCTGTGGGCATCGGCCTCGACGCCGGCCGCGGCGCTCCGGCCCCACGGATACTCGATCTCGGTCCCCATCAGGTTGTCAAAGCTGACGAACGTCAGCTGGCCCTGCGCCGAGGCGTGGCAATACACACAGTAGTTTCCAAACTGTGCATTGGGATACTGCTGGTCGGGCACATCATACTTCCAGTAGGTCGGCAGCCACTGGCACCCCGGCGGTGAGGTGACCGGCGCGCCGTCCATGCCGGGATAGGGCTTCCTGGTGAACGCGCAGCGGTCCCAGATCGGCGGGTTGGCCGGGCTGGTCTTGTCGAAGAACGCCCAGTACCAGCCATCGGCCGACTGCTCGCGATCCTTCAGCAGGACCGTCCACGAGTCGTAGGCCTGATCGTAGTAGTCCACCGGCTTCGCGCCGTCGGGCATCGCGGCGGCGTTCGGCAGCTCGTCCTTGTCGCGCCGGTACTTGCACATCCAGTCGATCGCCTCGGGCGAGTAGTAGATGCGCACCGCGGGATGCGGCCCCCTGTTGACGCCCGGTTTGCAGTCGGCGGCGGATCCCGGCGGGCAGGGGCAGCCGTCGAACGGACCGGTCAGCCGCCAGTCGGCGTCGTGCAGCCAGCCGAGCTGCCGGTACGTCTGATCGCGCAGGAAGCGCTGGACGTCGAGCGCGGCCTTGTCGGGATCACGAAAGCTCGGCGGCGCCCAGGGCGTGCCGTGCGGCGCCGCGCACAGCGCCTCGACGCTGCTCCACGGCACGACCGGCGGCGGCCTGTCCTGCGCGGTCACGCAGGCGGCCGCCGGCGCGGGCGACGGCGGCGGTGCAGGCGACGGCGCGGTCGCGATCGCGGTCGGCGTCTGCGACGAAGATCCACAACTCGTAGTGGCCCCGGTCGCTGCGAGCGTGATTCCGAGCAGGGCGTGGTGGATTCGCATGGCTGGTCCTCGGCGCGGTCGCCGGCCATCCACCCGTCGGATGCGTCCCGAGACACGGCACCGTCCTCCAGTATCGAGTGAACCGCGTCGAGCCGCGCAGCGATCGCGCGACAAACGACGCCGAGGGTGTACGACTACAACCAAGTCGCCGCGCCTGGTGCGCCGCTCCAGGTTCCTGCCGCGCACTTCGTGAGTTGCTCTCACGGATGGCGCAACGGCCGACCTCGGGGTCCGCCTCGAGCGGCTCGAGGTCGCTCATCCCGATCCGGCGGCGTATCGCGCCGATCTGGCGTGCACCCTGTTCGGGTTCGCGCGCGACTGGGCGCGCCCGACGGCCCGATCGCCGTCGTCGGCGCGTTCACCGGGCCGAGCTACCTGGGCGGCTGGATCGCGGTGTTCGCGCCGTAGAGGCCGTCGGCGGCGAGCCGATCGCGCTCGTCACACCCGGGGTGGTGTGCCAACGTCATCCCATGCTGGATGCCCTGCGACACCGTGTTCCGCAATGGCTTCGCCGGACCAGGGCGCACGCGTCCAACTTCGCGTGGGCCCGTCAGTGGCAGGCGGTGCGCGCCGCGGCCACACCGTGGATGAAGCAGGAGTACGAGGCCGCGCGCGCCAGGCTGCGCGGCGCCCCGCGCCCCGGCGTGGTCATCGATCGCGATGCACTCGATCGCTGGGTGCGCAACGCGGCGCCGCCGGGCGTGCCGTTCGAGGCGGTCGTGCTGCCGGGCGGCGAGCTGCGCGCGCGGTTCCCCGACGGACCGATGGAGCGCCGCAGCCAGCACCTGCTCGGCAAGCTGCGGATGACCCACCGCGCGATCCCGAGCGAGTCGGTGCTGGTGATCGCGCTGTTCAGCGACGTCGCCGCGGACTACTTCATCGAGACCATGGGCGCCGACGTCGCCAGCGGCGTGAACGGCGCGTACGGCGACGGCACCGCGCTGTCCGATGCCGCGTCCAGCATCCCCGTCGTGCTCAAGGAGATCGCCACCGCGGCCGGGCTGGGCACGATCGGCAAGAACGCGCTGTTCTTCTCGCGCCGCTTCGGCTTCAACTGCAAGCTGAGCGCGGTGTTCCTCGGCGCGCCGGTCAGCCGCTACGACGCGACGCCCAAGAACACCGACTGGAAGCTGCCCGACTGCGCGACATGCAACCTGTGTGTCGAGGCCTGTCCGGTCGGCGCGTTCGACGATTACGTGATCAAGAAGGTGGAGTCCTGCGATCGCCTGATCGCGAGCGATTACTTCGGCCCGCGCCGCGACCACATGTGCCGCGCCTGCATCACGCGATGCCCGGTGTCCAACGATGTCCTGAAGCTCCGGCGCCGCGAGGGCGCGCCGCAGCGCGCGTTCTGGGACAACGAGGCCCAGCTCTCGCTGGTCGCGGACCTGTTCATGTACCGGCCGTCGTTCTGGGTCTGGATGCTGCAGCGGTTCTATTACGGCGCGGACATGCCGGGGCGCTCGTCCGACCGCAAGAAGGGCTTCGCCGAGGCACTGTCGTCGTCGGTCAGCACCGCGACGAGCGACCGCACGCGCGACGGCTGGCGGCTGCTGGCGAAGAAGCAGCGCTGAGTCACGGAAGGACGCTGCTCGCCTGGGCCTGCGCGATCAAGAGGTCGGCGTCGGCGGGGAGCAGCAGGCGCTCGGCCACCAGCGGCTGCGCGGCGGCCCGCACCGCGGCGACGTAGCCGGCGTGGTCGCCGTAGCGCTCCTCGAGCGAGCGCCGCGGATCGCCGCGGACGTCGCGCTCGGCCTTGGTGCGCGCGAACGGGATGAAGCTGCCGGTCAGGCCGCATTGCTCGTCCTCGGCGAACCCGGCGCGGCGCAGGTTCCAGCCGGTGTACGTGCCGAGCGGCGCCTGCAGCGTCACCGAGCGCAGCCCGGCGACGTCGTTGCCGTCGGCGTCGACCCTGGGCACCAGCACGGCGTAGTCGGCGCCCGGCACCAGGCGCGGCGGCTCGGCGACGATCCCGGTCTCGCGATCGACGTCGAACTGGCGCCCGAAGTCGACGAGCTGCAGCTTGTCGAGGACGCCGGTGAACCGCACGCCGGGGATGCCGGGCCAGCCCAGGCTGTCCTGGTCGGAGGCGACCAGCGTGTGGCCGCGCAGGGTCGGGATCCGGCTCGCCGGCGGCTCGCGGCCGTGCACCGCCCAGTCGCGCAGCGCGACCAGCAGCGCGCGCAGGCCCTGCTGATACGGGTTGGGGTTCGACAGCTGCTGGCAGATGCCGGCGGCGGGCACCGCGGCGGGCACGTGCTGGGTGCTCGCGAACAGGAACATCCGGACGCCGGGGGCGGCCTCGAGGTCGAACCGGCCGCGCTCGTCGGTGGTGTCGAGCGACATCCGGCCCTGCCAGTACTCGGTCGCGCTCACGGTGTGGACGATGCGCGGACAGCTGTGCGTGCGCAGGCAGGCGTCGAGGAGGCCCGCGGTCTGGCGCGCGATCGAGTCGCGCGTGCGCGGATACGAGAACGGCGGCTCGGCGGCCGGATACAGGTGGTCCTCGTGCTGGCCGTAGGCCCGCCCCGGCTGGCCGAACCGGACGTTGAGCGGCAACAGCTGCGACGCGAGGTGCGGGTTCATGCCGTCGAACACGGCGCGATGCCGGTCGTCCTGATTGAAGCCGAGCAAGAGGAACGTGCGCAGGTAGCGGCCGGCCTGCGACGTGCCGTGCGCGAGCGCGGCGCGGATCCCGCCGGCGAGCGGGTTGGGCTGCCCGGCGTCGTCGTGCGCGGCATGGCGCAGGAACGACACCAGGTCGCGCGTCGCCGCGAAGCCGAGGCCCAGCACCGTCGGGTTCTTCGCGGTGTAGAGCAGCTCGTAGATGAAGTTGGGCGAGAACCCGTCGCGCAGACAGATCTGCGTCGTGCTCGGCGTGCCGGGAAACGGCGCGGTCGTGCAGTCGGCGAACGCCCAGTCGGTCGCCGGCACGGCGATGCGCGCGTCGGTCTCCTTGACGCGGCGGGTGAGCTGCGCGCGCGTCGTGTCCAGGCTCACCGTCTCGTACGACCGGTGCGTGAGGCCGGTGAACGAGCCGCTGCTGAGGTTCTGCGTCGTCGCCGGCGCGGTGACGATGTACTCGCCGCGCACGACGCCGGTGATCTCGGCGCCGCCCTGGTGTGCGACGGGAACGGTCATCGTCAGCCGGCCGCCGCCGGGCGCGACGTCGGGCTGCCAGCCGCTCCACACCAGGGTGTAGCCCTGCTGCTGGAGGAAGCCGTCGCCCGCGCCGGTCGGCTCGTTGCCGCCGACCGCGCCCATGTTGAACAGCGCGAGCGCGACCTTGTTGCCGCGGTTCACCGCATCCCACAGGATCGTGCCGTTGCCGAGCGCCAGGTCGTGCGGCTTGAGGAGGTAGATGTCCATCGCGTACTCGACCATCCCGCGCGCATTGCGCGGCGCGAGCGCGAGGTCCTCGATCACGGCGTTGTCGGGGTCGCGCGGATCGACCTCGCCGAACGCGCGGCCGACCAGCTTGTCGTACTGGCCGACCGCGCCGAAGCTGGCGCCGCCGAACGTCGGCGCCTCGACGCGCGTGATCTCGATCCGGGTGATGCGGGCCTCGGCCTCGGGGGCGAGGCCGATCCAGACGATGGCGGCGCCGAGGAATCCCGCGGCACGAGGAAACGCTCGCAGCATCTTGCTCCTCCTTCGCCCGGCGACAGGGTGTGCGGCCGGGCGCGAGGACCATATCAGAGCGCTACGAACGGTCGAACCCGAATGCCGCGGCAATGGCGAGTACGGATCCGGGACCGCGACGCGGTGCGACGCGACTCCCTGGTGGATTCACCGCTGGCCGCGACTCCGGATCTGCGCGAGCAGCGCGGCGCAGTCCTCGAGCGCCTTGTGCAGCCGCGCCGCGAGGTCGCGCTCACCGGCGACATCCTCGAACAGGCGGTCGCGGCGCGCGATCGAGCGCAGGAACGCGGCGGCGTTCTCGGCGTACTGGACGTGGCGGCGGGGGTACGGCACCTCGGGCTCGCCGACTGGCCCGGCGCCGGCCTGGGTCTGCCCGACCACGACGTTGTATCCGACCCCGCGCGGCGCGGTGGCGCCGAGGGCGGGGCTGGTCCCGCGACCGAGGACGCCGGCGACCCGCGGCCGCTCGGGCAGCCCCGGCGGCTGCGGCGCCCAGCCCGCCGGGCGCGCCGACGGCCCATTGCCGCCGACCAGCGCGATCGCGGCGGGGTCGGTCTCGACCACCACCGTGGTGACCTCGCTCGAGGTCATCGTCGCGATCTCCATGACCTTGCCGGCCCACCGATCGGGCGGCAGCTCGAACATCGAGGCCTCGCCGATCCGCGGGTCGCTGTCGCGGATCACGACGTGCTCGCGATCGGTGCCGGGCAGGCCCCGCATGATGACGAACCTTTTGCCGCGCTCCTCGTGAAAGCCGAGGATGTAGACGCTTCCCGCGGTGATCACGCGGTACACCGCGCTCGCCGCATGGCGAAAGTCTCCGAAGATGGTCCTTCTGTGCATCACTGCCTCACAGGCTCAGCCGCGGCCGATGAACGGCATCCTGGTCGCCATGATGGTCATGAACTGCACGTTGACGTCGAGCGGCAAGTTCGCCATCTGCAGCACCGCGTCGGCGACGTGGGCGACGTCGATCGTCGGCTCGGGGCGGAGCGCGCCGTCGGCCTGCGGCACGCCCCGGGCCATCCGCGCGGTCATCTCGGTCGCGGCGTTGCCGATGTCGATCTGGCCGCACGCGATGTCGTGCGCCCGGCCATCGAGCGCGACCGACCGGGTCAGCCCGGTGATCGCGTGCTTGGTCGCCGTGTACGGCGCGGAGTTGGGCCGCGGCGCGTGCGCCGAGATCGAGCCGTTGTTGATGATGCGACCGCCGCGCGGGTCCTGCTGCTTCATCAGCCGGACGGCGGCCTGCGTGCACAGGAACGTCCCGGTCAGGTTGATGTCGACGACCTTGCGCCACTCGTCGACGGTGAGCTCGTCGATCGCCACGGGGCGAGCGCCGGTCCCCGCGTTGTTGAACAGGACATCGACGCGGCCGAACGCCGCGCGCACCTGGGCGAACAGCGCCTCGACCGCGTCCGGATCGGCGACGTCGGTCGGGACCACGAGCGCGCGGTCGCCGGCGCCGGATGCGGCGGCGGTCTCGGCTAGGGTGTCGCGATGGCGGCCCGCGAGCGCGACGCGGTAGCCATCGCGGAGGAACGCCAGCGCGGTGGCCTTGCCGATGCCGCGCCCCGCGCCGGTGATGATCGCGACCCTGCCGTGTGTGGTCATGGTTTGCCTCGGGTGTCTCCGAACAGGCCGGGATGACCGGCCGGCGCCGATCGCCAGTACTGCGGCGGCGCGTCGACGGTGGCGCCGAGCTCGGCCGCGGCCCGCCACGGCCAGTGGGGCTCGAACAGCATCGCGCGGGCGAGCGCGACGAGGTCGGCCTTGCCGGTCGCCACGATGTCCTCGGCCTGCGCCGGCTCGGTGATCATGCCGACCGCGATCGTGACGAGCCCGGTGGCGCGCTTGATCGCCTCCGCGAACGGCACCTGATAGCCGGGGCCGAGGCGGATCTGCTGCTGCGGCGAGATGCCGCCGGACGACACGTCGATCCAGTCGGCGCCGCGCTGCGCGAGCTCGCGGGCGAACGCGATCGTCTGCTCGATGTCCCAGCCGTGGTCCATCCAGTCGGTCGCCGACACGCGGATGCCGACCGGCTTGCCGGCGGGGAACGCGGCGCGGATCGCGTCGAACACCTCGAGCGGGAACCGCATGCGGTTGGCGAGCGAGCCGCCGTAGTCGTCGCTGCGCTGGTTGGCGAGCGGCGACAGGAACTCGTGGAGCAGGTAACCGTGCGCGGCGTGGAGCTCGAGGCCGTCGATGCCGAGCCGGTCGGCGCGGCGCGCCGCCGCCGCGAACGCCTCGCGCACGCGCTGAAGCCCCGCGCGGTCGAGCGCGATCGGCGGCTCCTCGCCGGGGCGCAGCGGCAGCGGCGACGGTGCGTGCGTGCGCCAGCCGCCCTGGGCGAGGGGCACCTGCTGCCCGCCGCGCCACGGCACGTGGGTCGACGCCTTGCGGCCGGCGTGCGCGAGCTGCATCGTCACCGGGATCGCCGAGTGCGTCCGGATCGCGGACAGCACGGGCTCGAGCGCCGCCTGGTTGGCGTCGCTGTACAGGCCGAGGTCCGCCGCCGAGATCCGGCCGTCGGCCTCGACCGCCGTGGCCTCGATGCACAGCATCCCGGCGCCGGACAGCGCCAGCGATCCGAGGTGGATCAGGTGCCACGGGCTCGCGCTGCCGTCGACCGCGGAGTACTGGCACATCGGCGAGATCACCACGCGGTTGCGCAGCGTCAGACCGCGCAGCGACAGGGGGGAGAACACAGCGCTCATCGATCCTCCTAGGCCCGGAGCAGCCGGCGCTCGACGACGAGCTGGATGTCCCGGCCATCGCGCCGCACGGTCACCGTGACGGTCGTCCCGGCAGCACCGCGAACCCGGGCGATCGCGCCCTCGACCCCGAGCGGCGCGACCGGGGCGCCGTCGACGGCGATGACGCGGTCGCCGAAGCCGATGCCGGCGTCGAACGCGCCGCTGCCCGGCAGGATGCGGGTCACGCGCAGCACCTCGCCGTCGGGGCTGAAGTCGACGCCGATCCCGACCATCTCGGTGCGGCTGAGCTCGGCGGACTCGACCCGGGTCAACTCGACCGTCACCGGCCCGAGCGCGGCGCCCTCGCTCGCCGGCATCGCGTCCTCGATCCGGGTGTGATAGCCGTTGGCGACGACGCGGATCGCGAGCGGTCCGGGGGAGATGCCGGCCAGCTCGAACGTGCCATCGGCGCGGGTGACCGTGCCCGCATCGGATGACAGCGCGCGGCCGCGATCGCGCGGGCCGTCGCACGCGACCTGGGCGTCGCCGACCGGGGTGCCGTCGCCGGCCGCGACCACCCGGCCGCGCAGGATCGCGCCGGCGCCGAGCACGATCCGCACGTCGGTCGCACCCGCCGTGGCCTGCGCCTGCGTGCTGCGCGCCCAGCCGCGCGCAGACACCAGCAGGTCGTAATCGCCGGCGGGCACGCGCACCGAGAACCGGCCCTGGGGATCGACCAGCGACTGGTTGGCGAGCACCGGACGCGCGCTGCCCGCGCGGCGCATCGCGATCAGCGTGAACACGGGGACCGGCGCGCCGCGGCCGTCGACGACATGGCCGGCGAGCGGCAGGCCGGTGTCGAGGACGAGATCGACGTTGCGGCTGCCGCCGAGCACGTTGACGCGCACCGCGCGGAGGTGATCCTCGGCCTCGGCGGACACATCGTACGCGGCGCGATCGACGTTGGCGAGCGTGAACGCGCCGCCGGCATCGCTGGCCGCGAACGCGGTGGGCACCGCTCCGAACGAGGACGCGCGGACCAGCGCCTCGGCGATCGGTGCGCCGCGACCGTCGCGGACATGGCCGGTGATCGTCGCATCGCGCGGCAGCGCGCGACCGAGCTGGATCGTCAGCTGCTTCTGGATCGTGACGAAGCGGTCGACGCGGCCCCAGGCGCGCAGGCTGCCGCGGCTGGCCTCGAGCAGCGAGTCGTCGGTGGCCTGGAACGTGAAGCGGCCGTCGGCATCGGACCTCCACTCGGCGGTGAGGTTCTCGGGCATCTGCTCGCCCGCGTGGCTGCTCACCAGACGGATGCGCGCACCCGCGACCGGCGCACCCCGCTCGTCGATCACGCGGCCCTGGTAATCGACCGCGGGGTACAGCACCAGCGTGACCCCGTGCACCGACCGGCCGCGCGCCAGCGTCACGCGCATGCCCGCGTTGCCGCGCGCCGGCGTGTACGGCAAGAACCCGGGCGCCGTGACCGACGACAGCGCGAAGCTGCCCGTCACCGTCGGCGTCAGCTCGAACGTGCCGTCGCTGCTGGTCCGGAACGTCGACTCCATGCCCTCGCCGGCGAAGCTCAGCTCGGCGTCCGGCACGCCGGCGTGGGTCTCGCCGTTGACCACGCGACCGTCGATCACGCCGTCGGTGTCGTCGGGCTCGGCGGCGCGGGTGACGCGGGGCGGCACGGCGGGCACGGTCGCCGCGGCGGCGGGTGCCGGCGCGGCGGCGACCCGCGGCGGCGGTGGCGACGGCGCGTGATCGCCGCGGACGAGCCACCAGGCGGCGAGGCCCGCCACCAGCACCAGCAACAGCGCCAGCACGAGCAGCCGCCTGACCGGGGTCTTCGACGTCACGGGTGTCCCATCAGGAATATCACGCCGCCCGGGACCTGCGCAGGCGCCAGGCAACGGCCACCGCGCGAGAGGCCGCGCGTGCACAGGTTTGCCGGCCGAGGCACTCCCGCACCGAGGGAGCGGGCCGAGGACTGGATCGGCGCATCGGCTCGGTTATTGCGCTGCGCGATCGGCGTGCGCAATCCACCGGCCACGTCTCCTCGATGTATGCGAGATCATCATCGTTGCCAAAGGCAACAGCGACGAGTGTGCCGTTGTCCTCGGCAACACCCTGTGGGGCTGGATCTATCGAGCGCGCTCGCGGTCGCCCCGGTCGTGTTCGCAGCGCTCGTTGCAGCCGGCTGCGATCCGCACCCGGCATCGCCCGCGGCGCTGGCGTCCGTCGCCGAAGCCGTCGCGGCAGATAGCTGGCAGTTCCGCGGCACGCCGAACAACTGGGCTGTGACCGCGATGACCGCGACCAGCGCGACTGTATTCACCACTTGCCAGACGTTCTCCGGCGTCTCCGATCCGCGCTTCAAGATCGACCACTTCGGCGACTGGTCCGAGAGCTATCCCGCGCAGGACTTCCGGGTCGCCAATGGCAGCTACCAGATCACGTTCAATGCCACGGCCAAGCAGATCACCACGCAGGCCGTGGCCAGCTGCGCCGGCGGCACCGACACCTGGCAGTTCCGCGGCACGCCGAACAGCTGGGGCACGACCGCGATGACACCGATCGCCGGCACGTCGCGCCACTCGATCGTGATGGCGTTCGCCAGGCAGGACCCATCGCCGCGATTCAAGATCGATCATCACGGCGACTGGACCGAGTCGTATCCTGCCAGCGACGTCCCGGTCGCGGACTGCACCGAGTACGACATCGGGTTCGACGCCACCACCAAGCAGATCACGACCACCGTGCGCAGCGCCGTCACCAGCGGCGCCTGCGCGCCGCCACCGCCGCCCCCACCGCCGCCGCCACCGCCGGACAGCAGCGACTTCCGCGGCGAGACGATCTACTTCGTGATGACCGCGCGGTTCTTCGACGGCGACACGACCAACAACTACTACAACCGCGATCGCATCAAGCTCGGCGACCCGCAGTGGCGCGGCGACTTCAAGGGCCTGATCGCGCAGCTCGACTACATCAAGGACCTCGGCTTCACCGCGATCTGGGTGACGCCGCCGGTGGTGAACCGCAGCGGCCTCGACTACCACGGCTATCACGCCTACGACTGGACGATGGTCGATCCGCGGCTCGAGTCTCCCGGCGCGACCTACCAGGACTTCATCACCGCCGCGCACGCCAGGGGTCTCAAGGTCGTGCAGGACGTGGTCATCAATCACTCCAGCCAGTACGGCATCCGCGGCAAGGTGTTCATCGATCACCTGCCGATCAAGTACTACCGGCCGGCCGGCGGCGCGCCGATCGCCAACGGGCCCTACCAGGGCAACCTCGGCGACTACCTGAGCCCGTTCCGCGAGGACAACGACAACCCCGTCGCGCCGCCCTGGTTCGTCGCGCGTCAGACCAGCGACCCCGCCGGGACCACGCCGCTGGTCGACCCGCGCACCGGGGTCACCGTGCCGCTCGCCGGCTACGACGCCGGCCGGTTCTTCGGCGTCGACTCCGCCGGCCTCGACGGCCAGTGGTACCACCTCGATGGCTTCATCGCGGGCGGCGACTGGGAGAGCGCGACCCCGCTGCAGCGCAAGAGCATCGCCGGCGACGCCATCGACCTCGCGACCGAGCACCCGATCGTGCGCGACTACCTCGACGCCGCGATCGAGCACTACCTCGACATGGGCGTCGATGCGATCCGGCTCGACACGCTCAAGCACGTCGAGCGCGGCGACGTGCTCAGCTACGTGAACCACTGGAAGGCGCACAAGCCGGGCCTGTTCGTGTTCGGCGAGAACCTCGTCAAGGGCACCGGCTTCGGCTCCGAGATCACCAACGACAACGCCTCGGCGGTGATCCGCCCGTGGTGGTACACGCGGCTGACCAGCGACCCCGCCAACCCCGGCGGCGGCGGCGACTCGGGCCTCGCCGTGCTCGACTTCTCGCTGTTCTCGACCTTCCGCGACAACATCCACAATGGCAACTTCGGCGGGATCGGCGGCGTGCTCGGCTTCGACTGGCTGTACGGCGACGCGACCAGGCTGGTCACGTTCTTCCAGAATCACGATGTCGGCCCCGACAACGACTTCAAGTTCCGGTTCAACGGCGAGACCTGGAAAGCGGCGATCGCCTACAACCTCTTATGGACGATCCGCGGCATTCCCTGTCTGTACCAGGGGGAGGAGATCGAGTTCATGAAGGGCGCGCCGCAGGACATCGACGGCCCGACCATGACGCTCGACCAGACCGGCCGCGCCTACTTCGGCGATCACCTGACGCGCGACGCGATCGCCACGACCCAGGCGCATCCGCTGTATCGCCACATCCGCCGCCTCAACCAGATCCGCCACGCCGTCCCCGCGCTGCAGAAGGCGACGATGAGCCGGGTCGACGAGCAAGGCAACGGACTGTCGTTCGTGCGCGACTACCAGAACGGCCAGAGCTACGCTGTGGTCGGCCTGGCCGCCGCACAGGCCCAGAGCTTCACCATCACCGGCCTCCGCAACGGCACCTACCGCGACGCCGTGACCGGCCGCGTCGTGACCGTATCGAACGGCACCGTTGCGTTCACGGTCAACGCATCCTCGGCGGGCATCTACGTGCTCGACGGCCCGGGCAAGATCGGCAGCGACGGCGACTTCCTGCGCTGACCGGCGAGCCGGAAACCATCGCACCGGGCTGGTCACGCCGGGCCATCCCGCGGTACCGTGTCCGTTCAACCGAAGTACGTTGGACGGAGGACACGCATGGGTGCTGGTGAGCTGCGATGCAAGACGCGGTCGAGGGGACGATAGCGTGCCACGGATCTTCATCAGCTATCGCCGGGAGAAGCCTGACAACGAGGTTGCGCTCGCGCTCTACCGCCGGCTCAGCGACGCCGGCCACGACGTGTTCCTCGATTCGGAGCGCATCCATGTCGGCGAACGCTGGCCGAGGACGATCCGGGCGGCGCTTGACTATACCGAGTGGTTCGTCGCCCTCGTGTCGTTGCAGTACCTGTATTCGGTCCATTGCAAGGACGAGCTGGAGACCGCCGCGAAGCGCCACTTGCGAGATGATCTC
>VBLP01000226.1 GCA_005887925.1 Deltaproteobacteria bacterium | reverse complement strand
TGGGGCCGTCGATGATCGTCGACGGAGAGAGGCGCGAAACGGACGAACGTATCGATTGCGTTGGTCGCGCTTCAATGGGGCCGTCGATGATCGTCGACGGAGAGCCGATCGGGATGTGGCGGTTGTCGCCGCCGTGGTAGCTGCTTCAATGGGGCCGTCGATGATCGTCGACGGAGAGCCGAACGAGACGTGCAACGTCGGCGCGTTGTGCCCTCGCTTCAATGGGGCCGTCGATGATCGTCGACGGAGAGCTCCAAGTGACAGGGCCGCCGTGCGCGCGGTGATCTCGCTTCAATGGGGCCGTCGATGATCGTCGACGGAGAGACGAGGAACGCGGTCTCGTGCAGAACGTCGCCGCATTGCTTCAATGGGGCCGTCGATGATCGTCGACGGAGAGAGCTCGAGCATTTTGTCTAATTATTCTCATAAGTTGAGGGTTCAACTTCGAGCGGGTGGAGCAAGCGCAACGAAGGGGGGCATGGCCTGGCACTCGGCCGCCGCAGCAGTCAATGATTTCTTGCAGTTGGACATGCGAGCGGTCAGCGTGTTGATCATCGCACGGGACCGCTCGCAGACCGAGCGCCAGGTCTTGATCAGGGTCAGCTATTCGGTTGCCAACGCGCATCCCTGTCACACGATCACCGCCGTGCGCTCGGGATTGGCATACGCACGCCCGATGGATGATACGCAGATCGAGGCCCGGCCGTCGACTGGTCCGAGATCGATCACGAGCACCTGGTCGGTGGCGTGGTCGATCAGCTCGTACAGCGCTGCGACCAGCTCGACTCGCCTGCGGTCGGACAGGTCGCAGCGGAAGACGGAGTACTGCAGGTGGTCGCCAAAGCCGCGCAGGCGCTTGTAGATGGCGGTCCGGCGACGGTCGTCGGTGATGTCGTAGGTGACGATGTAGCGGTTCCGCACGTCAGCGTGAGGCGGACCTGGACTTCGAGCACGCGCCGGTAGCTGATGCGGTAGCCGAAGACCGGGTGCGCCACGAGCTCGTCCATCCGGCGCTCGTAGGCCCGAAGAAATGCAGAGCGGCCGGACGCGGTGAGGGCAACGCCGCCGCCGCGGCACACGAAGTCGCCGGGCTTGATGGCGCCGGTGTTGATCGCGCCCAGCACGATGGAGTCGACGATCAGCGGGCGAAACTCCTCCATGAGATCGAGGGCGAGCGCGGGCCGGCCGTAGCGAGGCTGGTGATAGAAGCCGAGGTAGGGGTCGAAGCCGACGGCGATCAGGGTGGCGGCGACGTCCTTGGTGAGCATGGCGTACCCGAACGAGAGCAGCGCGTTGACTGGATCGCGAGGCGGCCGGCGGTTGCGGCCGTCGAACTCGAAGGCGAGGGACTCGTCGGGCGGATGCAGCATGGTGGCAAATGCGTCGAAGTAGATCCGCGCGGCGGTACCTTCGATCCCGAGCAGCGACTCGAGGGTGGTGGCCGATTCGGCGGCATCGACGAGCTCCTTCATCCGATCGATGGCGTGCGCGGGGGGCGCGTCGGCGTTGCGCCGCACGAGGGTCCGGCAGTTGCGGATCTTGACGGTGGTGAAGCGACGAGCGAGCGCGAGGCAGCACGCGGGATCGGCGGCGGCGGCGAACTGGAGCCGGCGGAGCTCGATGTGCTTGTGGTCCATGCCGCGCGTGATGCCGTAGAGCCAGCCGCCGCTCGAGAGGTAGGAGACGGTGATGCCGCGCGCGCACAGCTCCTGCAACGCCTGGGTCGAGATCTGGACGTGGCCGAACAGCGCGACGTGCGAGGTGTTGCCGATCCGGGCATTCTGCCGCGTGCCGTCGCGGAGCTCGACGACGAGCTCGTCGCCGCGCTTGCCGATGCGGGCTCCGGCGGAGTGGACGTAGAGTGGCAGGGCGTCGTCGCGCGCGGGGACGAGCCGCCGCACGGCCGCGGTGCTGTCGGGGGCCCGGAGCAGGTTGACCTCGTCGGGCAGGCAGATGCCGACGAGCGAGCAGCGCGGGCACTTGGGGCTGTCGACCAGCGGCGGTGGCGGTGTGGCGCATGCGGCCGAGGCGCGCAGGCCGGCGAGCAGCTCTCGCGTGCGCGCGCGCAGGACGTCGTCGATCGCGATGTCGACGCGCTGGCGCGACGCGACGAAGTACAGGACGCCGCGATCGACGTGGTAGCCGTTCTCCTCGAGGATCAGCGCCTGGGCGCAGAGCTGCACGCGCTCGGGCTCCCACGCGCCTTCGGGGATGTCGGGCGCCTTGCCGCGCTTGTAATCGACGGGCGTGACGACATCGCCGTCGGCCTCGATCAGATCGATGCGCGCGACGAGGCCGATGATGGGCGCCGACAGCATGACGGAGCGAGCGTGGAAGCGCGCACCGGCCATCTCGTCGGGCGCCGGCAGCGCGCCGGTCTCGGCATCGACGTTGCGGTGGTGGAAGCGACCCTCGACGGTGTCGGCGTTGTCGGTGAAGTCGCCCTGCACCCATTCGAGGTACGCGAGGCGCGGACAGTACGCATGCTCGTTCAGCATCCGCGCGGGGACCAGGGCGGGGACTTCGGGGTTCGACACGCTCTCACGCAACGCCTGCATGCGGGCAAGCGTAGCGGGGGTGACTGTCAATGGACGTCAAAGCTTCGAACGCGACGGTCGCGGTGCCGCGGTCGCGGCCGGCTCGGCGAGCTCGGCGGGCTCGGCGGAGCGGTCTCGCCGGGCGCGGAGCGTGCCGAGGCGCGCGGGTGCGACGGCCTCGGCGTGGCGCGTGCGAACCTGCTCGGCGAGCGCGGGCGGCTCCTCGACCTGGACGTCGGGGCCGAAACCGAGCAGCCAGCGCTCGAGCTCCTCGGGGGCGCCGACGTCCATGGCCAGGAACACGCCGCCGTCGTCGCTGTCGGTGAAGCGCGCGGTCCGGTGCCAGGTGCGCTCGCGGACCTCGTCGGCGACGCGCGGGGAGAACCGCAGCACGACGCGCTGCGTGGTCGGGCGCGACCATAGCCGGAACGCCTTGCTCATCTCGGCGATCGCCTCGCGGCGCGGCGCGAACGACTCGTCGGTGACCTCGGCGCGCGTGATGCGATGGATGGCGAAGGTGCACTGGCTGCCGCGCTTGCGGCACCAGGCGGAGACGTACAGCGCCTCGACCGCGGGGTCCCACTGGAGGAATGCCGGCTCGATGATGCGGTCGCCGGGCTCGCTGCCGGGCTTGTGGTAGCGGATGCGCAGCGCGCGCCGCGTCCGCAGGGCCTCGCGGACGGTGTCGAGCACGATGCGATGCGGGCCGTAGTCGATCGCGGGCGGCGAGCCATGGAGCCAGGGTTCCTCGCCAAGCGGCAGCGATGGCTGATGCCCGGGCGTCGAGAGCTTGCTCCACAGGCTGTCGAGGCCGCGGCCGATCGTGGTGTCCTTGAGGCCCGGCGCCAGCTGACGCGCGGCCGACAGCGCCGACAGCTCTTCGGGTCGCACATCGACGGTGAAGACCGGCAGGCAGCGCTCCGACATGGTGAACCAGCCGTGCTCCGGGCGCTCGATCGGCACGCCGGCCTTCTCGAGGGTCTCGATGTCGCGGTACAGCGAGCGCCACTGCCAGCCGTGGCGCTCGGCGAACTGGCGAACGTTGATGCCGCGCTTGCTACGCGCAAGGGCGAGCAGCAATACCAGGCACCGTACGACCTTCGCTTCGCTCGGAGAATGACGTGGCACGAGACCAACGCTACGCTCGGGGTCTGATCGCGAGGGCCGCACGCGACGACTAAGCCTCGGAAATGACTTTGATTCTCGAACCGTCCGAGCCCCGGACAACCTCGATCCGCGCCGGCAGCGCGGAGGTCAGGTCCTGGACGTGGGTGATGATGCCGACCATGCGATGGCCGCGACCGAGCTGCTGGATCGCGTCGCTGACGGTCGCGAGGGTCTCGGGATCGAGGGTGCCAAAGCCCTCGTCGATGAACAGGCTGTCGAGCCGGACGGCGCCGGCGGCGCGCTGGATCTGCTCGCTGAGCTGGAGCGCGAGCGCGAGCGAGGTCAGGAAGGTCTCGCCGCCGGACAGGGGTGTCGGCGCACCGGCGCTCGCGCGCGTTGTCGTGGTCGATGACGAAGAAGTCGTCCTGGAGGTAGTCGAGGGCGTAGCGGCCGCCGCTGAGCTCGAGCAGCCGACCGGAGGCGCCCTGCACGATCTCGCGGAACGTTCCCTCGAGCAGGTAGGCCTGGAACTGGTCGGTCCGGAGGTCGCCGGCGAGCTGGTCGTAGATGGCGTGCTCGGTCTCGCGGCGCGCGAGCTGTTCGCGCAGCGCGGCGGCCCTGGCGATGCGGCTCTCGATGTCGCGGCGTTCACCCCCCAGCCTGCCCTGCTCCGCCAGCAGCTGGCCGTGCCGGTCGCGCGCGGCTCCGGCAGCGCTTCGCGCGGCGGCGAGCGCCTCGGGATCGACGTCGTCGGTGCCGGCGGTCCGCTCGAGATCGGCGACGCGCGTGGTGACGACCGCGTGCTCGGAGTGCCACGCGCGGGCCCGGCGCGCGATCTCGTCACGCACCTCGTCGTCCAGGACCGCGGATCGCGCCGCTTGCTCGGTCGGGAATCCGGCTCCCTGCAGCGCCCGCGCGGCGTGCGTGTCGGCGGCTGCAAGCTCGTCCGCGGCGGTCGCGGCCGCAGCCTCGGCAACCGCCAGCGTCGTCGACAGCGCATCGTGCTCGCTGCGTGCTGCCTGCTCGTCGCGCGCCGCGTCGTCGCGAGCGTCCGCGAGCTGCTGGATCCGTGCCGTCACGCGGCGGCGCTCCTTTTCGGGGTCGCCCGAAGGGACCGTGCGCCGGATCTCCGCGTCGACGGTGGCGAGCTCGGCGCTCGCCGTGCTGCCATCGAGCTGGGCGCGATCGCGGTCGCGGCCGGCGATCTGCGCCTGTTGCTGGGCGATGGCCTCGCGATGGTGAACGGCGACGAGCCGGGCCGCGAGCTCTGCCCGGGCTCTCTCCAGCTTGGCGTGGCGCTCCGCGCGCGCCTGCGCCTCGACATGGAGCTCGCGAACGTCCTCGCCCAGCGCTGCGCTCTCGACGTTCACGAGATCGCCGAGGAGCTGCGCGATGCGCCGCGCGAGTGCCTCGACCTCGGCTGCGAGGCCGCCCAGCTCGGCCGCCATCTCCTTCCGCCGGGCGGTCGTCTCCGAGATCGCGCGCTCGGCGAGCTCGAAGGCGCTGCGCGCGCCTCGCGCCTCGCCGGCACAGCGTTCCCGATCGCGATGCGCGTCGCGTTCCTGGCGCGCTGCCTGGTCGAGAGCTGCCGGCACTGCGATGGACGGAACGGCGGCGACGAGCCGCAGGCACACCGGACACGCGTCGCCCGGCGTGACGGTGGCCCGCAGATCATGCGCGGCGTGGGCTCGACGCGCAGCCTCGTGGGCCGCCCTGGCGCGGTCGTGACGGGCATCGGCGGTCCGGGCGGCCTCGGCGGCGGCCTCCGCGGTCCTTGCCGCCGCATCTCCGTGGGACCCGCCTCGCCCTCGCGTTCCTGGCTCGGACACTCGAAGTCGACGGCCACGACATTGTCGAACAGCGCGCGGACCTTGCGAGACAGGTCGGGCTCCGGCGCCGACAGCTGCGCGATCACCTTGAGCCACCCGGCGGCGGCCAGCTCGTCGCGTCGCGCGGCCAGCTCGTCCAGCGTGCCGCGTGCGACCGCGAGCTCGCGCGCGCCGCGATACGGGACGCGGCGGATCTGGGCGGGCCGGCCCGGTGCCACGTCGATCCGCACGAACGACTTGGCTTCCCCGGCCTCCCCGAAATCGAGCTGCAGCGGCGAGCCGGCATACTCGGTCGGAGATGGCGCGGTCACCGACTGCGGCTTGTGGATGTGGCCGAGTGCGACGTACTGCGCGGTGTCCGGGATCGCCTGCGGCGCCGCGGCCCAGTCGTCGCCCAGGTGCACCCGCCGCTCGGACCCGGCGAACACCGCGCCGTCGAGGTGCGTGTGCAGACACAGCAGGTTCACGGCGTCGGTGCGAAACCGACTGCTGCACAGCGCCGCGATCATGCGCATGCGGTCCGCGTAGGTCTGCATCGCGACGGTGTCGTCGGCCGCGAGCTGGAGCGCCGACACCAGCGTGCGCGGCGCGGCGAAGGGAACCGCGCCGATGATCGCCGTCTCGCCGGCGCGCGTCACCAGCTCGATCACGCCGCCGTCCGACGGATGCCTGGGCCGCCCCACCGCGTGCACGCCGACCAGCTCGGCGAGCTCACCCCAGGCCTCGAGGCGCGTTCCGCTATCATGGTTGCCCGCGATCCATCAGCACCAGATCGATCGCCTCGCGCTCGATGTACGCGGCGAGATCGTCGAGCACCGCCTCGAGCTCCGGCAGCCGATCGACCTGCTGCTTCCACACGCGACCGGCATGCCAGTCGCTGGTGTGCACGATCCTCATGGCTCCCCCATCCGCGCGAACAGGTCGTCGTCCGGCGTCTCACCCGCCTCGCTCGCCCGTGTCGCCCAGCACGGAAATGGAAACCGCAGCAGGATCGGCGTCGGGATCTCGGGCTGCGAGACGATCATCGAGCCCGGCTGCAGCATCGCTGCTCGCTGCCGCGCGACCCTGGTGAGCCATCCGTACTCGCCGTGCTCCGCCTCCGCCGCGTCGAGCCGGCCGACCACGCGCAGCGATGCATTGGCCACCACGCGGCGCTCCACCTCGCTCGCCGTCTGCTGCGCGCCGAGCAGCGACACGCCGAGCGACCGTCCGCGCTCGGCGACGTCGAGCAGCAGGTCCGACAGCGGCGACCACCCCGTGCGCGGCGCGTACTTGTTGAGCTCGTCGAGCACCACGAACAGCAGCGGCCGGCTCGCTCCCGTGGCCTCCTTCTCCTCCATCGCTCGCTTGACCAGCGCGCCGACCACGAACATCTGCGCCAGCGCGTGCAGCCGGTGGATGTCGACCACCGTGACCTGATGATCGCGCCACTCGATCCGCCGCGGCTGGCCGCTCCCGTCGTCGCGCACCAGGTGCCCGATGTGCTGCGCCGCCGCGTGCAGCCGGCGCCGGAATGCGTCGAGCGTGCCGGGCGCAACCCGTCCCCCCACCAGCGTTTCGAGCGTCACGCCGTCGAGCTCGGTGACCAGATCGGAGGAAGATCAGCGCCTTCGCATTCGCGGCGCCGAGCCCGAGCGCGCCGGAATGAAACAGCGAGTACAGCAAGAAGGTCGCATACGACGTCTTGGTCGCGACGCCGGAGACCCCGCTGATCGACGCGTGCGCGCCGCGCGTGCCATCGAGAAACTCGAGATTTGCAAACACCGGCTCCCCGGTCCGCGTCGTGCCGATCGCCACGCGGCGCTCCATCTGATCGAAGTACAGCGCGCGCTGGTACTGCTCGCCGCGCACCACCGCCGCCGCGTCCCCCGGCGACGGCGGCGCAAACACCTCCGGATCGATCCGCGTGACCTGGACGTGCGCCGCGCACGAGATCTCGACCGGCAGCGTGCCCGCCGCTGCGCGAAACGCATCGCTATCGAACGACTGGCCCTCGAACCGCTTCCGGATCTGATCGACGACCCCGTAGTACGCGACCGCGCTGCCATCCGGCAGCACCGATCGAACCACGACCAGATCATCGAGCTGGACGACCTTGTCGGAATGAACACCGACCCAGAACTCGAGCGGCGTCGCATCCTGCGAGCCGAGCACCACACCGGCCAATTCGGTATCACTCTCCGTCATGCCCGTTTCCTTTCTCGCGCCCCGCGCCCAGCGAGTCATCCCCGCGTGCCGCTTCCTCCGCGATCACGCCTTGCAGGTAGCGATTCAGCACGCGAGCGTCGCCGAGCTCGCGCCGCAGCTTCGCCTCCAGCGCCGCGATCGGTAACAGGTTCTGCGGCGCGCGCGCATGCAGCCCCCGGACCCCTGCATACCGCGGCAAGAGCCGCGCCGTCGCATTCGCCAGCACCCCCGCGCGCGCGACCCCGACGTGCGCGGCCACCTCGCAGCGCACCAGACCCGACAGCTCCGAGTCGCCCCGGCGCGGCGCCGCCAGCCGGACGAACCACGAGTACCGCGCGAACCGCCGCGAGCTCCGCAGCGCGAACAGCGGCGTCCGGGTCCCGGACGGCAGGGTCCACAGCACCGGAACGTGCGACGCCGGCAGGTACAGCTCCTGGATCCGCTTGACCCAGCCCACCGCCAGTCCGCGCGTCGCCTCCTGGAACGTCAGCGGCCCATCCGTCAGCACCAGCACCTCGCGCTCGGCGAGCTCGCGTGCCAGCCGCTCCTCCGCCCCGCGCATCTCGTCGTGCACCGCGCGCTCCGGCGCGATCGGCTTGCTGTCCGCGATGCTCACCGGCCGGTACAGCAGCGCCCGGTTCACCCGCACCGCCTCCGGCAGGATCTCGCCGGCCCCGGTCGCGACCACCCGATCCAGCTGCGCCCCCGCGAAGCACGCCACGTGCCGCTGCGGCTGCGCCTCGACCGCTCCCACCGCATATGACCCGAACGCGCCGTGAAACAGCCGCTCACCACCCCTGCGCCCCACGATGCGCGCTTCCACGCGTCGCACGCCGTCGACGAAGTACACCGTCGCCGGCACCTCGCCCTCCGACTCCGGCGGCGGAACCACCGCACCCCACGCATCGCGTTCCACCGCCAGCTCGACGTCATCATCATCGACCGCCGCGTCGAGGCTCTCCACCTCGGAGCCATAATCGGTCTGCCACGGATCGAACCGGATCGAGAACGGATGAAACGTCACGGTACATGCCCTCGCGCCACGCGATCAATGTACCCAAGCTGCGCCGACGATCACCGGCCGCGTTGCGACGAGCTGTCATCCAGCGTCACAGTTCCCGCGCCGCGAAACGTGACAACGCCCCGCCCCGTGACCGGCCGACGCGCCATATACGTACGCCTACGTTGCTCTCTGTCGATCAATGTCACCGCGAGACCCCTGGCCGCCTTCCTCGCCGCCTGCTTCGCTCGCTTCTCCCGCGCCCGGTCCTCGATCGACATCACGTGCTCGGGCCGCTCGCGCCCGAACCGCTTCAGGTACAGCTGCTCGATGAACTGCGGCAGTGGCGCCTTCCACGGCTCCTGGTGATGGTTGTCGAGCTTGCCGAGCTTCCTCGGGTTCATGCCCAGCTCGCGCGCCATCTGCACCTGGGCGTGCGACAAACGGAACCGCTTCCGTGCATCGATCCAGTCCTGGAGATCCTGCGACAGCTTGGCCATTGTTCATCCTCCGCAGCACGACCACAGATCACGTGTCATCCGAAGTCACGGTCCGCGCGTTTCACGCTATCAGCACGACAGACTCATGACCATAGTTCAAATGACCAAATGACCATCCATCTCCATCGAACTCACTGCTACCAGCTCTCGACGAAGTGCGAACAGCAATGCCGAAGCCACGCCGCCCCCGGATCAAGCACAGCGAACCACAACCCCGCGACAGCTTCAACGCCGCCGATGCACTCGAAGCTCTACACACCCAGATCGTCGACATCGAGGCGTTCGCCCACGCCGCCGGTGAGGCTGTCACCCGCCTCCCCCACGCATCCAACCCCGAGCTGCGCCGCATCTTCGCCCGGATCTACACGCTGGTCTCGAAGGTCGCCGAGGACGTCACCACCTGCGTCCGCCACGGCGACAAGCTCATCGCGGCACTCTCGGTTCACCTGCAAAGGCGGGCCCCCGTTCGCCAGCCCGAACTGGCTGGCCGGCGCGACGACGACGAATGAGCCCGTCAGAACCGCAAGCGCGCCTCGATATCTGCGAAAGGCTGGAGTGCTCCTCAGATCGCGGCCTCGCAAGTACGTTCCCGGCCTCGCACGGCGCCTCGTGGCCCGGCGATCCTGACCACGAGCTGCTGCTTCACGTCGGATCGATCGCGAAGATGCCCATCCCGCGGTGTCTGCCAGCGCCAACAGCGATCGGGCCTGTGCGTGGGCTGGAGAATCGGACGAGGACGTGAAACAGCGGTCCATGAACTTTGTCCGGCGGGAGGTACCGACTTGCCAGATCGACTCCGCGCTGGAATCCGACCTTGCGCCACTCGAGTTCCTTGATCCCATCGACGACCTCCGACTCAAAGCCCGCCTGAAGGAACGCTCGTCGTAACAGGCGCTCTGCCTTCCTTGCCGAGCAGTCGTCGTGACCCGGCAGCACGACGGGCGTGACTGTGGACCACCGGTCGCTCGCAGCGACGTACCGCTGCACGACCGTATCCCCAGAGGGCAGCGGTTCCAGCAACGCGACAGGTTGCTGCTTCCAGACCAGCTCCTGGCCGGCCAGCCGGATGCGGACCCACGACAACTCGGCCTCCATGCCTGCAGACGCGACGACGATCACCCGTGTGATGCCCTCGACGCGTAGCGGCGAGATCGTCGGCAATGGCAAGAACGAGAATCGCGCAACAGACTGCGCGCCGGGCGTCGGTCCGTGACCATGGACCACGGTGCCGATCGGACCGAACGGCCAGCCGTCGCAGACGTCGCTGACAGCGTGACGCAACCACGCGGCCACGTCGCGCGCCCGGCGCGTCGGCTCGTACATACAGAGCTTGCCCTGCTTCGGATCGAGGAGCCGGAACGCGGCGAACGGACGCGGCGCAGTATCTGTCGCGCGCGCGTAGGGATACGCGGCGAACACCGTCAGTGGCGAGACTGGACGAAATACGCCACCCTCCAACCGTTGGAGGAATTGTGCATGCCTGCGCTCTAGTGCATTGAGCGTCCCCGATATCGCACAGCGTAACATCCGCCCACCGGGCTTACCCGGAATCCATCGCTCCCCGGAGATACCGTCTGTGCCGCGGCCCGCGTCTCCCGCCACCATGTCGATCCCCCAGCCCAGATGCGTCATCGACCGCGCCGCGGCGCACAGCATCGCAACGTGCAACTCCACCTCGTCGTCGGCACGAAAGATGTAGTGTACGGCCTCGCCGTCGAGTCGCATCGAACGAATATCCTTCTCTGTTCGATAATTTGCCAGCGAGGCATCATTCCCCTTTGACCATGCCCTGGCGACGTCGTCTCCCAGGTTGTCAGGCACATAGATGCGATACGGCGCGGCGGCCTTCACGGCACGCGGCGCCACGATCTCTGGTGGCGGCTGACGTTCAAGCCAGCCCAGAGCCGCCGCTATGCGGGCGCGACTATCCGGATCGAATTGACGACCGATCGAACACGCCACCAGCGCCTGAAACAGGCGTAGAGGCGATGGTGGCCACTCCGGAAGTCCGTCTTCGCCGCGGCCATGACTGTACGGCTGCAGAAGTCGAGCCGTGATACAGAGAGCGGCCGTCATGGTGACTTCTTTTTGCCCTTCTTCTTTTCCCCGTCGCCCGCAACGTCGCGCTTGGCACGCTCCCTATCGAAGTCGACGATGCGGCTCTCGCCGACGCCGAATGCCACCGCCGTACCCCGCGCGTAGGCCAGCGCGTCATCGTGCGACAACGTGAACGGCTTGCGTTCACCGGATGGATAAACCTCATTGATGCGCCGGGGCTGCGGTTTCGATGCATCGAGCACGAGGTTGCAACCCTGTCGCAGGTACCCCGAGGGGTTCGAAGTGAACGCTGTGACTGCGAGACCCAGCACGTAGCGACGAAGCGCTCGGGTCCGGTCCGCATCGCCGCCGGCCGAAAGCAACCGAAGCGCGGCCAGACTGAGTGTCGCATCCCGCCGGACGCCGCCGCGAGCAATCACGCCGCCGTGCGATGCGCTCGCCGGGACATGGATGAAGCCACGCTCCGAGTAGCTCTTCTTGGTGCCGGCATCTGTCGGCTCGTCAAGCAACTCCTGTGCGACATACTCGATCGCCGGAACGTACTGCGCGGACCGGGTCAACCTGCGTACATTGTAAGCTCTGATCGTCGAGGCGATCAGCCGCGGCGCCTTCGCCTGGGTATCGCGCGAGTCCCAGACACCAAACACCAGCGACGTGGGAGCGATCCTCGCGAGCGGCGTCGCGTCGCCGAGGAGGAGCGCCTTGAATGCCTTCTGTAGCTCGTCCTGGAGTGCCGAGCAACGGATGATTGCATCACCGGCGCGGTGTCCGGCTTCGAGCAAGCTGACTGCACGTTCTCCTGCTCGAATAGAGATCTGGGGTACGAGCTCAGCGTATGGGAGCTTGCCGAACAGCGGCTCGATACGATTGGCCTGTGAACCCACGCTGTCTACAAGGCATACATTCTCGCCACTGGCGTGTTCATCGATATTGTATCCGCCAGGGAACCGCTTGTCCTCGGAGGCTGCGAACGTCGGCGGGAAGAATGCGCCGTCCGCGCCTTCCACCGGCACGAGCTCATCTGTCAGCACGAGCGCCGCTGGACCCGAATCTTCAAGATAGGCATCGAGCTTGTTGAGATCGGACATGACTCACTTTCCTTCCGCGACTGAGACCGCGGCGCGGAATGCTTTGTACTTCCGCTGACCGCTGCGAAACCAGTTCTCAAAGCGATACCTGCGCGTACCCCGGAGCGGCACGGCGCCGGCAGCCACGAGCGCTGCAACCGATACCGGCAGCGAGTTGCTCCACGTGCAGTACTCGAAGATCCGCGGTTCTCCAGTCTCGGATGGCCGAAATCGCTGAAGCCCGACGAGGCACAGCACCTCTACCGCAGGGAAAGCGATAGTCGTCAGTTCGAGATCGTTCGGCGAGAACCCGATGTCCAATGAGTGGGCATTCGAAGCACGCCGCGCGTCAAAGTAGAACGGCTCGACCTTCTTCGTGGGTTCGGCTGGATCGTAGACGATCTGGCCGACGTCGAACAACGCAGGCGTGTGCAGCATGGGATCGCGCAGCGCCCCGAGCATCGCCTGGGCGATCCGGACGCTCTGCATGGAGCCGGCCCATACCTTGAGATCGCGTCCACCGGACCGCTCGTCCTTCCACCAGTCGAGACGTAGCCTAAGTGGCGACGGGATCAAGATCGGCGACGCTGTGCCGTCGCTCGGATCGAGTTGCTCGAGCCCGGCAGCCGTCAGCTGCCCGAGTACCGCCGATAACTCCGGTCGTCCGCTGACGGAAAAGCCGCCGCGATCGAAATACGCCGTCGCATCGACATCGAGCCGGCTCGCAAGCTCGAACAGTCCGCAGCACCCGAAGAACTGACCAGGATTGGTCAAGTCTACGTCGACCCGAAAGCTCACAGGCGCACCTTCTCGATCTGAGACGGCCTGGCACTTGCGGCGTAGTCGGCAGCACGAACGAGTGACTCCAGATATGCGAGGCCCCAGCGACCATATTTCCGCTGCAGCCGTGCAAACCGCTGCACCATGCGGATTCCCTCGGCATCGAGGTCAACGCCGCGCGCCTCTGGATCGAACATCTCCTCTTCAGGGAAGTGCGGCCGCGCACGGCCATGATGCGCAGCGATGAGATGAAGCGCTAGCTCGCGCTCCTCGGGCTCCAGCTCCAGAAGTAGTCCATCTTGCTCTGCGTCGAGCATCGATCCCAGTTCGTGGCGGTAGCTGGTCACGTCGAGCGGCCGCATCGCGCCCCCCGACTTGGCGAAGACCTGCGTGGGATCTGGATTGCCAATGCTGCGCTGCCAGACGCGGCGGCGCTTGCCATGATCGTGATGCTTCGCCGCGAGCACGACCGCGTGGCGCAGGCCGGGTTCCAGCGGAAGCCTCTCGACGATGTTTCGTGCTTCGCGCTCGACATCGGCGCTGTGGACATGGAGCAGCACTGCTCCAGCGGCGCTACGTGAGCCCTCGTCGTCCGCTCCGCGTGGCTCTTCGTACCAGCTCCAGCGTTGCGGACGATTTCTTCATCTTCGCCCTCACGCAGGACAATCGTGCGGATCAGTCGCATCCCATCCGGTGGTTTTGCATCGTCGAAGCGGCGTGCACGACGCGGGCAATTGTGCTCATCGAACCATTCGTCGGCCACGTCGCCATCGTCACCATGGCCGCCGCTCCAGCTCTTCGGGGTCAAGAGCCCGTTTATCGGGTGGCTCGCCGAGGCAGGCAACAGCAGCGTGCACCCGCCTAGTCGGTCTTCGCTGCGTTTGCGATCCCGCTGCACCAGCTCGCCAAGCGTGGTGACCTCGACCCTGCCTTGCTGGTTGAAGACCTCGATCTTGCCATGTTCGCGGATGACCCATACCGGGGCAGCGCTTGCTGCGGGAGTGCACTCGATGATTGCCGTCAAGGTCTCTACAATGCGGCTGGTACGATCCGATAGCAG
>VBLP01000221.1 GCA_005887925.1 Deltaproteobacteria bacterium | reverse complement strand
GGACCTGTAAGGACGTCGAAGTTTCGCGCCTCGCGACATCCCGCAACGCTGCCGATATCGCAGGTATTCAGCAAGCCTCGCCGACGATCACGCTACAGCTATCGCGCAAGCGATCGAGATTCCTAGGCATCCTCCACCGCCGCCGGGATCTCTACGCGGCTGCACCCGAATCTCTCTCGCCTCGCCGAGCAACCGGATGAGTCGGCGGACCTGACCGAGGTTGAGCTTGCTGTCACTGCCGACGTGGTTCGGGCGTATCACGTCCTCTAGGCGACAACCCCCACCCAGATCCTACTGCCGAGATACGAAAAGGCGAATACGGGATCCGGTTGCCACCCGCAGCCACCCGTAGAAACCGAGGCAATGGTGTTTTTCGATCCGTCCAGGCAACCGTCACGCCGCGACACGGGTCGCGACAACGGGGAACGTCGCAGTGGCGGATTGCAGGGAATCGGAGTCGTGCGTGGACAGGTGTCCTCCAAGGTGAGACCGCACCCACGACGATGGTCGCGCGACCGCATGCTCGGTCGGGTTGGACGCGCGCGACCGCGGTGCCGGACCGTGCGCCCGGAAAGCGTCGCTGATCACGCGGCCACGTTCACGGTTCGTGGCGGGCGAGCTCGGCGATGGCGGCCTTGATGCCGTCCTTCTGGGGGACGCTGGCGGTCTCGAGGCTGTCGGCGAGGCCGATGCCGGGGAGGTGGCCGCCGGCGACGAGCCGGGGCGGGGCGTGGAGCTCGTAGAACAGCTCCTCGACGATGCGGCGGATGAGGTGCTCGCCGAAGTTGGTGATCTCGGTGTCTTCGTTGACGCAGAGCACGCGGTTGGTCTTGCGGACGCTGGCGGTGATGGCGTCCCAGTCGTAGGGGTGGAGCGAGCGCAGGTCGATGATCTCGGTGTCGATGCCGTCGGCGGCGAGGTCCTCGGCGGCGGCGAGCGCCATCGGGACGTTGCGGCCGTAGGTGAGGACGGTGACGTGGGCGCCGGTGCGCGCGGTGCGGGCCTTGCCGATCGGGATGTAGAGCTCCTCGAGGTCGGGCCAGCGGGGCTTCCAGCTCGAGCGATCGCCGAGCGGGGCGTCGATCATGCCGGACAGGACCTTGTCGTCGTCGGGCTCGCCCGGGATCTGGCTGCCGGCGTCGGACTTGATGCGGAGCAGCGCCTTGGGCATGAGGAACATGACCGGGTTGGGATCGGCGATCGCGCTGAGCATCAGGCCGTAGGCGTCGAGCGGGGTCGACGGCATGACGACCTTCCAGCCGGGGAGGCGGGTGGCGGTGGCGTCGAACGAATGCGAGTGATAGATGCTGCCGCGGATGCCGGCGCCGACGGGCGTCATCAGGACAGGTCCATCACGTTGAGGGCGTAGTCGCAGAACTGGATCTCGCACACCGGCCGGCCGCCGGCGTACGCGATGCCCATCGCGGTTCCGAGGATGCCGCGCTCGTCGAGCGGGGTGTTCCACGCGGTCTTGAGGCCCTGGGTGGCGGTGAACACGCCGCCGAGCGGCGGGCCGACGTCCTCGCCGAAGATGTCGGTGACGCCGAGCCGGGACTCGCCGACGTGCAGGGCCATGCGGATGGCCTGGATCATGGTCGCCATGTCAGCTGTCCTCGCCGACGAGGTTCTTGTCCGCGAAGATGTGCTCCCACACGGAGCTCGGGGGCGGGTGCGGCTCGCCGCGGACGCGCTTGCTGGCGTCGAGCAGCTCCTGGGTGTACGTCGCGCGCAGCTGGTCGATGTGCGCCCGCGTGATCAGGCCGCGCTCCTCGAGGGTGGTCTCGAAGCGCTCGAGGCAGTCGATCTCGCCGGTGACGAGGTTTGCGCCGCTGGCCGACGAGTGGCCGCGCAGGCGAGACACCATGACCTCGAGCAGGTAGGGCTTGCGCTCGGTGCGGACGTAGTCGATCGCGTGCTTGAGCGCGGGGTAGCTGGCCTCGGGGTTGTTGCCGTCGACCACGGCGGTGGCTATGCCGAACGCCTTGCCGCGCTCGGCGATCTGGTCGTAGCCGTGCTGGCCGGCGTACGGCGTGGAGATGCCGTAGCGGTTGTTCGCGATGAGGATCAGCAGGGGGAGCTCGTTGCCCTTGCGCGAGCTCCACACCAGCGCGGACGCGAAGTCGCCCTCGGCGGTGCCGGCGTCGCCGCCCTCGACGATGGTGATGCCCTTGGCGCCGACGCCGGCGCGCTGGGCGCGCGCGGTGCCGATCGCGATCGAGAACTGGACGCCGATCGGCGACTTGATCGGGACGACGTTCCACGCGCGGATCGCGAAGTGGCCGGCGAAGTTGCGGCCGCGCGAGTACGGATCGGTCGCGGCGTTGCGCATCTGGCGGATCGAGTCGATGGGATCGACGCCCATGGCGAGCAGGGTGCCGCTCGAGCGGTAGTGGAGGTGGAGGAAGTCGTGATCGAGGCCGCGGCCCTTGTCGACGAGCAGGCCCAAGGGGACGCTGAACGCCTCCTCCCCGGGGCCCCCGATCCAGAAGTAACCCTCGCCCTGCTTGTACATGGTGATCAGACGATCCTCGAGGATGCGCGTGCGCAGCATGAGGTCGTAGATCCGGAGGCAGAGCTCGGCGGGCAACCGGGGTGGAGCGGTGGCGGCAACGGGTGCCGGGCGAGTGGCGGGGGCGCTGGAGGTCATCGACGTCACCGTCTTACCGCAATCGCCGGTCGCGGGGCAGGGGACGGTTTCCGTTTCACCGTCCGCGCGGACGGTGCGCCGCGATGGCACCCGCGAGCGATCCGGCGGCGACGCCCGGCCCCGACAGCTTCGGCGCCGCGGTCGCGATGGGCAACCTCGACGGCAGCCACGGCGCGATCGCGGTCGGCGCGCCCAACGCCGCGAGGTTCACGGTGCGCGACGGCATGGTGTGGACCCGCGCCTCGAGCGCGACCGGCTGGACGTCACGGCGGTCCGGGGACCCAGACGGCGGCGCCGTCGACGACCTTGACCAGCAGCGCGGGGCGATCGGTGAAGGCGCCCTCGAGGCGGAGGCGATACAAGGACAGCGGGCCGCTGGGCGGCGCGACGCTGACATCGTCGATCGGCGAAGCCCGATCGCGGGGGGTGGGGACCCCGACGGCTCTGCCGGCGGGGCGGGGGTCCTCCCCCGTGGGATCGATCGGCGGGGCCGGCTCGCTGGATTCGGGCTCGTCGGACGGCTCGTCGAGGTGGTCCCACGGCTTGTCGTCGGCGCTGGCCGGCTCGCCGGCGGGCGGCGGCGTGGGCGGGGCGGGTGCGGGCTTGCCGGGCTTGCCCGACCTGGCCTTGGCGGGCCTGGCCGGCGTCTGCTTCTTCGAGCCGTCGCGGTTGCCGAGGGCGAGGCCCCACCGGCCGTCGCCGGACAGCGATGCCGCGGTGTAGCCGCGCCAGCACTTGTACTGGCCGCCGCTGGCTCTCATGATGCAGGCGCTGGCGCCGTCCTGGACCAGCAGCCACTGCGCGTCGTGCGACCACTCGACCGCGACGCCGCCGGCGATCGCCTTGCGCCGGGCGCCCTGGCCGTCGAGCGCGACGGTCATCAGCACCTCGGCGGGGCGCTGGCGGTGGATGTCGGAGAAGATCTGGTCGGCGTACACGGCGATCGCGTGCGCGCCGTCGGGGCTGGGCAGGAAGCCGCGCAGCGGCGCGTCGGGGGCGGCGCGGGTCTTCTTGCGTAGCTCGCCGGGAGCGGCCGTCCACACGCCGCCGCCGTCGGCCCACACGAGCCTGCGCTCGGCGCCGCTGCCGACCAGGTGCGCGGTGCCCGGCGGGACATCGACGGTGACCCTGGGCTGCGCCGGCCCCAGGCCGGTGAGCTCGACGACGATCGACTGGCTCGGCGCGCGGGTCGAGCGGCACAGCACGGCCGAGCCGTCCTCGGCGAGCTGCGCGGGACCGTCGCCGCACGGCAGCTCGATCAGCGCGCGGGTCGAGCCGTCGAGCGGCATCCACGCCCACTTGCCGGCGAGATCCGCGAGCAGGACGGCGCCGCCGGCGTCGCAGCGCAGCGCGCGCACGGTGACCTTGGCGGCGAGCTTGGCGATCTCGGTCTCGCCGCGGCCCCGGGCATCGACCCGGTAGAGCGACGAGCCGCGCGCGAAGATGATCGAGGCGCCTGCAAAGTCGTCGCCGGCCCACGCGGGGGCGGCGAGCGCCGCGGCCACCGCAACCGCGGCGCAGCCCGGCGCGCCGACGAGCCGGGTCATCACGGCACCAGCTGCGCGGCGCGCTCGGCGCTGTCGAGCGAGGTGACGAACCGGCCCTTGCCGGCGATCTCCAGCAGGGTCACCGGGCCGAACCGGGGGAAGTGGACGTCCATCGAGCGAATACCATCGTTCGCGGCCGACGCGGACTTCTCGAAGTCTGCCTTGGTCAGCGGCTTGCCGTCGATGAACACCTCGGAGAGGAACTCGAGCGGGGCGATCCAGCTCGCGCCGTCGCGGTGGATCCGGTCGCGGAGCGCGCCGCTCAGGTTGTCCGAGCGACGGACGATCTGGTCCCAGTCGCGCTTGCCGAGCGCTGCGGCGACGTCGAGATCGAACCGCTCTGCCGGGAACACCAGCACGACCTTGCCGTCGACGTCGTGGGCGACGAGCGGCGGCCCCTTGGGCTCGGGCTTGGGCTGCGACGCCGGCTCGGCCTTGGGCGCGGCGGCGGGCTTGGCGGCCTCGGCCTTGGTGGCGCCGCGGTCGGTCGGTGGGCGCATCGACTTGGTCGGCCGCTCGGTCGACCTGGGCTGCGCCGGGGCGCCGGGGAGCATCGAGAACCGGTCGACCGCGGCGAGCTGGGTCTCCATCGCCAGCGACTTGCGCTGGTCCCACGTGCCGTCGGCCTCGAGCACCGAGACCAGCCGGCCGAGCCGGACCGGCAGCTTCTGGCACGTGCTGATCAGCGCCTCCTTGGCGGGCCGCAGGTCGGAGCGGATCCAGGAGTCGGCCTGCGGATCGGGCCGCGGCGTGATCGCGTGCTCGTCGATGATCATCAGCCGCCGCTCGCCGCGCCGCCGGAACGGCATCGACGGCGACAGCTCCATCTCGGCGCGCGGGTCGAGGCGATCGATGTCGAGCAGCTGCTTGCCCTCGAGCCCCTCCTGCCCGCCGAGCCCGTCGATCAGGGTCTTCTGGTCGATGGCGGCGGAGGCCTGGAAGATCAGGTCGGTGACGAGGCTGTCGAGCTGCAGGGACATGGCGTGCCTGTTTTCTACCTGATTTACCGGGGTTCGGTCGGGAGTCCCTGTCTATAAGTAGCCGCTGCGCTGGCGCAGGAGCCACTCGAGGCCCAGGAGGCCGATCACGAGGAGGAACAGGCCGGGCCGGCTCCACAGCTCGACGTCGGTGCGGCGGTCGACGCGCACGATGCGCGGCGGGTCGAACGTGAGGCTCGCCGGCAGGTTATCGACCGGGCCGAGCGCGACGCCGCCGGTCGCCCGGGCGATCGCCTCGAGCGTGGCCGCGTCGCCGACCGGTCGATCGAGCTCGGTGCCCCCCTCGCGCACCAGGAAGATGTCGGTGGCATCGACCTGGCGACCGCCGATCGTGGCGCGGCCGAGCGCGCGGTAGACCCCGGGGGCGAGGCCGCCGAGCTCGTGGACCGCGGTGCCGTCCTCGCCGACGGTGATCGCCTGGGTCGCGACGTCCTGAGCCCGCGCCGGATCGGCGCCGCGCTTGACGGTCAGGGTGACCACGCCGCCGGGCAGCGGCTGGTAATCGCGGCCGAGCAGGCGCACGCCGATCCGCACCGGCTGGCCGGGCGCGTACTCGACCGCGTCGCTGTCGACGTGGAGGTTGCGCAGGTCGGGGTCCTGGATCAGCCAGCGCATCGCGGTCTCCCACAGCTTGGTGTACTGCCGGCCGTCGTCGCCGGGGCGCGCGGCGGCGACGAAGCCCCAGCGCCACAGCGTGTCGGTGGTGACCACCAGCGAGCGGCCTTTGCCGTACTCGCCGACGACGATCACCGGCATCGGCTTGCCGGCCTTGGTCTTGAGCCGGGGGTGGACCGCGAGCACCGTGGCGTCGGGCTTGGCCGCGGCGACGAGGTTGGTGCCCTCGAGCAGCGGCAGCTGCTTCCAGACCCGGGCGTTGTCGTCGGCCGAGTAGCGCAGCGACGTCACCGGGTGCACCAGCCCCGCGTCGGTCAGCTGCGGCGCGAACTTCTGGGTGTCGAGCAGCGGGCCGGCATCGAACGGGCCGTAGAGCTCGACCGGCAGCGCCACCGCGACCGGCGTGCCGTAGTAGCCGCCCGAGGTGAACGACGCCGCGCCGCCGAGCATCGCCAGCCCTCCGCCGCCCTCGACATAGCTGCGGATGTTCTCGAGGTAGTCGCCGATGCCGTACGGCAGGTACTCGAAGTCCTGCATGATGATCAGGTCGAACGACGGCAGCTGCTGCTCGAACAGCTCGCGGGTCGGGAACGGGATCAGCGACATCTCGTCGTTGGGCACCAGCGACACGCTGTCCTGGGTGCGCAGGATGAAGAACGAGATCAGGTCGACGTTGGGGTTGCTCTTGAG
>VBLP01000220.1 GCA_005887925.1 Deltaproteobacteria bacterium | reverse complement strand
GTGCATGGTTCGCATCAGCTGTTCCCTCCACTTGCGACGCACCGGGCATCGGCGTCACGGCGAGGTTCGCAGGAGCGCAAGATCCGATCAATCGCGGGCTCCGCGTTTCTCCTGCGGGCGACCGCGCTCACCGCGCGAGCTACTGGCCTCGCTCCTCGCATGACCACCTCGCGGCGCAGCGCGACGGTGATCCACGCATCGGATCGCTATGCAATATCAGAGTTCCACGCTTCCTGAGGCCTCGCTCACCCGGTGTGAGCTCTTGCGGAACATCGCGTCATCAACATCGAGAGTCGTTCAGTCGCGCATTCACCGACAGTGACATTTCCATTCGAGCGGATATTCCCGCCCTTGAACGGAGATGTCCGAGGGGAGCACAGGTGCCCCTGTCGCGCAGCACCGGTGGCGGCTCCCCGGCGGCCGCGGGCACCATCCCCTCGCCGAGACCGGCCTCGAACCGCGTCTGCCAGAGACCAGTGCCGCAATCTGCGGCATGAGATATCGAATTGGGTGCAATATCAGACTCTCACGCTTGTGCCGTCCAGGCCCAGGATGCCGGGCCGAGATCTCTGGAGTGCCGCGTCGATCACAGCGAAGCGCGAGCGCGTCGTCGAGCAGCATCCGTCGCTCGAGACTCGGCGGATCCCGTCGAGCTTTGTTCATCTTCTGCCAAGATCGCAGAGCGGCTGCCAACAGCGTTGCGGCGATGCACATCGCCAAGGTCGAAACGTGACATTTCACTTGGCAAGCATTACTCGCAAAACCAATCCGGACCGTCGAGCTTTGAAATCCAACCGTGCAGAATCGGGTCAGTGTGATGAGTCACCGAAAAAAAACCAGTTACTGTTTGCAGCGGGAATCTTTCTTTGCTTATAAAGAACAAAGAAAGGGGGTGAATATATGAAGATCAAAGTGCACGTTCGCGCTGGCAAGGCTCGCCTTTAGTTGCGATAGGCTGTGACCGGATCCCGGGATCCGGTCACGGCCGCCTTCATTTCAACAACTACCTGAAATGCTGAGCGGGCGAGAATGACACACCTGCCGGCTAACTCCTTGATCGCTCAATGGCATATCCATTCGAGCGGACGCTTCGGTCCTTGAACGGATACGAGTCGGACACCCGGATCCTGCTCGTCGTCTCGTCGCGTGGGCCGTCGGCGCACAGGTCCCGTGATGAAGGTCAGTTCTCAGGGCCCGCATCGAGCCACACAATGCAGTGTAACCGGCTCGAGCCGCCCGCGTGCATCGGCTGCCAGGCTCTTTTGCGCAGGCGCCGTACAGACGCGCATTCACCGCCTCGGACCCTGTCATCTGGTGATCGATGACTCGTGTACGATGTACATCATGGTGTAGCAAAATGCTGCTGCGGGCCAATCCGGACTGCTTCGAGGAGCGATTTCTCGTCGGCAGCGCCTCGGGTGATGCCCGTCGGAGCCGGCCAGATCATTCATGATTGGCGATCGCGCATTGCGTCGCGACGGAGAGATCGGTGACCATGAAAGCAGCGGACAATCTTTCATTTGCAGTGAGGATCCTTCTTGCTTATAACGGCCGGTGAAAGGAGGACGCTATGAAGATTAAAGTTCACGTCCGCGCCGGCAAGGTTCGCTGAGTCTGCGATAGGCCAGGCCGATCCCGGGATCAGGTCCTGGTCACTTTCAGAGGCCATTCAAGGCCATTCAAAATTCTGACCGGTCGGGCTGACACCCTTCCGGTCTTTTTTTTTCGAACGCCCGGTGGCGGGCTTTCCCATAGCCCTCTGAGGGATCCACCGGCAGAGCCGGCGATGCACCTCGGGCACCAACCCATGTGACGTTGTTCGTTCACGGCGATCGGCGACGCACGAAACGACGGACATGCTCGCGGAGCAAACGCTGCCCGTGAACGCCAATCCGGACAACCTGCGGATCGAGCAGTGTCCTCTGTCACGGACGGTTTTCTGTCTTCTCGTTTGCAGTGTGGATCCTTCTTGCTTATAACGAAGATGAAAGGAGGTGGACCAATGAAGATTAAACTGCACGTTCGCGCTGGCGGCGGCGTCAAGGCCCGCTAATCCCGCAACAGGCTGGGCCCGGATCCCGGGATCCGGGCCTCAGCCGCTTCCATTTCCATTGAAAAAGCTGGTCGAACGGGCCTGACCCTTCGGCCAAATCGTTGATTACCCAATGGCATATCCATTCGAGCGGACGCTTCGGTCCTTGAACGGATACGAGTCGGGCACCCGAGTCCTGCTGGTCGTCATGGTCACGATCGCAGTCGGAGGCCTCGCCGTCTGGGCCGCTGCTGCCGAGGTCCCGGTGATGAAGGTCAGCTCGCAGGGCCGCGTCGAGCCGCACAACGCGGTCTACCGCCTCGAGCCACCTGCGGCCGGTCGAGTGGTACGCTCGATGCTCAACCTCGACCAGGACGTCAAGGAAGGGGACTTGCTCATCGAGTTCGACACGCGGAGCGAGCGGCTCGAGCTCGAGCAGAGCAAGACCACCTCGGTTGCGCTGGAGCAGGAGCTCTCCGTCATTCGCGAGCAGATCGCCAACAAGCGGGAGGAGCTCGCCGCGAGCGGCCTGGTCGACGAGGTGGCGGTCCGCGAGGCGCAGGAGAGAGAGGGAGAGCTCGTGCCCCGGAACCGGTTGGCCAAGCAGCGCGCGCAGCTCGCCCAGCAGAGCCCGTCCGGCTCGATCTCCGAGCTCGAGAAACTCGAGCGGGTCACCGAGGTCGACGCGCTCGACTCCGCCAGCCGAGCCCAGAGCCTGGCGGTCCTGCGGCTCCGGCGCGAGCAGGCCGTGCGGCGCCAGACGCTCACCGCGCAGGTCCTCGGGCTCAAGCGCGAGGAGCTCCGGGCCGAGGGCCAGCAGCGAGAGCTGAAGGTGGCGGTCGATCGCCTCGAGTATCAGATCGAGAAGAAGCACTACCGCGCGGCCGCTTCGGGGCGGCTCGTCGACGTGGTCGAGCTCGGAGCGGGGGCCTTCATCGCGGACGGACAGAGAGTCGGCACCATCCTGGCAACCGATGCGCAGGTCCGCGTTCGAGCGCGCTTCCCCAAGGAGATGGTCGGCCTCATCCAGCCGGGTCAGACGGCGCAGCTGAAGCTCGACGGGTATCCCTGGACCATTTACGGAACGGTGCCGGCCAGGGTCGCCCGCGTCGGCACGGAGCCTGGAATCGCCGCCACGCCCGAGGCCATCCCGGGCACGGTCCGCGTGGAGCTCGACATCCGGGCTCCGTCCGACCCGAGGATCCAGCTCCGGCACGGGCTGACGGCCACGGTGGAGGTCGAGGTCGCCCGCGTCTCGCCGATCGCGCTCTTGCTGCGGGCCATCGGTGAGTGGCACGTCACCGAAGCCGCGCCCGAGGAGCGGCGCGCACGGGCGTTCCAGGCCGAGTCCGAGGCCCGCTGAGAAGCCATGGTTCCTCGTCCGCGCCCGCGCAAGATCATCCCCGAGGTGATCCAGATCTCGGCCACCGACTGCGGGCCCGCCTCCATCAAGAGCGTGTTCGCCGGGATGGGTCTCGAGCTCAACTATCGCGTCCTGCGCGAGGCGTGTCAGACCGACGTCGACGGTACGTCGATCGACACCCTGGAAGAGCTCTCGAAGCAGCTCGGCCTCGACGCCGAGCAGATCATGCTTCCGATGGACTACGTCTTCCTCCCGGAAGCACGCGCGCTTCCGGCCATCATCGTCACCCTGTCGGCCGGAGGGCGGAATCACTTCGTGGTCCTGTGGAAGCGCATCGGGCCTTTCGTCCAGGTGATGGATCCCCTGGTGGGCCGGCGCTGGACACGCATCGAGACGCTCGCCAGCACGTTCTATCAGCACACGACGCCCGCGCCCGCGGCCGCCTGGCGAGAGTGGGCCGGCTCGCCCGAAGCGGTGGCCGCGCTCGAGCGCTGCCTGCTGGATCTGGGCGCTGCATCGGCTCCGGCGCTGATCGCGAAGGCGCTCGAGGATCCGGGGCACATGTCGATCGCCAGGCTCGACGCCGCGACCCGGGCGGTCGAAGCCGTGGTCCGCGCGGGCGCGATCCGGCGCGGACGCACGGCGGCCGGCCTGGTGCAGTCGATGATCGCCAAGGCGGAGTCCGGCGAGGTGCCGATCCCCGAGTCCTACTGGTCCGCCCGCCCGAACCCCGACGCGGAAGACGAGATCCTGTTGACCGGCGCGGTGCTGCTGCGATTCCGCGGCTGGCACAGCGAAGCGGCCCCGAGCCCAGGCGCCGCCGCTCAGGCGCCCCCCGCGGCCACAGCCCCTCAGGCGCCGCCGTCCGCGGCCGCCGAGCTCGCGACGGAGCTCGTGAAGCCGCAGCTCACCCCCGCGCAGACGCTGTTCCGCATGCTCAGGGAAGACCCCCGGAGCATCCCGCTCTTGATCACGGCCGGGCTCGTGATCGCGACCTTCGGGCGGATCCTCCAGGCGCTGATGCTGCGCGCCATGCTCGATCTCGGGCGCGACCTCGGGACCGTCGGGCAGCGCGCCACGGGCATGCTGGTGCTGGCAGGAGTCGCGGCGGGGCTCCTCTTGCTGCAGGTCCCGATCTCGCTCGGCCTGCTCGGGATCGGCCGCCGGCTCGAGGTGCGCCTCCGCAAAGCGTACTTCGAGAAGCTGCCCAAGACCGAGGACCGCTACTTCCAGAGCCGGCTCGCCTCGGACATGGCGTCCCGCTGCCACAACATCCAGACGATGCGGACCCTGCCCGGCCTGATCGCGCAGGGCCTGACCCTCTCCCTGGAGGTGCTGAGCACCGCGGTCGCGCTGATCTGGGCGGCCCCGGGGGCGTGGACCATCACGCTCGCCCTCACCGCGGCCACGCTGCTCGTGCCGCTGCTCGCGCAGAGGCTGTTCTTCGAGCCCGACATGCGCGTGCAGACCCACGCCGGCGCGCTGAGCAGCTTCATCCTGAATGCGCTGCTCGGCCTGACGCCGATCCGGATCCACGGCGCGGAGCGATCGCTCCGCCGCGGACAGGAGGCGCTGCTCGTCGAGTGGACCAAGTCCCGCTACTGGCTCCAGCGGCTGTCCGTGGGCTTCGAAGGCGTGCTGATGCTGGTGAGCTACGCCCTCGTCGTGGCGCTCGTCTACTCGTACCTCCAGACCAGCGAGCGCGCCTCGCTCGTCCTGCTGGTCGTGTTCTGGGCGCTGCGGTTTCCGATCCTCGGCCAGCGGCTGCTGGTCCTGACGCGCGCGTTCCCGAGCGCGATGAATCGCGTCCGCCGCCTCCTCGACATCATCGGCGAGATCGAGCCGGAGCAGGCCCGAACGCCGTTGCTGGCGCTCGAGCCGGCGCCGGGCTCCCCACCTCCCGGCGAGTCGCCCGACGGTCAGGAAGCAGCGCAGGCCCACCCGCCGACCCACGAGCGGGGAACCGACGCCGTATCCCGCGGCGTCGCGATCTCGATGGAGCGGGTCCGCATCAAGGGCGGCGGCCACACCATCCTCGACAAGGTCTCGCTGAACATCGCCGCCGGCGAGCACGTGGCGGTCGTCGGCGTATCGGGAGCCGGCAAGTCGACGCTGGTCGGCCTCCTCCTCGGCTGGCTCCGCCCCGCGCGCGGCGAGATCCGCGTCGACGGTGAGCGGCTCGATCAGCTCGCGATCGAGCGCCTGCGCCGGACCACCGCCTGGGTCGATCCGGCGATCAGCATCTGGAACCAGAGCCTGCTCGACAACCTCCGGTACGGCAACGACTCCGCGCACGGCTGGGCGCTCGAGGCCGCCCTCAAGGGCGCCGAGATGCTCGACATCCTCGAGGCGCTTCCGGCGGGCCTCCAGACCTCGCTCGGCGAGGGCGGAGGGCTGGTCTCCGGTGGGCAGGGCCAGCGCGTGCGCCTGGCGCGAGCGATGCTCCGCTCCGGTGTGCGGCTGGCGATCCTCGACGAGCCGTTCCGGGGGCTCGATCGCGAACGGCGCGCGCGGCTGCTCGCAGAGTCGCGGCGGCTGTGGACGAACGTCACGCTGCTGTGCGTGACCCACGACGTCGCGCAGACCCAGGAGTTCGACCGCGTCATCGTGATCGAGGGCGGGCGGATCGTCGAGAACGGCCCGCCGAAGGAGCTCCTGGCGAAGGAGAAGTCTCGCTACGCCGAGCTGCTCCACGCCGACCAGGACAACCACCGGATGCTGTGGAGCAGCGGAAAGTGGCGGCACTGGTGGCTCGCGGACGGCCGGCTCGTGGAGAAGCCGACGCCATGAGGCACGACTTCTCCCAGCTCCTGTGGCCGGTCGATCGGTTGTCCGATGCCCTCGAGCAGATCGCTCACCGGGCGGGCTACGGCGGGCGCCCCGGCGAGCTCAGCGCGCACGATCCGAAAGTCGAGCCGAGCCGGATCTGGATGTTCGCGCTCGCCGGCCGGCTGGGTGTCGAGCTCGAGCCGATCACGCCGCGCTACCGCGAGCTCCCGGACGTCGTCGCGCGCGCCGCGCCCGCTGTCCTTCAGGTCCGGCGAGACGGCCGGCCGCTCGAGCCGCGTGATCGCGCTGGTGCGCGAGGAGAAGCAGGCCCGCATCGCCGCCGAGGTCGACCAGCTCCTCGCAGGCGTCGAGACCTCCGGGCGAGCCGGCGAGCGCGTCCGGGAAAAGCTGCTGCTCCAGCGGCTCGGCCAGCAGGAGCTCCGGACCTGCTGGATCATGCGGCCACAGCGCACCGCCCGCGCGCGGACGCTGATCGGCGACGTGCCGGCGCTGATGGCCGGCATCCTCGTCAACCACCTGCTGCTCTCGCTGGTGCTGGCGTTCTCGTTCTGGCTCCTCGGGCGCGCCGCGCTCGAGGCGCACCTCGAGACCGGCTGGTTCGAGGGCTGGATCGCCGTCGTCGCCTGCGCGGTCCCGCTGCGCCTGCTCGAGGTGTGGTGGCAGGGGCTGTTCTCGATCCGCGTCGGCACGCTGCTCAAGCAGCAGCTCCTGGCGGGCATCCTCAAGCTGACGCCGGACGAGGTCCGCCTCGACGGGATCGGGCGGCACTTCGGGCGCGTCGCGGAGTCCGAGGTGGTCGAGCTGCTCGCGCTCGGCGGCGCGCTGCTCGCAGTGCTCTCGCTGCTCGATCTGGTCCTGGCGGGGATCATCCTGTCGCTCGGTGCAGGCGGCTGGCTCCACGTCGTCGTGCTCGCCGCCTGGGTGCTGGTCGCCGTGATCCTCGCGGCGCGGCACTACGCCGCGCAGCGCCGGTGGTCGGTGGCGCGCATCGAGATCACGCACGATCTGCTCGAGCGCATGCTCGGCCACCGGACGCGGCTCGCGCAGCTGCCGCTCGAGCGGTGGCACGACGGAGAAGACCGCCGCCTGAGCGAGTACTGCGAGACCTCGCGGGTCATGGACCACCGGACCATGCGGCTGTCGGCCCTGCTCCGGGATGGCTGGCTCGTCCTCGCGCTGCTCGCGCTGCTGCCGGCATTCGCCGGCGGGACCGCGCCGGCCAGCGCGCTGGCGGTGTCCGCCGGCGGCATCCTCCTCGCGCTTCGCGCGTTCGACGAGATCTCCGTCTTCTTCCAGCAGATCTCGCTGGCCGCGGTGTCGTTCGAGCAGATCCGGGATCTGTTGCGCGCGGTGGTCCGGCCGGAGCTCGAGTCGAAGGTCCCCCTCGAGATGGAGGCCGGCAAGCTGAACGAAGATCTCGACGGCACCGTGATCGAGGCGCGCGGCTTGACGTTCCGGCACCAGGCGCGGACCCGGCCCGTGCTGGAGAACTGCTCGCTCCAGATCGCGCGCGGCGATCGCATCCTGCTCGAGGGTCCGTCGGGCGGAGGCAAGTCGACGCTGGTCTCGCTCCTGACCGGGCTGCGCACGCCGGAAGCGGGCGTGCTCCTCCTGCGCGGCCTCGACCGCTCCACCTTCGGCATGTCGGGCTGGCGGAGGCGGGTCACCGCCGCGCCTCAGTTCCACGAGAACCATGTCCTGAACGGCAGCTTCGCGTACAACCTGCTGCTCGGCCGCGAGTGGCCGACCTCCCTCGAGATGCGGGACAAGGCCCGCGCGCTGTGCAGCGAGCTCGGCCTGGAGGAGCTGGTCTCCAAGATGCCGGCCGGGCTGGACGAGATGATCGGCGAGACCGGCTGGCAGCTGTCGCATGGCGAGAAGAGCCGGCTCTACATCGCTCGCACGCTGCTCCAGGGCGTCGAGCTGGTGATCCTCGACGAGAGCTTCGATCGATCCCACGGGGGAGGACCCCCGCCCCGCCGGCAGAGCCGTCGGGGGCCCCACCCCCCGCGATCGGGCTGCGCCGATCGCACGCCTTCTGGTGACTCTCGTCGTGCCCGCCTGCGCGCTGGTTCGCCCGGTCAACGTGACGCCGCCTCCGGCGCCGCCGGCCTTCGTCGCGGCTTTCGAGGCCGGCCCGTCCAGAGCCGACGGCGCGGTGAATGCACCCGGCTCCGCGCCGGGCTCGGTCGAGCGAGCCACCCACAGCGCGGTGTGGTGGAGCGCGTTCGCCGACCCCGCGCTCGACGGCGCCATCCAGGAAGCGCTCCGCAACAACTACTTCATCCGCGACGTGCGGACCCTGATCTACGAGAACATGCTCGACCCGGCGACGCCCCGGGGCTGGTGGTGGCCGCTTCAGGTCGGCATTCCGGCCACGACGCCGGCGAACGTCCAGCACATCGTCACCGCCGTGGCCGGGAGCAAGCCGACTGCGCTGACGTACAACGCGGCGAACATCGACCTCACCGCGTCCTACCAGCTCGACCTCTGGGGGCACCTCGACGCGCAGCGCCGGGTCGCCGACGACCTGGTCGAGCAGCAGCGCGAGAACACCGAGGTCGCCTCTCAGAATCTCGCCGAGCAGGTATCCCAGCTGTGGTTCGACATCCTGGTGCAGCGCACCCTGAAGGATCTGACCGAGGGCGAGGTCAGATACAATCAGGAGCTGTTCGACCTCATCAAGGCGCGGTTCGAGCAACACCTCACACCGAGGCTCGTCGTGCTCCAGCAGGAGCAGCAGCTGCTCAACATCCGGTCACAGGTGCCGCTGATCACCGCGCGGATCGCAATCTTGAACTCGCAGCTGACAGCGCTCCTCGGCCGCATGCCGAACCCCCGCGACGAGCTCGTCCCCGCAGACCGCCGGCTGCCGGACCTCCCGTCGGCACCCGGTCTCGGGGCGCCGGGCGATCTGAGCGAGACCACGGCGGAGATGCGGCTCGCCCGGCTGCGGGTGACCGAGATCGAGAACCGCAAGAACGAGAACCTGTCGAGCTGGCTCCCGACGATCGAGCTCCTGGGCAGCGCCGGTATCGTGTCGTTCGGCTCCTCGGAGACGTTCACCGAGGGCTTCGCGGGTGTCCGCTTGACCTGGCCGCTGTTCGACGGTGCGCGGCGCATCACCGAGGCCAAGCAGCTCGAGCTGACGCTCAAGCGCCGGAAGTGGCAATACGAGCTCGCCCTCAAGACCGCGATCGGGCGCGTGCAGGACGCGCTGCTCCAGGAGGCCAACCAGGCAGAGAGCCTGCGCAGCCTGCGCGCGCAGGCCGTGCTCGGCCGGCAGGTCCTGGAGGAAGCGCGGAGGCTCTTCGAACAGGGCCAGTCGGACTATCTGCCCGTGCTGACGGCCCTGGCCAGCCTGGCTTCGCTCGAGCGCGCCGGGCTGCTAGCTCAGCGGCTGTTGCTGTCCTATCGCGTCCAGCTCTACCGCGCGCTGGGCGGCACCTGGTCCTACGAGGTCACCAAGCTCCCCAACTGAAGGGAGGAGATGTCATGGCGGAACTTCAACCGAGCGAGGTCCTTTGCATCCCCAAGCGGAAGCGGCTGACGCACGGCCGATTCAAGAACGAGGAAGGACAGGAGGTCCTGCACCTGTTCTACGGCGAGGTCGAGCTCATCTTCGACGAGCCGGACATCGCACCGCTGGGCGAGAAGCTGCTGACGGTCGAGCGGTTTCGCGCGGAAGAGGCCATGGCCTGGTCGAACGGAGCGCCCCATGAGTGGGAGAAGGTCCGCGACTTGCTCGAGGCGCTGATCGATCAGCAGGTGCTCAAGCGGGTCTCGGATTCGCCCACCGGCGCCGCGGAGGCCTTGCCCCAGCGGCTCGGCCTCGCGCCCGAGGACCGGAAGCCGCAGACCTTCAGCGGCCGCGACGATCGCTGCCCGGTCCTCACCGAGGAGGCGTTCGGCCGGGCGTTCGATCTCCCCAACCTCGAGGTGCTCATCCCGATCTACCGGATCGCGCACCCGGCGATGGACACCGACGGCCGGCAGGTCGGCGAGAACAACGTCGTGCCGCGCACGTTGTTCCTCGATCTCCCGACGCAGCGCCGCGTCTGCGGTTATCCCGGGAGCCGATACCAGGACGACCTCCCGATGAACATCACCGCGCTCAAGAACATGACCAAGCGGTGGGCGGAGCTCCTGTCCTTGACCGAGCAGTTCCGGGAGGCGCTCGAGGCACGCATGCCCCGGCGCGATCCGTCGACGTTCTCCGCCGGAGAGATGCAGTTCCATGTGGTGTGCCAGCTCGCCGCCGCGGCGTACGTCATGGTGCGGGGGGTCGATCCGGTGCCGAACGGACAGCTCGACGGCGGGCTGGCCGCGGTGTTCCGGCTGATCGACGGCGTCCGGCTGGTCACCAACGACATCCTGCGCGCCACGCCCGGCGTGCACGGCTGCGACACCCCGGTCAGCTCCCAGAGCATCGCCGACTGGGCCGAGCAGCATGCGGTGTATCGCGGCACCTTCGGCGTCTGCGCCGGGCCGCCCGGGCTGATCGAGGAGTATCTCCGCGTGCTGTTCGGCGAGGCCCCTGCGCCGATCCAGGTCGAGCCGAACGCCGCCGCGCGCGTCGGCGATCTCGAGGCCGCGCTCGATTACGGCCTGCTCGGCCAGCGGGTCGAGTCGGCGGTGCGGTACTTCGGGGCCTCGCAGGGCCTGCTCCACGAGCGGCTGCGGGTGGCCTTCGAGGGCCACACCCCGCGCAGCCTCCTCCAGGACCGCGTCGAGGCACCGATCACCACACAGCAGTACCCGTTGCTCCGCGACGACTACTCGCTGGTGGACGCGTTCAACCTCGAGATCGACGTCAATCGCTGGCTGTTCGCCCGCGCCGGCGAGGCCCTGCCCGGGAAGGTCAACGGTGCCTCGCTCGACGAGCTCATGAAGCTCGACCCGGCCGCGCAGGCAGCGAGCCAGCGGCGGCTCGCCGAGTTCCTGGCGCACGCGCTCCCGGCCGACAGGGCCGTGAGCGAGCCGATCTGCAGCGAGCTGGCAGCGGTCGCGGCCGATGTGTTCGCGCTCGAGCGCCGCTGCCTGCGGGTCGTCGAGCGCGAGCAGGGAAAGCTCAACGAGCGGCTGCAGCGCCGGCCCGGCCGCACGCTCACGGGCGCCGACCTGGCGGCCTACAACCGCCCGCGAAACGGCCCGCCGTTGTTCTCGACGCTCGCCGAAGGGCTGGGCGTCTCCGTCACCACCGACGCTGCCTCCACCGTGGTTCGCCACGAGGATCGCAGCCTCGCGTTCACCGACTGACGAAGAGAGGTCTTGGATGAACCCGGAGCTCGTACGCCGCTTCCACGAAGCGATCCGCGATGAGGCCGCCCACCGCTACGGGGTCTCGCCGTCCGATCTGACCGAGCTCAACGCGTTCGAGAACTTCGTCTACGAGGCGGAGAGCCAGGACGGCGTGCCCTTCGTGCTGCGGATCTCGCACAGCACGCGGCGGAGCTTCGACTACACGATGGGTGAGATCGAGTTCGTGCGATACCTCGGCGCGGCCGGGATCCCGGTCGCGCAGCCGATCCTGTCGGAGGCGGGTCAGTTCGTGGAGCGGATCGCGGACACCGATCCCGACCACCACTTCGTCGCCACCGCCTTCGAGCGCGCCGACGGCATCGTGTTCGACGACGCTCCGCCGCTCAAGGAGCTCTACTGGAAGCCGCCGATGTTCCGCGACCTGGGCCGGATCTTCGCGCGCCTCCACAACCGCGCGCAGACCTACAAGCTGTCGAACCCGCGCTTCAAGCGCCAGGAGTGGTACGAGTACGACGTCGTCGACATCGACCGCTTCGCTCCGCCCGAGGAGCAGCTCGTGCGCGACCGGACCGCGCGGATCATCGAGCGCCTGAAGCAGCTCCCGCGAACGCCCGAGGGCTACGGGCTGATCCACGCCGACCTCCACCCGCACAACTTCTGCTTCGCCGACGGGCGGATCACCGTGTTCGACTTCGACAACTGCGAATACGCGTGGTACGTCAAGGACATCGCGGTGCTCGTGTTCTACGTCGCGCGGGGCGAAGCGCGCGGGCAACGCGAGGACGCCGTCGCGACCTTCCTCGCGCCGTTCCTGGAGGGCTACCGGGAGCTCCGCCCCTGCGATCGCACGTGGCTGGAGCTCGTCCCGGACATGCTCGCGCTCCAGCGCTCGATGAACTACGCGCTGTTTCACCAGTATCGCGATCCGGGCCTGCTGGATGAGCCCACGCTCGACGCATGGCACCGTTTCCGCCGGGATATCGAGGCAGACATCCCTGTGCTCGAGCTAGACTTCACGCGGTTCTGAGCGGGCGACACCATGACAACCCAACTACCCACGAATGCCACCCTGATCTTGATCGACGTCCAGGAAGGCTTCGATGCGCCTTACTGGGGCGAGCGCAACAACCCCGACGCCGAGCGCCACATCGAGAAGTTGCTGTCGCGGTGGCGCGCGACCGGCCGGCCGGTGATCCACCTGCGCCACGACTCGGTGGAAAGCGACTCCGCGCTCCGCCCCGGCTCGCCCGGCAACGCGATCAAGGACGAAGCGGCGCCGGCGCCGGGCGAGCCGGTCGTCGGCAAGCACGTCAACTCGGGTTTCATCGGCACCGATCTCGAGGCGCGCCTCAAGGCGCACGCGAGCGACACCGTGGTGCTGTGCGGCTTCACCACCAACCACTGCGTCTCGACGACCGCGCGCATGGCCGGAAACCTCGGCTTCCGGACCTTCGTCCTGTCCGACACCACCGTGGCCTTCGCCATGCGTTCGCCGGGTCCGGACGGGCGCGTCATCCCGGCCGCGGTGATGCACGAGGTCGGCCTGGCCGAGCTCAACCGCGAGTTCGCCACCATCCTCACGACCGACGAGCTGCTCGCCTTGCTGTGAGCCAGCCTGATGGACGCCGGACCTCGGCGGATATGAGGTGGAGCTGGCGCCGGTTCCTGGGTCGGGATCAGACCTGGCTCAGAACGCGAGGCCGAGCGACGAGCCGACCTCGATCGCGCCTTGCGAGTCGCTGCCGACCAGGCCCATCGGTCGCGCCGACACCGTCCACAAGACGCCGCGCTGCTTGACCAGCTCGACGCCGAGTTCCGCAGCGACCGCGAGGTAGTTCGCCTGGAGGTACGCATAGCCGAACCGGGCGCCGATGTACGGATTGAACGAGCTGCGATGGCCCGAGCCCAGCGCCCGCGAATAGCTGCCGATGCCGAGCGTGACCGTGACCCCGGCGCGCTCGGCCATCGTCGGCGCCGCGTAGCCCATGACCTCGAAGCTCGCCACGGGCGACCGGCCGCCGATGCCGACGCCGCCGCCGATGCGGCTACCGCGCGTCTGGCCGAGCACGCCGAGCCCCAGCAGCGAGCCGCGCGCATGACCGATCAGGCTGCCGCGGGCGAGCGGATCGGGCCGCAGCGGCGCCTCGAACCGGACGTCGAGCACCGCGACGCGGCGCGTGTTGTCGGCCATCGCGCCCGGGTCCGCGATCGCCGCGCCGGTCAGCTTCGCGCGCTCGGTCTCGAGCGCCGCGCGGTGCTTCGGGTCGAGCGCCGGATCGGCGAGCTGGCCGTCGATCTCGGCGAGCCTCGCCTGCACGTCGGCGCGCACGATCGACGCGTCGCCCTCGCTCTCCATCGCGATGATCGACGACACGTCCTGCGCGGTGATCGTCGCGTGCTTGCCGAGCCAGTCGAGCAGGTCCGGCAGCAAGCGGGGCAGGAGCTTGATCCGGTAGGTCGCGGCCGACGCCTGCTTCACCTCGTCGTCGGCGTCGACATGGAAGTGGACCTGCTCGGCAAACACGCGGCCGCCGAGCCGGTAGACCTCGCGCCGGAACGCGCTGGCCGTCGGCAGCAGCTCCTCGGACGTCGCCGCGACCGAGCCGTTGCTGATCAGCGCGTTGTCGGTGTTGACGTCGGCATACCCCGTCGACGCCGCGCCCGGCGGCGGCGCGGCCGCTGCCTGGTACGCCGGCGGCGGCGCCTCGCGGACTGCCGGCGGGGCCGACAGCGTCGAGACCTTCGCAGCGCCGGCACACCCCGCGACCACGCTCGTACCGATCAGGAGAGACCACACAAAAGCGCGACCATGCGTCATGGCCGAACAACGCCCGCCGCCGTCGCGGCTTTCATGTAAGCCAGCGCGCCCGTCTGCGTTCTCCCGTCGCGCTGCGCGACCTCGCCGTGCTACCGCCCGAGCAGATCCGGCCGACCTGCGACGAGGGCTTCGCCGCCGTGCTCGCCCCGCGCTGGCCGTTCTCTACCGCGCTGTGGCCACCAGGACGAGGTGGCACGAGCCGAGCTGCATCGCTGCGGCGCTGAACAGCGGCATCACCGGTGCGCCTGGAGCTTCCTTGAAAAACTTCTGGTCGACGCACGCTGGCGCCGAGGTCGACTTCGTCTGGCGGCGCGGCGACCGCCTGATCGGCTTCGAGGCCAGGTGGGGCGATGCCCCGGCGATGACGAAGTCGATGCACATTGCACTCTCCGATCTCGGACTGGCAGCACTCCACGTGGTCTATCCCGGGCCGCATCGCTACCGGCTCGACCGACGCGTCGAGGTGATCCCGATCGGTCAACTACGGTCGGTGCTACCGACGCGCTGACCATTGCAGCGCTGAGAGAAGGGCCGTGCTAGCGTGGGCAGGCTACACTCGTGGGATGTTGCTGCAGCTGATCGACCGGCACGTGGTTCGTCGAAGCGCACTTGCGGCGATCGCGCTGACCCTCGCGGCGTCCGCCGTCCTTGTCGCACGCCACGCATCGCAACCGCCGGTCCGCGTCGCGATCCGCGTGTCGTGCGACCCGCCGGCCGCGTGCGCGCTCGCCGAGTCGCTCGCGATCGACGTGTGGAGCGAGCACCAGGGCGCCGGGCTGCCGCTCGATGTCGTGGTGTGGAGCGACGCGCTCGATCGGCTGGCCGCGGCCGGCGTGTCCTGGCAGGTGCTGGTTCCCGACATCGATGCCGTCGCCGCCGCGGAGGCCAGGCGGCTGCGCAGCCCCGCCGCGCGCACGGCGGACTGGTTCGCCGAGTATCACGACTACAGGGCGATCACGGCGCACCTCGGCGAGCTGGCCGAGCGCGCTTCCGAGCGTGCCACGCTGCAGGTGATCGGCAACTCGCTCGACAACCGACCGATCTGGGCGATCCGCATCGGACCGGCCGACGGCACGCCGATGCTGATCAACAGCACCCTCCACGCGCGCGAATGGATCGCGCCGATGGTCGCCACCTGCGTCGCCGACCGCCTCATCCGCGACTACGACCGCGATCCGGCGATCCGCGCGTTCGTCGATCACACGCGGCTGTGGATCGTCCCGGTCGCCAACCCGGATGGCTACCAGTACAGCTGGAGCAGCGATCGCTACTGGCGCAAGAACCGGCGCGACCGCTTCGGCGTCGATCTCAACCGCAACTTCTCCGTCGGCTTCGGCGGCAACGGGTCGAGCAGCAGCCGGCTGTCGCCGGTGTACCGCGGGCCCTACGCATTCTCGGAGCCGGAGTCCGCCGCGCTGCGCGACCTCGCCCGGCGCGAGCACATCGCGCTCCACGTCGACCTGCACGCCTTCGGTCAGCTGGTCCTCTACCCGTGGGGCCACACCGGCACGCCGGCCCCGGATCGCGATCGCTTCGCCGCGCTCGGCGACCGCATGGCGTCGGCGATGTTCGCAGCGCACGGCACGCTGTACCGGCTGAGCTCCGCCATCGAGCTCTATCCAGCCGCCGGGGCGATGATCGACTGGATGTACGGCGAGGCCGGCGCGCTGTCGTTCACGATCGAGCTCCGGCCGTCGTGGCCCGGCGGCAGCGGGGGGTTCGTGCTGCCGCCCGAGCAGATCCGGCCGACCTGCGACGAAGGCCTCGCCGCCGTGCTCGCCCTGCGCGCCGGGCGCTGACTCCGCACGCGCACCTCGCGACGCAGGCCACGGCGCGCCGCTGGGAAGTCGGCAGGCTGCAGGGTTCGGTGGGGCCGCGCCGACCCGTGGTATCTTGCAGCCGTGCTGGCGGTCCGCGATCCCACTCCATGCGATGCCGACGACGGTGTCGATGCCACGCTGATCCGCTGGATGCTCTCACTATCACCCCAGGAGCGCCTTGCCGTGCTGCAGGGCTTCGCCGACAGCGTCGCGGAGCTGACGCATGATTCGCCAACCACCAAGGTTCAAAGCAGCCCTTGAGGTTCTCGCTCGCCATCACGTCGACGCTGACAGCATCAAGCTATCTCTTGATGAAATCACGTCTGCGTCCTCGGACCGGAGGCGCTGATTCGCGCAAAGATTGAAGCCGGAGGAGTCTCATCATGGCCGACGTGCTCACCGTGGTTGCCAAGATCCGGGCGGCGAAGGGCAAGGGCGACACACTGGCGGCCCTGCTCGCCGAACAGGCAAGCGTTGTGCGACGCACCGAGCCGGGATGCCTGACCTATCGCCCCCATCGCTCGACCACAGATCCGGATCTGTTCCTGGTCTACGAGATGTACGTCGACGAAGCGGCGTTCGATGCTCATCGCCAGGCGCCCCATCTTGCCGCGTTCCGCGCGCGCCGCGAGAAGGAGGGGCTGACCGATGGTCCGGTCGAGGTCGAGATCCTT
>VBLP01000053.1:67981-70481 GCA_005887925.1 Deltaproteobacteria bacterium | reverse complement strand
GTCAACCCCGTTACGCTTCGCTGGGTACCATGCTCGAGCGCATAGGCAACTGCCGCATCGTCGAGGAGGTAGCTTCTGGAGGAATGGCGGTAGTTTACCGCGCAGTCCAGGACCCGCTCGGACGCACGGTGGCGATCAAGGCGCTCAAGAGCTCGGCCGCGCTCGAGGAGAACGTGGTGACCCGCTTCGAGCGAGAAGCCAAGAGTCTCGCGCTGTTACAACACGAGAACATCATCCACATCTACGACTTCCATCGCGAGCGCGGCGCGCTGTTCATCGTGATGGAGTACGTCCAGGGCATCGATCTGTATGATCTTCTTGAGAAATGCGGGCGGCTGCCGTACGACGTCGCGGCGATCATCGCGATGCAGGTCGCGCGCGCGCTCGACTACATCCACTACCGGGGGATCGTCCACCGCGACATCAAGCCAGCCAACGTGATGATCTCCCGCCACGGCGGGACCAAGCTGATGGACTTCGGGATCGCCCGGGACAACAGCTTCGCCGACCTGACGGAGGCCGGTACCGGCATCGGAACTCCCGCCTACATGTCGCCCGAGCAGGTGCTCGGCGACAAGCTCGACGCCCGGAGCGACAGCTTCTCGCTCGGCGTGCTGCTGTACCAGATGGTGACCGGCAAGAAGCCGTTCATCGAGGACGAGCGGCGGTCGGCGATGCACAAGATCCGGCTCGAGAAGCACGTCGGCGCGCGCAAGCTCAACCCCGAGATCCCGCGCGAGCTCGAGCGCGTGATCGACCGCTGCCTCGAGAAGCAGCCGCGCGACCGCTGGCGCTCGGCGCAGCACATGGTGATGGCGCTCGAGCACTTCCTGGCCAAGCACGTCGAGATGAACCACCACGCGCGGCTGGTGCTGTTCCTCCGGTCGCAGAACGTGATCACCGAGCTCGAGGCCGACGAGTACCTGAACCCGGCGGCGACCGGCGGCGCCGGCGCGCTGCAGCAGCCCAACATGCAGGCGCGCCATGTCGTGCGCGGCGGCATCGTCGCCCACGCGATCACGCTGTGCATGCTGATCCTGATGCTCGGCCTGATCCACGTCGCGCCGCTGAGCGCGACGCCGGCGCATCCCGCGGCGGTCAAGAACGCCGGCCGCGGCTACCTCAAGGTCAACGCCCTGCCATGGGCGAAGCTGTCGATCGACGGGGTGTCGTACGGCGAGACGCCGATCGCGCGGCCGATCGAGCTCCGGGCGGGCCGCCACGTGGTCCGGTTCGTCCACGACTGGTACCAGCCGGTCGAGCGCGTGGTCGAGATCGCCGCGGGGGCCGCGACGGCGCCGAAGCTGCTCTCGGTCGACTTCGCAGCCGAGCGGGTCCCGGCCGCGCCGGGCAAGACGCCGCCGATCGCCGCCGGAGCGCCGCCGCCGGGAGCGTCGCGATGATGGCCGCGCGCCTCGGAGTGTGGCTGGTGCTCGCCGTGGCGGTGGCGGCCGCGCCCGGCCCCGCGCACGCCCAGGATGCCAATCGGCCGGTCCCCTACCGCGTCAAGCCGGGCGACACGCTCGAGCTGATCGCGGCCGAGTTCTACGGCGATCGCACCAAGGCCGTGTTCCTCATGGAGGAGAACAAGATGACGCACGCGCGCCCGCTCCGGCCGGGCGAGCGGCTGCGCATCCCGATCAGCCGCGACGTCACGACGGCGCCCGGCGACACCTTCGAGTCGCTGGCGATGACCTACCTCGGCAGCGCGCGGCGCGGCTCGTTCCTCGCCGACTTCAACGGCGCCTCGCAGGACAGTCTGCCGGCGGGCTCGTCGGTCACGATCCCGTTCACCATCACGCATACGGCACAGAGCACCGAGTCGCTGTCGGACATCGCGAAGGCGTACTTCGGCGACGGCAAGAACGCCGAGATGCTGCGGCGCTACAACTTCCTCGAGCGGTCCTCGATCGACAAGGGCGAGCAGCTGATCGTGCCGGTCTATCACGTCCGGCTCAGCGCCGCGAAGCAGCCGGCGCTCGACGCCGAGTCCAGGGCGCGCCGCGAGCATCGCCGCGAAGCCACCGCGCGGGTCGCCAGGGCGCTGCCCGCCGCGCGGCAGGCCTGGAAGGACGGCGACTTCGCCGCGGTCAAGGCGGCGCTCGTTCCGCTCGAGCCCGACCTCGACTACCTCGACAGCGACGAGGGGATGGCGGTCGCCGTGCTGCTCGGCGCAGCGCACGTCGCCTACGGCGACAGCGAGCTCGCGCTGGCGTGCTTCAAGCGCGTGATCGATCGCCAGGACCACGCCGCGCTGCGGAGCTACGACTACTCGCCGAAGATCCTCGCGCTGTGGCACCAGGCCGGCGGCGCGATCGAATGAGCCGCGGCCACTGAGCCGCGGCCACGCAAGTCCTGCGCCGCCGTCGCACGCGCCTGCCGCCGCGATCACACTGGATCGCGCGAGGCCGCCCCGGGGTTGCCTGGCTCACGTGGCGTGCCAACCGGCGCGACCGCCGGCACGCTGCGCTGGCAGCTGCTCGACGAGGCTTGCCGGGGC
>VBLP01000053.1:30229-67773 GCA_005887925.1 Deltaproteobacteria bacterium | reverse complement strand
GCCGCGCGCTCGGACATCGAGCCCGGCGACCGCCGGCTCAGCGACTCGAACCGCGCCTGGCTCGGCCGGATCGTCGACGGGCGCTACCGGGTGCTCGAGGTGCTCGGGCGCGGCGGCATGGGCGTGGTGTACCGCGTCGAGCACCTCCGCATGGGCAAGCTCGCGGCGATGAAGGTGCTGCACCGCGACCTCGCGCAGGACCCCGAGGTCGTGCAGCGCTTCGAGCGCGAGGCCGCCGCGGTCAGCAAGCTGCACCATCCCCACACGGTGCAGGTGTTCGATTTCGGGAACGTCCAGGGCGCGCTGTACCTGATCATGGAGTACGTGCGCGGGCTCGACCTCGCGCACATCATCCGCCGCGACGGCCCGATGCCATGGCCGCGCTGCGCGCCGCTGCTCGCCCAGAGCTGCGGCGCGCTGCAGGAGGCCCACGAGCTCGGCATCGTGCACCGCGACCTCAAGCCCGAGAACGTGCTGATCACGCGGACCACCGGCGGCCGCGACTATGCCAAGGTGCTCGACTTCGGGCTCGCCAAGCTCGACCAGCGCGGGATCGGGACGGGGCGCGAGACCGAGCGCAACGCGATCGTCGGCACGCCGTACTTCATGGCGCCCGAGCAGATCCGCGGCGACGAGGTCGACTCGCGCACCGACATCTATGCGTTCGGCTCGCTGATGTTCGAGCTCTTGACCGGCGAGCACCTCTACACCGGCTCGACGGCGGTCGGCGTGTTGACCAAGCACCTCACGGCGCAGCCCGATGCACCGTCGCAGCGCGCGCCCAGGCTCGCGATCCCGCCCGCGGTCGACCAGATCTGCCACAAGGCGCTGGCGCGCGAGCCCGACGCGCGCTGGCGCACCGCCGGCGAGCTCGCCGAGGCGATCGAGGAGGTCTACGGCGAGACCGTGCACGACGCGACGGGGCCGGGGGCGCGGCCCGGCGCGCGCTCGCTCGGCGGCGGCCGGCTGCTGATCGAGCACGACGAGGCCGCGAGCGACCTCCGGCTGCGCCGCTCCGACATCGACGCGTTCGAGCGCGGGCTGCGGCGACAGCGCGCGCTGGTGCTCGGCGGCACGATCGTGCTGGTGATCGCCGCGATCGCCGCCGGCGTGGTGCTGGTGACGCGCTCGGAGCCGCCGCTGCGCGAGGAGCAGGAGCCCAACGATGACGTCTCGCGCGCCAACCGGATCGCGGCCGGCGTGCCGGTCACCGGCTATCTCGGCAAGCGGCACTCGCCGACCGAGCCCGACCGCGACGTCTACCTCGTGCCCTGGGCGGCCGGCAGCCGCCGCGTCGTGACCGTCGCGGTCAGCGGCCTGCCCAACATCGACATCAACCTCAGCGTCAACGACGGCGACGGCCTGCACGGCGCGACGGTCGACGAGGCCGGCGTCGGCGGCGGCGAGGTCCTGCACCGCCGCGAGGTCGACGGCCCGGTCGTGATCACGGTCGGCGAGACGCTCGGCGCCGACAAGCTGCCGGTCGAGAACGTCAGTGATCCGTACACGCTGACCGTCACCGAGGAGACGCTCGCCGGCGAGACCGAGCCCAACAACATGGAGGCCGACGCCAACCCGCTGGTGCTCACCGAGGAGCTGCGCGGCTACCTCGACACCCGGCTCGACATCGACCTCCTGCGCTGGACCGGTGAGACCGGCACCTACAGCATCGTCGTGCGCGGCGACGGCGTGCCGCTGGTGTGGCGGCTGCCCGACGGCAAGGCGCGCACGCCCGGCTCGGCGCAGATCGAGCTGCACAAGGGCGACGTGATCCGGCTCGAGCGCACCGATCGCGGTGGCAAGGGCGCGCTGGGCGGGCGCGACACGCCGTGGTCGGTGGTCGTGACCAGGTAGCCGCGATCGTCACCGGCTGTCACGCGCGCGGCGTTGCGGTACCTTCGCGCCCGTGACCCGACTCCTCGTGCTCGCGTGTGTGCTCGCCGCGTGCGGCGGCGACGGCAACCCCGGCTCGCCGCCGAGCTGCGCCCCGGGACCCTTTCCCAGCGGGGGCGACGGCCATCCCGCGCCGCTGGGCGCCGGCCCCGGCCAGGCGCGCGCGGGCCGCGTGCGCGCCGAGGACCTGCCGCCGGTGCCGTCGGGCCTGGCGACCTGGAAGGCGGGCGACTTCGTGCTCGCCAACGACAAGATCGCGCTGGTGATCGAGGACGTCTGCGACAGCGACCTCTACGACCCGTGGGGCGGCCGGCCGACGGTCGTCACCGACAGCGTGTCGGTGCTCGCCGACGGCAGCGACGGCAAGCCGGCGATCATCCGGGCGCGCGGCAAGCTGCATCCGCTGCCGTTCTTCGAGTCGGTGGTCGGCGTCCTGTTCCGCGACACCTTCGAGGACGTCGACGCGGCGATCGACTACGAGCTGGCGCCCGGCTCCGAGCACGTCGACATCCGCTACCGCTACGCGCCGCCCGACGAGCGCAGCGTGCCGGCGCTGCTCCACGCGCTGATGTACACCAAGCGCACTCCCGTGTTCCAGCCCGGCAAGGGCTTCGACGAGTCGATGCAGAACGCGCCGTACGTCGCGCTGATCGACGACGCGGCCACCAGCTGGGCCTACCTCCCCGGCAAGGGCGTGCTCGGCGGGGGGATGTCGGTGTCGGGCTTCGTCGGCGCGATCGGTGACGGCTTCACCATGCCGGCGTGCACCGCGACCGACCGGCTGCACGCCCAGATCGTGATCGGCGGCCCGGGGCTCGACGGCGTGGTCAGCGCGGTGGCGCGCACCCGCGGCGAGACGCTGTCCGGGTTCAGCGGCGCCGTCACCCGCGATGGCGTGCCGCAGGCCGGCGTGCGGGTCCACGCCGTCGATGATAGCGGCAACTACCTGAGCCGCGCGACCACCGACGCCAGCGGCCAGTACACCCTCCACGTTCCCATCACCACCCCGGTCACGTTCACGGCGTATCGCCGCGGCGACGCGCTGGGGCTCACGCGGCCGGCGGGAAACCCGGTCGCGCCGACGATCGCGCTGCCGTCGGTCGGGTCGGTCCACGTCACGGCGACCGAGGCCGGCGCGCCGGTGCCGGTGCGCGTCCAGCTGCTGCCGGCGGGCGGCCAGGCGATCCCGCAGGTGCCGGCGCGGTTCGGCGAGCCGGCGATCACCGACGCGCGCCTCCACGTGGCCTACGCGATGGCCGGCGACGTCACGCTGACCGCGCCACCCGGCCGCTGGGACGTCGTGGTGTCGCGCGGCTACGAGTACGAGCTGGTGCGCCAGACCGTCGACGTCGTGGCCGGCACCACCTCGCTGGTCGAGGCCACGATGGATCGCAGCGTCGCGACGCCGGGTGTGCAGTGCGGCGACTTCCACGTCCACACCTGGCGCTCCAACGACTCGGGCGACGACGCGCTGACCAAGGTCGCGCAGGCGGTCGCCGACGGTGTCGAGCTCCCGGTGCGCTCGGAGCACGAGTGGGTCGCCGACTTCTCGGCCGAGATCGCCCGGCTCGGCGTACAGCGGTTCGCCGCCGGCATCGGCTCGATCGAGCTGACGTCGTTCGAGGTCTGGGGCCACATGGGCGTGTTCCCGCTGACCCCGGACCCGACGGGGGTCAACGCCGGCGCGCCGAAGTGGCAGACGTTTCCGACCGCCGACCAGCCCGACATCGCGCTGACCACGCTGTCGCCGCCGAAGGTGTTCGACGTGGTGCGGGCGCGCCGCGAGGCGCCGCTGGTGATCATCAACCACCCGCGCGGCGGCGCGAACTACTTCGACTACGTCGGCTTCGATCCGGCGACCGGGCTGGCGAGCTCGGCCGCCGACTGGGACACCAAGTTCACGCTGGTCGAGGTGTTCAACAACTCCGGCTGGCAGCAGAACCGCGCCCGCAACGTCAACGACTGGCTGGGCCTCTTGCACGCGGGGCGCAAGGTGTTCGCGGTCGGCTCGTCGGACAGCCACGGCATCGCCGGCTCGCCGGTCGGCTATCCGCGGACCTGCGTCGCGGTCGGCACCGACGATCCGCAGCAGCTGACGCCGAACCTGGTGCGCGACCAGCTCGCCGCCGGCCACGCCGCCGTCTCGGGCGGCATCTACGTCACCGCCCGGCTCGGCATGACCGGCCCCGGTGACACCACGATGGGCGCCGGCTCGCCCCAGATGGTCGACGTCACCATCCAGGCGGCGACCTGGGTCGACGTCACCGCGCTCGAGGTCATCGTCGACGGCCAGACCGTCGACACCATCCCGATCCTGCCGGGCGACGCCGAGCCGGGCAACCCGGCGGTGGTGCGGTTCCACCGCGAGGTCCCCGTCCAGGTCCGCGCCACCGGCGGCTTCGTCGTGATCGCGGCGTACGGCGACCAGCCGCTCGAGCCGGTGCACCCCGGGAAGATTCCGTTCGGCGTCACCGAGCCGATCTTCGTGGTTCCGTAGTCGGCAGGTCGGACCGTATCAGCCAGCGGACTGCCCGGTGCCGCGTATCATCGCACTGTAGCAAGCTGCGGCTTCTCTAGCTCACAATATATTGTCGGGCGGAGAACGGGAGTCGGTCGCTCATCGAGCTGCGAGTCGAGTGGCGAGTTAAAACGAGCCACTTTGTATACATGATCGCGAGGACGGCTTCACTGTACTTGTGATGGCGATCCTTGTCGACGAGCGCACGCGTGCGTTACGCCAACGGGGTTGTTCTGCCGTACAAGGAGGCCTCATGAACCGGTTTGTCATCTTAGCCGTCGCGATCCTGGGATCGTGTTCCACTGTCGACGTACGCGAGGACCCCAAGGCCTCGGAGGCCATCGCGGTCGATCCGATGCGGTCGCCTGCCGGCTCGACGCAGGACGAACTGACAGGCGGGATGCCCGAAGCGCTCGCGGCGGAGCCGACGACCACGGCGCTGACCTGCGATGGCAGCCCCGGGCAATGGGCCGCCTGCCGCGGCAACGGCTGCGCCGTGTGCGGCGAGAAGTTCAGCAGCGCTCCCTGCTACCTCTTCGATCATCCGAACTGCACCCGCAACGACAACTGCGCCGGACAGTACTTCACCTGCAATGCCGCCTGCCCCACCCCCTCGGGCGCCGACTTCGACTGCAGTACCTGCAACGGAACGCCCGGGCAATGGGCCGGCTGCCGCGGTAACGGCTGCGCCGTGTGCAACGAGAAGATCAGCAATGCGCCGTGTTACGTGTTCAATCATCCGAAGTGCAGCCGCCGATCTTGGGACGCTTGATCATGGTGCCGGAGGCATACCCCCTGACCCGAACGCCGCGCAACCGATCAGGCCCGCGGCGATGCGTGAGGTGCCAGACGCCGTCCCGGGCCGCTACGGGACGACGAAGATCGGCTCGGTGACGCCGAACGGCGTCTTGCCGGGATGCACCGGCTCGAGCGCCTGGTCGGTCGTCGTCACGCGCTGATCGGTTCGCTAGCTCCGCGCGCCTCACGCATCGCCGCGCGCCGGATCGGTTGCGCGGTGTTCCGGTTGGGGGGTATGCCTCCGGCACCATGATCAAGCGTCCCAAGATCGCAATCGTTGGCGCCGGTGGAAACGTCGGCGCGGCCGTCGCCCAGTGGGCGGTGCAAAAGGAGCTCGGCGACCTCGTGCTCATCGACATCAAGGCGGGTCCGGCCGAGGGCCGCGCGCTCGACCTCACGCAGTGCGGACCGTGGGAGGGCTTCAACAACACCGGCTTCGTAGCGACCGACAAGTCCGAGGCGATGGCCGGCTGCGACGTGGTCGTGATGACCGCAGGCGTGCCGCGCAAGCCGGGTCAGACCCGCGAGGAGCTGATCAACATCAACGCCGGGATCGTCAAGGGCATCTGCGGCGACGTGAAGAAGCACGCGCCCGACGCGGTGCTGATCGTGGTGTCGAACCCGCTGGACGCGATGGTGTTCGTCGCCAAGCAGGTCACCGGGTTCCCGCGAGAGCGCGTGATCGGCTCGGCCGGCGTGCTCGACAGCGCGCGGTTCCGCACCTACCTCGCGATGGCGGCCGGGGTCAGCGTCGAGGACGTCCAGGCCATGGTGCTCGGCGCCCACACCGACAAGGACATGGTGCCGATCGTGTCGAACGCGATGATCGGCAACGTGCCGGTCGCCAGGTTCCTCAGCCCCGAGAAGCTGACCGAGGTGATCGAGAGCACCAAGAAGGGCGGCGCGACCTTGACCGGCCTGATCGGCACGTCGGCGTGGCAGGCTCCCGGGGCCGGCACGGCGCTGATGGTCGAGGCGATCGTGCGCAACCAGGGCCGCGTGGTGCCGTGCACCGTCGAGTTGCACGGCGAGTTCGGCGTGACCGGCGCGTTCGCCGGCGTGCCGGTCAAGCTGTCGGCCAAGGGCGCCGAGCGCACCTTCGAGATCGAGCTGTCGGCCAGCGAGAAGGAAGCGTTCGCCAAGGCGGTCGCCGCCAACACCGAGCTGATGAACATCGCGAAGGGCTTCCTGAGCTGATGCGAGGACTTACCTCGAGCCACTGACGGCGCCTTGCGCGCGCTCTGCGCGCACGCGAGTCGGCTATGCTGTACGTGTGACAGACGCTGCCGAGATCCGCCGTGCGACGATCGCCGATCTGCTCGCGATCCCCGAGGAGCGGCGACGGCACGAGATCATCGATGGCGTTCTCGTCGAGAAGGAAGCCGCTTCGGGGCGCCATGGCGGCGCCCAGTTCCGGTTGTCTCAGCGGCTCGGGCCGTACGACCGACGCCCCGGGGGACGCTGGCCCGGGGGATGGTGGTTTGCGACCGAGGTCGAGATCCAGCTGGCGGACACGCAGGTGTTCCGGCCCGACATCGCCGGATGGCGACGCGAGCGAATGGCCGCGCTTCCCGCCGAGGTGCCCGTGCTGGTGCGCCCGGACTGGATCTGCGAAGTACTGTCGACCAACAAGCGGAATGACCTGATCAAGAAGAAGCGCGCATACCATCTCCATCAGGTCGGCCACTACTGGCTCGTCGACCCGGTCGACGAGACGCTCGCGGTGTATCGCTGGCATCCGGACGGCTACGTCGAGGTCGTCATCGCCGATCGCGACGAGCGGGTCCGTGCCGAACCATTCGATGCGATCGAGCTTCGCGTCGGCATCCTGTTCGGCGAAGACGACGACGAGTAGCCAATCCAGCGCGTGGTTGCTCCGCTGAGCTAGCTATTCCGCGGATGGCGCGGGCAGGAACGGGTAGACGCCGTCGGGGTGGTAGCCCTTGACGCCGATGGCGCGGCCGAGGGGGCTGCGGATGTCGCCGGTGTCGCGGGCGCGGGCGATCACCGAGGCGAAGTCGTGGCGCGGCTGCCAGCCGAGGTCGCGGCGGGCGCGCGCGTTGTCGTAGACCCGGTCGATCGACGGCGCCATCCGCCAGCCGAGCTGCGCGTAGATCGCTTCCCAGCCGGGGACGCGGCGGGTGATGACGGACGGCGCGTCGCGGCGCAGGGCCTCGGCGTCGTCGGGGTGGAGCGGCGTGGTGGCGCTGATGATGTAGCGGCCGAAGCCCAGCGCCGGGGCGCGCTCGAGGGCGCACAGGTGCGCGTCGACGACGTCCTCGATGTCGAGCCGGCGGTGGAGGAACTCGTTGGCCTTGAGGTTGGCGTCGGGGTAGGCGGTGCGCTTGGCGGGATCGTCGTCGAGGTCGGGGAAGAACCGCGAGGTGCGAAGCACCAGGCAGGCCAGGCCCTGGTTGCGATGCGCGAGCTGGCACAGGTCCTCGGCGGCGACCTTGGTGACGCCGTAGATGTTCTTGGGGACGGGGACGACGTCCTCGGTGATCCAGGCGGCGGGCGCGCCGTCGGGCGGGCTGAGCGCGTCGCCGAACGCGCTGGTGGTGCTGGTGAACAGCATGCAGCGGACCCGGGCGCGGGTGGCGGCCTCGAGGAGGTTGAGCGTGCCGGTGATGTTGGTGTCGATGAACTGCCGGCGGCTGTGGGTACCGACGTGGGGCTTGTGCAGGGTCGCGGCGTGGACGACGTCGCGGACGCCGTCCATGCAGCGCTCGACGAGGTCAGGATCGGTGATCGAGCCGACGACGTCGGTCGACGGCGACGCCAGGAGGTCGATGCCGCGGGTCGGGCGACTGGCGGCGCGCAGCACGCGCACGAGCGCCTCGCCGAGGTGACCCGCCGAACCGGTGACGAGGGTGATGCCGCCTTGCATGGGACGCGCATCCTAGCCGAGGTAGGACGATTTGCCCGGCTGCCGGCGCGCGGCCCGAGCGCACACTGGCGTCATGCCGGTGTCGAACGACCTGGACGTCGCGTGCGCGTGGCAGCATGCGTTCAACGTCGCGCCCGGCCGCAAGGGGNNTCGGGGCTCGGCGGGCTGATCCTCAGCAAGGACATCGTGGTGTGGAATCCGCTGGCGGGGACGAGCCAGTCGCTGCTCGGCGGCGCGACGGTGAGCTGTGTCGGGGTGATCGAGCGGTTCCGCTACGGCGGTGACGTGACCGACCCGATCCGGCTGTCGTGCTTCGTGAGCCAGGAGAACCGGACCAACCTGCGGGCCAAGCTGAGCCGCGACCTGGTGAACATCAAGGTCCGGATGAAGTGGACGATGGTCGGCTACGACGAGGCGGCCAAGGCGTGGTTCGGCGCGGTCGAGCTGCTCGACCCGAAACAGCTCGACGGGCTGGTCAACACGGTCGACGGCGTGCTGCAGATCTCGGTCGACGGCGCGCCGACCAAGCTCGGCGACTTCGCCGATCTCGAGGTCTATCGCTTCGAGCTCGAGCTGGTGCCGTCGCCGCACAAGACCTCGACGATCCAGTTCGCGCTCGGCCAGAACCAGCGGATCGTCGCGCAGTGGGGCGAGGAATGATGGAGCTGGGCGGCTGATCAGGATGCGGTGACCGCGCGGATGTGCAGCGCGCCGCGCTCGACGTCGACGACGACGCGATCGCCGGCGGACAGCTCGCCGCGGATGATGAGCTCGGCGATCGGGTCCTGCACGGCCTCCTGGATCCGGCGGCGCAGCGGGCGCGCGCCGTACTCGGGCTGGTAGCCCTGCTCGGCGAGCAGCTCGGCAGCGGCGGGCGAGACCTCGAGGCCGATGTGCTGCTCGGCCATGAGGGCGCGCAGCGCCGCGACGTGGAGGCCGACGATCGGGATGAGCGCGGCGCGGTCGAGGCCGTGGAACACGATGATGTCGTCGAGGCGGTTGAGCAGCTCGGGGCGGAAGTGGCCGCGCACGGCGCGCAGCACGCGGCCCGAGTCGTCGCCGGCACCGGGCATCACCCACGGCGCGCCGGCGGCGGGCGGCTGGGTGCCGAGGTTGGAGGTCAGCATGATCAGGGTGTGCTTGAAGTCGACGCGGCGGCCGGCGGCGTCGGTGAGGTGACCGTCGTCGAGCACCTGGAGCAGCAGGTGGAAGACGTCGGCGTGGGCCTTCTCGACCTCGTCGAGCAGGATCACGCAGTACGGGCGGCGGCGGACCTGGTTGGTGAGCTCGCCGCCCTCGTCGTAGCCGACGTAGCCGGGCGGCGCGCCGACGAGGCGGGACACCGCGTGCTTCTCCATGTACTCGCTCATGTCGACGCGGACCAGGGCGCGCTCTTCGCCGAACAGGAAGTCGGCGAGCGCCTTGCACAGCTCGGTCTTGCCGACGCCGGTCGGACCGGCGAGCAGGAACGAGCCGATCGGCCGCCGCGGATCGCGGAGCTGGGCGCGCGCCCGGCGGACGGCGCGGCTGACGCGCTCGATCGCCTCGGGCTGGCCGACGACGCGGGCGCCGAGCAGGCGCTCCATGTCGAGCAGGCGGCGGCTCTCGTCGCCGACGAGCTTCGCGACCGGGATGCCGGTCATCCGCGACACGACCTGGGCGACCAGCGGCTCGTCGACGCAGGCGGTCGGCGCGCCGGCCGCGGGCGGCGGCAGCGCGGCGAGCCGGGCCTCGAGCTCGGGGACGAGCTGGTGCTGGAGCTCGGCGACGTCGTCGTAGCGGCGCTCGCGGACCGCGACGTCCATGCGGGCGCGGGCGTCGGCGAGCCCGCGCTCGAGCCGCGCGCGATCGAGCACGACGGCGCGCGACGTCAGCCAGGCGGCGGACTCGACGCGCAGCTGCTCGCGCAGCCGGCCGGCCTCGGCGCGGGCGTCGGCCGCGCGCTCGACCTCGCCGAGCGCCTCGGCTTCGAGCTCCAGGCCGAGGATGCGGTCGTGGAGGGCCTCGACCGCCTCGGGGCGCGACGCGAGCTCCGAGCGCAGCCCGGCCGCGGCGTGGTCGATGAGATCGACGGCCTTGTCGGGGAGCTGGCGATCGGGGAGGTGGCGGCCGGCCAGGCGCACCGCGGCGTGCAGCGCGGCGTCGGTGATCTGCACGCCGTGGTGGGCCTCGAACGTGCGCTTGAGGCCGCGCAGGATGGTGGTGGCGAGCGCCGGCTCGGGCTCGTCGACGGTGATCAGCTGGAACCGGCGCGACAGCGCGGTGTCGCGCTCGATGCGGCGGCGGTGCTCGGCCGTGGTGGTGGCGCCGATGCAGCGCAGCTCGCCGCGCGCGAGGGCGGGCTTGACCAGGTTGGCCGCGTCGCTGCCGCCCTGCTCGCCGCCGGCGCCGACCAGCATGTGGATCTCGTCGATGAACAGGATCACGCGGCCGGCGCGGGCGATCTCGTCGAGCAGGCGCTTGATGCGCTCCTCGAGCTCGCCGCGGAACCGCGTGCCGGCGAGCAGGCGGCCCATGTCGAGCGAGCACACCGCGTGGTCGATCAGGTGCTCGGGGACGTGGCCGGCCGCGATGCGCTGGGCGAGTCCCTCGACGATCGCGGTCTTGCCGACGCCGGCCTCGCCGACGAGCAGCGGGTTGTTCTTGCGCCGCCGGCTGAGCACGTGGACGAGCTGGCGGATCTCGGGCTCGCGACCGATCACCGGATCGAGCTGGCCGGCGCGGGCGAGCGCGGTGAGGTCGGTCGTGTACTCGGCGAGCGTGCCTGGCGCGCCGTCGGCCGGCCGGGTGGGCGCGTCGAGCGCGCGGCGCAGCGCGGCGACGTCGGCGCCGGTCTCGTGCACGGCCTCGGCGAGCGCGGGCGCGGCGAGCAGCGCGTCGATCACGTCGACCGCGCGCACCGGGCCGGGGCCGCGGCGGGCGGCGCGCTCGCCCGCGACGCGGAGCAGCGGCCGGATCGCGTCGGCGAGCTCGACGGCCTCGTCGCCGGCGACGCCGCGCGGCAGCTCGCCGAGGCGGCGCTCGACCCGGTCGCGCAGGAGGGCGATGTCGATGCGCGCGGCGGCGAGCGCACCGCGTAGCTCGTCGGGCGGCGGCTCGAGCGCGGCGAGCAGGACGTGCGCGGCATCGACCCGGGCGTGCCCCGAGCGGCGGGCGACCCGGCGCGCGCCGTGGAACAGCGCCTCGACCTCGTCGGCGAGCGCCTCTACCGCCATCCTTCCCTCACCAGCAGCGCCTCGAGGTAGTCCTCGAAGCGGGCGAGCAGCGCGGCGCCCTCGCGCGCGGCGAGCGCCGGGTCGCCGAGCACGCGGGCGAGCTCGGCGAGGAACACCCGGAGGGTCGGCTGATCGGCCGGGAACCGCGCGATGACCTGCGCGTCGAGCTCGGCGAGGCGCGCGGCGATCACGGCGCACCGCCTTCGTCGTGGTAGTGGCAGTACTCGGCGAGGTTGGAGCGCGCGACCTCGCGGGCCGAGACCAGCCGCAGCGCCGCGAACAGCCCCAGGGCGATCGCGGAGGCGGCGAGGTAGTAGCGCAGCGGGAAGCCGATGAAGCCGACGCGCCCGCGCGACGGCGGCGGTGGTGGCGGCGGCCCGGGCGCGGCGGTGCGGTGCGGCAGGTAGTAGCGCAGGCGCTCGATGACCGAGCCGGTGATCTTGTCGAGCTCGTGGCGGCGGCCGGCGTAGCGGCCGACGAAGCCGGCGCGCAGGCACAGGAGGTGGATCTCGAACACCAGCTCGTGGACATCGGCGCGCGCCAGGAGGTCGGCGAGCTGGGTGAAGCAGCGGTCGCCGCCGTCGTCGATCTCGAGCAGCTCGGTCTGGAGCAGCGGCACCCGCCAGGTGTCGGCGAGCGCGCCGAGCGCCACCTGCTCGCGCTCGTCGATGAAGCTGACGATCGCGGTGACGCAGGCGTGCTTCTGCCACGGCCCGAGCTGGTCGGTGAGCACCGGATCGAGCTCGATCTCGATCGCCTCGCGCACCGCGCGGCGGCGGCGCTGGTACGCGGCGGGCGCACCCGGGGGCGGCGCAGGTTTGCGGGGCGGGGCGGCCGGTCCGCCCGGCGGGGCTGCGACCTCGGCCTCGGCGGCGGTGCGCAGCCGCTCGGCCTCGGCGAACAGCTCGTCCGCCGCCTGGAACACCTCACGCACCGGCTTCCACATCTGGATCCGGAGCCAGCGAACGTCATCCGGCATGGCTCACCTCCGAGCGATAGGTCGTGGTGGTGTCGTCCTCGTCGCCCTCGATCCGCACGCGCACGATCGGCGGCTCGTCGCCCGACCACGCCGCGAGCAGATCGGGCAGCCGCGCGAACAGGAGGTCGGCCGCGGGGCCCAGCGCGAGCGGCAGCTGCGACAGCACGACCTCGAGCGTGGTGCGCACGCCCGACGGCGACCGCGCATCGGGCTGGCGGGCGACGGCGAGCACGGCGATCGCGCGCGCGACCCGCTGGAACAGCTCGTGGTCGGCGCAGCCGAGGACGTCGAGCAGGAAGCCGAGCGATGGGGCGTCGAGGTCGCTGCGCCCGGCGAGCGCGAGCAGGCGGGCGAGCTTGTCGCGGCGGCCGGCGAGCGGGCTGTCGAGCGCGGGCTCGACCGGCGTGATCACGCGCCAGCGCGGGCCGTCGAGGTGGCGCGCGGTGAGCCGGGCCTCGAGCGGGCCGCGCAGGACGCGAGCGGCGCCCGGCTGATACCAGTCGACGTCGGCGACGATCGCGGCGCGCGCCTCGAACGCGCCCGGCGCGTGGACGTCGAGCCAGACCCGGCGCGCGACGTGGCGGCCATCGACCTCGACGGCGTACCAGTCGTCGTCCGGGCCGGCCAGCGCCTCGGGCAGGAGCGGCACCAGGCCGCCGGGCGTCGAGCGGTACACGCCGAGCAGCTCGCGCGGGCGGAGCTCGCGGGTCGGCTCGGGGTGCGCGACCTCGAGCCGCGCCTTGGTGCCGTCGAGCGGCGCCGGATCGGCGAGCTCGCGGTGCAGGTTGATGATCGGCGCGGCGTGGAGCACGAACGCGCCGGGCGGCACGCTGAGCTCGCGCGGCCAGGTCGGCGCGAGCCGCAGCCGCAGCTCGAGCCGCTGCCAGCTCGCCGGCGTCTGATCGATGGTGACGCGCAGCGCGAGCTGTGCGAGCGGGAAGTGGACCAGCGCGCGGAACCGCTCGAGCGGGTTGGCGAAGCCGTCGGCCTCGCCGGGCGGCGGGCCGAACGCCAGCGCGCGGACCCGGCGCTCGGGCTGCGCGGTGCCCGGGAACGCGTAGCGCGCCGCGACGGTGTGGTGGGCGAGCGCGTGATGCAGGCGCAGCGCGGCGAGCAGGTCGCCGTGCGGATCGAGGTGGAGCTCGATCGCCTCGACCGCCTCGGCGCGCGGCGTCGCGCTGCGAATCGGGATCACCAGCTCGTAGCCCTCGTCGCCCAGGCGCGCGAGCTTGATGCCGGCGCGGTCGAGATCGAACGGCCGCACGACGAGCTCGCGCAGCGTGCGATAGGCGACGGTCGTGGCCGGGCGGCCCGGCGCGTCGCCGCGCGGCGACACCGCGACCTCGGTGCCGGCGGGCAGCGTGCGCGGCTCGATCATGCGATCGGTGGCGTCGACCGTGAGCATCGCCATGCTCGGCAGCGGCGTCACCAGGTGCGGGAACACCTGCTCGAGCGCGCGGCGCTCGTAGCCGGCGAGCGCGCGGTCGGCCGTCCGGCGGGTGCGCGCGGCGAAGAACGCCAGGCCCTCGAGCAGGCGCTGCACGTCGGGGTCGTCGCGCTCGAGCCCGGCGAACGGATAGAGGTGGCGGTAGCGATCGCGGAAGGTCTCGAGCGACTCGAGCTCGCGCTGGTAGTCCTCGAACAGAGCGTCGGTCGTGGTGGTGCGCGGGTCCATGTCGTTATCCGAGCTTGACCAGCGCGCCGCTGACCTCGACGATCTGGCCCTTGACGCTGGTCATGTCCTTGCCGAACGAGGTGATCGGCGCCTCGGCGCTGAGCTGGGTCTGGCCCTTGAGCGCCACGGTCATGCCGGTGAGCTCGGCGGTGCCGTCGGACTTGACCGCGAGCGTGGAGGTGCCGGCGAGCTCGGCCTGCGCGCCCGACAGCGCGATCTTGGTGGTCGCGGTGATCGCCACGCTGTCCTGCGCGGTCGCGGCCAGCTTCTGCACGCTCTGCAAGGTCAGCTTGGCGGCGGAATCGATCAGCGCGTCTCCGGTGGTCTGATCGTGCACTTGCCGTCGGTGGTGATCGTGCCGTCCTTCGTCGCCTTGAGCGTGAGCGTCTCGGCCTCGACCTTGAACGTCTTGCACGCGAACGCGATGGTCTCGCCGTCCTGATCGATCGTCGTGGTGCCCTTGTCGGTCGTCACGCTGGTCTTGATCGAGCCGTCCTTCTGGGTCACCACCGACGTCACCGCGCCGTCCTTGCAGGTCAGCGTGATCGACGCGGGGCCGAGCACGATGCTGCGCAGATACTGATCCTTCTTCGTGCGGTCCTTGATGACGATCGTGATGCCGCCGGTCTTGGACAGCTCGACGCGGCACGAGAACGTCTGCGCGGTGGGATCGGCCATCAGTCATCGTCTCCGTCGAGGATGCGGCGGCTGGCGCGGGCGAGCCGGCGCTGGTGGCGGGCGCGGGCGAGCGCGAGGGCGAGCTCGGGGTCGCTGCTACGGCACGCGGCGCACAGCCGGAAGCCCTGGATCTCCGGCGCCGGGCCGCCGAGCGCGCGGTCGCATGCGTCGCAGCGGGGGTCGTCGGCGTCGCGCCCGGCCTCGGGGCTCGCCGGGCGCGGCCGGCGCGCGTGGCTCGCCGCGCACGCGGCGCAGTGCGGCCGGCCGTCGAGCAGCACGTAGCTGCCCGGCCCCGGCATGGCCCGGCCGCAGCTGCTGCACCACTCGGTGCCGCTGCCCGGGGTCTCGATCGCATCCTCGTCGTGCGCGTCGCCGCCGCGCAGGCGCGCAGGGCCGGTGGGCCGCTCGGCCGTCGCCGCGTCGTCGTCGCACGTACGGTCGTTCACACCGGCCGTGTCACCGGCCGTGTCACCGGCCGCGTCGCCGCCCGGGTCGTCGCCGACCAGGCTGCGCGCACAGCGGCCGCAGATCGTGAAGCCGTGCAGCTCGATCACCGCGCGATCCTCGAGCGGCTCGCCGCACAGGAAGCACGGCGCGTCGGCCGCCGCGGTCCTCGGGCTGCGTGCGCGCTCCGCGAGCGGGCCCTCGCCGCCGGCGCGCGTGCCGTTGACCCGATCGGCGCGCACGCTGCCGGCGCGCGACCCGGTCTTGCCGGGAGCCGCGGCGCGCTCGTCGACCCGCCGCAGCATCCGGCCCAGGCAGCTGCGGCAGAACACCGCGTCGCCGACCGTCTCGAGCAGCTCCGGCGCGAAGGTCTCGCTGCATCCGAAGCACACGGTCGATCCTCCCGCCATCATGCGCGCCCTCCGGCGCTCTGCGCGCGCCGCGCCCCGGCATCACCGACATCTATCCGCGCGCGCACCTGCATCGTTCCTCCAGGAGTAGCGTCGGGATACGCCGGCGCGAAGGGGACATTTGGTCCGCGCACGAGGCGGACCGAATGTCCTCCTCGTCGGGACGCGATGTACGGTAGTTCTGAAAGCAGCCGATGTTCCTCGAGCGCAAGTTCCTGACTGCCATCGACCAGCGCACGCCGGACGCGGGCGCGCGACCCGCCCTGCCCGCGCCGATCGACGACGTGGTGCGCAACCTCGACCACGTGCTGGCCGCCGAGCGCGGGATCAGCCACGTGCTGCCCGACTTCGGGCTCAGCCGCTCCGGGGCCTGGAGCGTCGAGGGCGTCCTCGTCCACGCCGCCGCCGAGCTGCGCGAGACCCTGCCGCGCTACGAGGCGCGGCTCGCGCTCGACGACATCGAGACCGATCTCGACGACGACGGCCGGCCGATCGTGCTCGTGCTCGGCCGCGTCGGCACCGCGCGCGTGACGCTCACGATCGATCCGCTGCGCCGCTGCGTCCGCGCCGTGCACCTCGGCTGAGTCAGCCGCGCCCGGCGATCCGCAGCACCGGGACCTCCCAGGTCTGCGCGTCGCCGCCGGTCACCGGCTCGATCCCCAGCTGCGGCCGCTGCGCGAGCCGCGCCCGCCCGCCATAGCTGCCGACGCGCAGCCGGATCTCGACCGTGCGCGCGCTGCGGCGCACCAGCGGCACCAGCACGCGCTCGCAGCGCTCGCGCACGACGTCGGCCCACGGCCGGCCGTGGTCGTCGTGCTCGACCTCGGCGTGCAGTCGCGCGACCAGCCCGGCGACCTGGGTGCGCTGCGACCAGCCGACCACCGCCGTGCCGTCGAGGTGGGCGGTGCCGAGCCGCGCCGCATCGTTGGGCTCGCGTCGGGTCAAGGTCGCCGGGAACACCTCGAGCGCCAGCTCGGGCACGATCGCGCGCACCAGGGCGTGGACGCGCCCGGGCGATCTCGCTCCGCCGATGATCTGGTAGGCGCGCGCCAGCGGCGAGCCGAGCGCCACGCCGTCGGCGGGGTGCGCCACGTAGGCGAGGTTGGCCGCGATGACGTGATCGAAGAACCGCACGAACGCCAGGAGCGGCCGCGGATCGCCGAGCTCGTCGGCGAAGCGCCGGAAGTAGCTCGGCAGCGGCCCATCGGTGCCGAGCAGTCCGGTGCTGAGCCGCACGACGACCCGACGCGGCGCATCCTCGAACCGGATCGAATCGACGATCCCGGGTGAGGCCGGCGCACCCCGCACGCTCTCGAACCAGATGTCCTCGGGCGCGTAGCCGCGGCGGCGCAGCACGCGCAGCAGCGCCGGCAGCTCGAAGCGCCGCGCCACGGCCGCGATCGATGCTTCGCCGAACCGCCCGTCGACCACCGTGACGTCGCCCGTGTCGATCGCTGCGAGCGCTGGCATGATCAGCTCCTAGGTACTGCCACCGCGCCGCAGTGCGAAAGGGACATTTCGTCCCGGCCAGAATAACGTGCTATATTCAGACCTATGAAGGCGGTCAACGTACGTCCCATCACGGAGCTCAAGAATCGGACCAAGGCGCTGATCAGCGAAATCGTGGAGAGTGGTCAGTCCATCGTGATCACGCAGAACGGCAAGCCTCGGGTCGTCGTGATGGATGCCGTGGAACACGACCGCCTGCAGGACACACTTGCAATGCTGAAGCTCCTGGCCCAGAGCGTGGATTCGTTCGCACGAACCGGGAAGGCGTCTTCGACCGCCGAGGCCCGCCGTCGCGTCAAGCTCGCGCTTGACAAGATGCGCCGACGATGACCGATCACCGTCGAGTCGTGCTGTGGATGGAGGTCGCGTTGCGAGACCTCGAGCGATTGGCCGCACGGCTTCATGAAGTAGCTCCGCTGCGTGCGGAGAAGGTCCTCGACCGCATTCTCTCCCGGGGCGATTCGCTCGCCACGTTGTCACATCGAGGTCGAACCCCACCCGAGCTGCGACCGATCGCCGATCGGACATGGCTCGAGGTGATCGAATCGCCTTGGCGGATCGTCTACCGCGTGGTCGAGAACACCGTGGAGATTCACGCAGTCCTCGACGGCCGACGCGATCTCCGCGACATTCTTCTCGAACGCATGCTCGACTGAGATGACCACGTCCTCTGGTCAGCGCGGCGGGGGGTACTTGGCGAGCATGCGGCGCAGCGAGCGGGCGTGGAGGCCGAGCAGGCGGGCGGCGCCGGAGAGGGTGCCGGCGTCCTCGACGGCCTGGGTCAGGAACTCCCAGATCGCGCGATCGAGGCTGAGGTAGGGCTGCGAGCCGTCCTGCAGCGCGACGACGTCGGGGGCGTTGCCCGGCAGGCTGTAGCCGACGGCGCGCAGCACCTGGTCGCCGCGCGCCGGCTTGATGAGGTAGCCGCCCACGCCGAGCTTGACCGCGCGCACCGCGGTGGCGATCGAGGCGTACGCGGTGACGATGACCAGGCGCGGCCACAGCGGCTGGGGGACGACGGCGAGCAGGTCGTCGAGGCGCTTGCCGGCGAGGCGGTACTCGGCGGCGATGAGGTCGGGGCCGTCGGCGGCGGTGAGCTCGCCGCGCAGCTCGGCGATCTCCGCGACGACGCGGGCCTCGCAGCCGAGCTGGACGAGATCGTCGCGCAGCACGCGCTGCGAGGATCGCTCGGCGTCCAGGATGATCGCGCGCCGCGGACGGGGCGCGCACATGAGGTGGTTCTGCGGCGCAATCTGGCTGTGGTGCACTCGTTCCAGCTGCATCTTTCCTCCCGAGGTCGACCAGCTTGCCCACGACTGCTCCGTAACACCATTACGGTGCATTACAGCGCTGACAGCGATGACCACGGCGAGAGGTCGGTGCGCCGCGTCATACGGATCAGGCGACGACGGCGACGAACTGGCCCGGCAGCGTCACCGAGATCATGCCGCCCCACGCGCACATGAGCTTCGAGTCGCTGGTCAAGGCGGGCAAGCCGCCGACGAGGACCTTGGGGTTGCCCGGGGTCCAGGTGCCGGCGGGGACCGAGCTGGCACATGCCGAACGGCGCGACGTTCACGATCGGCGCGACGTCGCCGATGTTGGCGGCGGGACCGGCGCACATCGGCCGGCCGACCGGCAAGACGCTCAGCGCCGACGGCGCGACGCCGCCGGTGCACATCAGAAGACCTCCTGCGCAGACCTGCAGTCCCATGGCGATCCTTTCTCACGGCTCGAGCGCGAGCCGCAGCGTCGCGATCTGGGTGAACAGTGGCTCGCGCTGCTTGGCGGCGAGCCGGCCGCTGACGTGCTGGCCGCGGCACCAGTCGCGGTCCAGCGCGCCGTCCTTGCCGACGCGCGGCGACAGGGTGAAGACCTCGATCCGCGCGGGCACGAGGTGGGGTGCCAGCTCGATCGAGATCAAGGCGGCGAGCTCGCCGGCGAGCGTATCGCGCGCGGGCTGGCCGGCGTCGAGCCGGTCGGGCCGGGCGAACACCACGAGGACCGCGCCGGCGCGCGGGTCGTCGACCAGCGTGGAGCCCCACACCTCGGGGCGCGCCGCGACGAGCGCCTCGATCTCGGCGGCGGGCAGGCGCTGGCCGTCGCGATGCGCGCCGATGCTGGTGACCCAGAGACTTTCGATCCCACGGGGGAGGACCCCCGCCCCGCCGGCAGAGCCGTCGGGGGCCCCACCCCCCGCGCTCGGCTGTCGCCGATCGCCGGCGAGCTGGCCGAGCAGCGGCTGGCCGATCGCGTCGGCGGGCGCCGCCTTCGACGTGAGCACGCCGTTGCCGTCGCTGGCGACCGCGCCGCCGCGGCCGGGGTCGCGCAGCTGCCAGTCGAGCCCGGGGGCGGGCAGCGCCGTGTTGAGCGCGGGCGAGCGCCGCCACGCCGACCACGTGATCGCGCCGCCGGCGACGGGGCTCGCGAAGTAGCAGGCGCCGAGCGAGCGCGCGAACGTCCGCGCAGCGGACAGCCGGCTCCACCCGTCGGGATCGTGCGGCGTGGCGGGGCTGCGGAACCAGCGCGGCGGCCCGGCGCCGCCGACGTCGCCGGCGACGATCGCGTCGCGCAGCTGTGGGTGCACGCCGAGCACGTGGATGCGGCCGTCGCACACCAGCTCGGGGCGCTGGCACGCCTCGTCGAGGTCGATCGCCCAGAAGCAGGCGCCGCCGGCGAGGCAGGTGATCGCCAGCGGCAGGCCGAACTGGACCTCGCAGAAGCCGGGCGCGGCGACGGCGATCCCGGCGCCGAGGTCGAAGAACAGCGCGGCGTCGCGCAGCGCGCCGAGGTAGAGCCGCTCGGCGGGCACGTCGACCGGCGCGAGCGGCGCATCACCGAGCGGAGAGAACACGCGCAGCGCCGGATCGTCGGGCGCGTAGGCGTACGCCAGGCCCGGCGCGGCATCGCCGGCGGCGACCGTCGCGAGTCGCAGCTCGGCGGGGATGTCGAGCCACAGCCCGCGCGGCCGGCTGGTCGCGACGAAGTCGGCCTTGGCGGTGGCGAGCCGGTCGTGGACGTAGGTCCGCCCCCACACCGGCAGCGGCGCCGGGACCGCGCCGAGGTGCCACGCGGCGAGCAGCGCGGTGACGAGCTCGCCGGACAGCGGCGCGACGATCGCGATGCACGCGCCGGGGCCGACCCCGCGCGCGCGCCAGGCACCGGCGAGCGCCCGGGCACCGTCGACGAGGGAGGCGTAGCTCGTGGCGGTGGCGCCGCCCGCGGGGTCGTAGCCGGCGAAGCCGAGCGCGCGGCCGGTGGCGTGGCGCGCGCCGAGGTCGTGGGCGAGCTGGTAGCGCTCGAACAGCGTGCTGCGCGACGAGCCGCCGGCGGCGACCAGCGCGGGCGCCACGCCGCGCCAGAACGCGTCGGGGTCGAGCGCGGCATCGGCGAGCCAGGCCGGCGCGGCGAACGACTCGCCGGCGACGAGGCTCCGGCGCAGTGGCTCGAGCTCGACGCGCGGCCGCGGCATCGCCCGCGCGATCATTGCTGCTCCGCCGACACGATGCCCGCGGCGCCGAGCACGATGCGGACCCGGTGGATGTTGCGGTCGGCGATCGCCAGGCGCCACGCATCGCCGGGCACCGAGAACAGGAAGTAGACGCCGAGGATCTCGCCCTCGGCGAGGTCGCGATCGGCGTCGACGGTGAGCGCCGCGCCCGGCCGGACGATCGCCTTGCGCAGCACCGCGGGATCGGGCGGTGCGGCGAACAGCCGGTCGGCGATCGCGTCGTAGTCCTCGGCGAGGAACCCGGCCTGGTCGATCTTGCGCACCACGACGTAGAACGTGCCGCCCTGGTTGGCGTCCTTGCCGGCGGTGATGTCGAGGTGCACCGGCGTGGGCTTGGCGCGGATCTGCGGGGCACCGCCGCTGCAGGCCGCCGCGAGGCAGAGCAGCCAGCGCGCGGTCACTGCGGGCCTCGCGACACCAGCAGCTTGGCTCCGCCGAGGCTCTGCACGGTGCGATCGACCACGTCGTAGCTGACGGCGAGCAGCTGTGATGGCCCGAGCCGGATGTGCCAGGTGTAGGTCGAGCCGTGGCGATCGGCCTGCTGGAGGAGATGGAACAACGCCCACGGTGTGCCGGACGCGACCACCGCGGGTGGCGTCAGCGACAGGCTGCCGTCCTGCTTGATCTGCACGCTCAGCGACGCGGTCTGATCGCGCGTCCAGTCGAGCGCGAGCGTCGTGCGCTTGGGGCGCTGGTTGAAGTAGAACACGGTGGCGTCGCCGACGGTCAGGCGCACCAGCTCGGGCAGCGGCCCGGTGCCGGCGCTGAGCGTGAACGGCCGCGGCGTGACGTCGACCTCGAGCGGCCGCGGCTTGCCCGCGTCGTCCCACAGCAGGCCGGAGGCGGCGGCGAGCCGGTCGAGCGTGGCGAGCAGCGCGCCCGGCACCCGCACGCATGGCTCGTCGCCGGTGCAGGGATGCGCCGCCTGGTGGCGCGTGCGGCCATCCCAGCCGCGCGTCCGCGCCACCAGCCCGGCGACCGCGGGCTCGAGGTCCGACGCCAGCCGGCCGCGCTTGGGGTGCAGCCAGTCGGTCAACGTCTGCGGATCGAGATCGTCACCCGACCGGCGATCGAAGGGAAACCGCGCGAACAGATCGGCGTCGACCGCGGCCTCGATGTCGCGGTCCCAGGCTGCCAGCGCGCCCTCGACGTCGTGCGCACCGAGGCCGTAGGCCGCGCGGACCGGCAGGCGGAACGGGCCGGCGAGCTCGTCGGGGAGCGCCTTGTCGGCGAGCCAGGCGTCGAGCGCGGCGAGCGGCGAGGCCTTGTCGGGTGCGCCGGTCACCGCGGACAGCGCCAGGGCGCCGGCGGCGGACAGCCGGACGGTGAGCGCTGCCCCGGCCGCACCCGGCGCATCGCTCGGCTTGCCGGCGGACGCGGGCTGTGGTGCCGCCAGCCGCATGGCGAGCTCGCGCAGCACGTCCTGGTAGGCGACGAATGGCTCTCCGGTCTTGCCGGCGACGAACAGCGGCGCGAGCGCGCCGAAACGGTCCTCGATCGCGGCCATCGCATCGAACTGCCCGGTCTTGTCGTTGGCCAGGCCGAGCCCCGCATCGTGCGCGACGGTGCGCAGCAGCTCGCGCATCGGCGAGCGCGCACCTGCGAGCGCCCGCAGGACCCGCTGCGCCGCTACCTCGGACGACAGCTCGACGTGAAACGAGCTGACCAGGCGCTCGAGCTCGTGCTCGTAGCCGCCGGCGTAGGCGTCGAGCGCCTTGCCCAGCGCCTGCGCGAGCCGGTCGCCGAGCGCCGGCCGGTCGGCGAGCTGACCGAGCAGCTTGTGGATCGCAACCACGGCGGGCTTGACGTCGCTCTCGAAGATCTCGCGCTGATAGATCCGCGTGTGGGTCTCGGCGCCCGCGGTGCCGGCCGGCCACTGGACCGCGAGCGCGACGTCGTTCCACTGCGCCGGGTCGGGGAAGAACAGCTGCGCGGCCTCGCCCGGCATGCGGGTGACGAACCCGCTGACGATCTGCTCGATCTGATCGCCGCGCACCGCGTGCGCAAAGCCGCCGCGATCGACGGTGTACTCGTGGCCGTCGATCACGAACCGCGACGGCGCGGCGGCGGCAGCGTCGGTCAACAGCGGCGACAGCGCCGCGCTGAGCTCGCGGAACGACCGCGGTGCGCCCGGCGGCGCGGCCGGCGCGCCCTCGATCACGGTCTCGAGCAGCCTGTCGAGCTCGACGCGGTTGTCCCACAGCTGGGACAGGAACGCGAAGCGCGCGGCGCACACCTTGTAGGTCGGCGCCAGGCGATCGAGCGGTGGCGTATCGAGGATGCGCTCGGCGGCGCCGAACCGCGCCAGCTCCTGGATCTGGGGCCGGAGCTGCTTGGCCAGCGCGCCGGCCTCGACGATCTCGGACGCGCTCCACGTCCGCCCCGGCGCGAACCAGCCGAGGAACCGCGCCAGATCGGCGGCCACGCGATCGTCGCCCCGGGCCCGCGTCACCTCCGCCAGCCGCTCGAGCCAGTGCTCGTCGCGGTACCGCCGCGCCATGCGCAGGTAGTCGATCAGCTGCGGCCGCTGCGGACCGACGGCCTCGGCCCACTCCTCGACGCGGTCGTTGACCAGGTGGCCGAGATCGTCGTCGTGGCCGGCGTAGAGCGCCGCGGCGAGGTACAGCGCGCGCTCGGGCTGGCGTTGCTCGGGCGACAGGTCGAGCTCGTGGGCCAGGCTGCCCACGAGGTAGTCCTGGCGGACCTGCTCGACGAACGAGCACGCGACCACGCGCGGCCCGTCGACGAAGAACCCCGGTCTCAGCCGGTCGGTCAGCCCGCCTGGCTCGCTGCCGGCGTAGTCGCGGATCGCGAGCCGCAGATCGAGCTCGTGCTCGGCCTTGAGCTCGTACGCCTTGGCCGCCGCCGCGGCGTGGTCCCAGCGCTCTGCGTCGCGGCGGTAGCCGGCGAGCAGCACGCCCGCCACGGCGACCGCGAGGCTGAGCGCGATCAGCCGGTGCTTGAGCAGCGGGCTCGCGGCGGGCCGCAGCAGGCTCTCGGGGATCGCGAGCGGGTTGGGACCGCCCTGCGCGGGCAAGAGGTACAGCCCGTCGAGGTGCGGCGTGAGGTCGCCGGCGGGAGCGAACAGCTCGCCGAGCAGCACCGAGAGCGCGCCGGACAGCTGGGGCAGCGCCTCGAGGAAGCCGACCAGCTCGAGCGTCTCGTGCGGCGTCAGCTGGGTGAGCGCGGTGCCGATCTCGTCGGCGTAGCCCAGCAGCGCGCCGCGCACCGCGTCGTCATCGACCCGCTCGAGCGTGAGCACCGCCGGGATGCCGGGCAGCTGGAGCAGGCGAAACAGCGCGTCGAACCGCGCGAAGCCCGGGACATCGCTCACGACCACGCGCACCACGGCCGGCTCGTCGCGCAGCGCGGCGATCACGTCGAGCTTGGCGCGCAGCGCGCTGCCCAGCTCGGCGAGCTGCGGCTCGCTCAGCTTGTCGAGCGCCTCGGGCGAGACGCACACGACGACGATCGGCGGGCGGCGGCGCAGCTGGGGCGCCAGGGCGCGGGTCAGGCCGGCATCGACCAGCTCGCGCGGCGCGCGCACGACCTCCTCGGACGGATCGAACACGATCGCATCGCCGCCGAGCACGCAGCGCAGCTGGCCGCCCGCGAGCTCCGCGCCCGCGCCGAGCTCGACCCGGCGCTGCGCCACGCCGGCGAATCGCTCGATGATCGCCGCCTTGCCCGACGACTCGGTGCCGAGCACGACGATCGGATGGAACGCGTCGAGGCAGCGCCGCGCCGGCGCCGGCAGCCCGCGGCGGAACTTGCGCGCGTCGGCGACCAGCTGCTTGCCGAGCGGGACCGTCGGCCTGGCCGGCGCGGCGGCGACCGGCGCGGCCTTCGGAGCGGCGCGGCGGCGGCGCCACCATAGAAAGCCGACGATCGCGAGCGCGAGTGCTGCGATCACCGCGATCGCGATCAGCACCCACTCGGTGGTCGTCAGCCCCTGCAGCATCGATGTCGCCTGATCCACGGTGAGCTTCATCGCGACCTCAAGCGAGCAGTCTTGTTCGTCCGCCACCCGGACACGAGATGACAAACCGTCCTATCGCGATCGCGCCGGGGCGCGGACGTTATGTCCCATTGTACGGAGATGGCGTGCTCGCCATTAGTGGAGATTCAACGACCCAGACGAGCGAGGTGGCAATGACGGCAAGAAACACGGTTCCGAAGTCGCGCATCATGTTGACCTACGACACGCGGCAGCCCGATCAGCCGCGCAAGGAGAAGGAGCTGCCGCTGCGGCTCCTGGTGCTCGGCGATCTGACCGGCAGGTCATGGAAGCCGGAGCCGCAGCCCGGCGCGCCGCCGGCGGCCAAGGACGACTTCGAGGACCGCAAGATCCACGATCTCAACGGCGCGAACCTCGATGCGGTGATGGCCAAGCTCAACATCGCCGTCCAGCTCCAGGGCATCACCAACCACGTCGAGAAGGGCGGCACGCCGTTCGACGTCACGATCCCGATCAAGTCGATGGCGTCGTTCGAGCCCGGCGAGGTCGTCAACCACGTGCCGTCGACCCGCCGGCTGCTGCAGATCCGCAAGCTCCTGCTCGAGCTGCAGGCCTGCGTCGACAACAACAAGCAGTTCCGCCGGCTGGTCCGCGAGCTGACCTCGCCGCCGCGCGCGGCGCTGCTCGAGCAGATTCGCACGACGTTCACCAAGCAGCTGTCGGCGCAGCTGCGCATCCCGACCGCGGCCGAGATGACCGATGCCCCGGCCCCGCCGGCGCCGAACCCGTCGGTCAAGCCGACGCCGACGCCACCCGCGCCATCGCCGCCGGCCCCGCCGGTGCCCCCACCGGCCCCGGCGCCGACCACCTAGCGCCCAAGGAGCTCCACCATGGCGACCACGACCACTCCCACGACCACGATCACGGCCGACGCGTTCCTCGCCGATGTGCTGAAGAGCGTCCTGCCGCCCGACAACCTGCCCGCCAAGCCGACCGAGCTGCTCGCGCCGCCCGCCAACGGCAGCGCGCCGGCACCGACCACGCCGCCGACGCCGGCCGAGGCCAAGACCGCGCGCGAGCGCGAGCGCGTGCAGCACTTCCTGCAGCTGCTCGGCCTCTTGCTGGTCAACCTCGATTACGCCAAGCGCGATCAGGGCGACGGCAACGGCGAGCCCGACCCCAACCGCCAGGTCTACTTCGTCGACAAGAAGACGTTCGCCGACCTGCTCGCCCGGGTCAACGAGCTGATCGCGCTCCAGCTCAACGAGGTGTTCCATCAGCCCGCGCTGCGCGACCTCGAGGGCAAGTGGCGTGCGATCTCCGACCTCGTCGACCGCACCAACTTCGCGGCCAACATCGGGATCAGCCTGCTCGACGCCGCCAAGGACGAGATCGGCGAGGACATGTCGACCAACGGCGCCGACATCGCCGCGTCCGACCTGTTCAAGAAGGTGTACACCGCCGAGTACGATCAGCTCGGCGGCGAGCCGTACGCCGCGCTGATCGGGCTCTACCAGTTCGAGAACAACTACAACGACCGCGTGTTCTTGAAGGGCATGGCCACGCTGTGCAAGCACAGCCACGCCCCGTTCGTCGCCGCGGCGGCGTCCAGCGTGTTCGGCCTCGAGGACATGAGCCGGCTCATGGAGGTCCGCGACTTCTCGGCCGCGCTCGACGAGGCCTGGCTCGCGCTGCGCGAGCAGGAGGAGTTCGCCTACATCGGGCTCACCCTGCCGCGCTACATCGCGCGCCGGCCGTACAAGGCGACCGACTCGGCGGGCGGCGTGGTGCGGTTCAAGGAGGAGCCGCCGTCGCCCGAGCAGGAGGCGCAGCGCTACGTCTGGGCGAGCTCGGCGATGCTGTTCGCGCGCAACCTCGTGCGCTCGTTCGAGGGCTCGGGGTGGTGCCAGTACATCCGCGGCGTCAAGAGCGGTGGCTACCTCGAGAACCTGGCGCGGATCGCCCTCGAGGGCGCCGACGACGAGATCCGCCCGCCGCTCGAGGTGATCATCCCCGACTACGGCGAGCTCGCGCTCGCCGACGCCGGCTTCATCCCGCTGGTCCACAAGAAGGGCTCGACCGATGCGGTGTTCTTCTCGAGCCAGGCGATCAAGCGCCCGTCGAACGGCACCGACCCGCACATCTCGGAGAACTCGCAGCTCACCTGCAACCTCGCCTACACGTTCTCGATCTCGCGGCTCGCGCACTACCTCAAGCGGATGATGCGCGACAACGTCGGATCGAGCGCCGACGCCAACTACGTCAAGTCGCAGATCGACGCGTGGATCTCGCGCTACGTGACCACGATCGTCAATCCCGACGACCTGACGCTGCGCTACTACCCGTTCAAGGCGTACACGCTCTCGGTCGTCCCCGTCGACGGCCGCGCCGGCTGGTACGACTGCAACCTCACCGTCCAGCCGCACATCCAGTTCGAGGGCATGGACGTCACCCTGCGCGTCGATGCGCGCCTCGCCTCTGATCACAAATAGGAGACCACATGTCGATCGACCTCCCGTGTGACTGGAAGAGTGGGTTCCTCATGGACCCGACCAACAAGCAGCGCTGCGGCTACCTCACCGCGTTCAACGGCCTCGACCTCGGCACCGAGCCGACCAAGACCGCCGACGAGTACAAGATCTCGGTGTTCACGCCGTTCAACGCCGAGGCGCCCGAGTACACCCAGGCGGCGCCGACGCAGAACGACGATGGCCTGCGCACCATCGACTGCATCGGCATCCTCGATCACTTCTCGTGGGGCGGCGGCGCGGGCGATCCGATCTGCATCGGCGCCTACGTCTCGACCGAGTTCGCCAACCAGCTCAAGGCCAAGCAGAAGACCTCGCTGTCGACCACCGCGATCAAGAAGCTCGGCTGGTGGGTGGTGAACTACGACGTCGAGAACAAGGCGTGGTTCGAGGAGGCATTCCCCAAGACGTCCGACGGCTTCGTCGCCGGCCAGCTCAACGCGCAGGGCGGCAAGTCGGTCGCGCTGCAGATCGCCGATCAGCCGACCATCATCGCGCCCAACATCGACGTCCAGGTGTTCCAGGTCTACTTCGAGATCGTGCCGGGCGCGAACGCGACCTACGCGCTGCGCTTCGCGCAGGGCAAGACCAAGCCCTTCGTCAAGGGCTGGGGCCTGCAGGTCGGCAAGATCGCCAAGGACAAGCTGGCGTCCTGACCATGACCGCTCCCACCATCCGCGCGCGCGCGCTGTGCCGCGTCCACTGGCGGCTCGGTCAGGCCCTGTTGCCCGAGCACTTCGAGCGCCAGGAGCTCGGCCTCGGCCGCGAGCTCGAGCTCCGCTGGGCGCAGCTCGCGCCGCCGGCGTGGGGCGTCGCGCAGATCGACTGGGACGAGGACGCGCTCGCCGGCGGCATCGTGCGGCTGACCCGGCTGGTCGCGGTGCTGCCGCGCGGCCGCCTGGTCGACGTGCCCGGCAACGCGCGCACCGTGCCGCTCGATCTGTCCGCCGCCGACGGTCACGTCGTCGCCCTCCACGCCCACCTCCTGACCGAGCCGTCGTACGAGAAGGACGACGACGCCGCGCGCGACCTCGAGGCCGTCGAGCTCGTGATCCAGCGCGTCGAGCTGTCGACGTCCGCCGCGCACCCCGGCGCGGTCGACTCGCTCCAGCTCGCCGAGCTCGAGCAGGGCCCCGACGGGGTGTGGGCGGTGCGGCCGAGCTACGTGCCGCCGCTGGTCGCGCTCGCCGCGTGGCCCGGGTTCCTCGCCCGCGTCGCCGGCCGCCTGCGCAAGCTGCTCGCCGGATGGGACGACATCCTGCTCGGCGATCTCGAGAGCCACGTGCTGTCGGTCGCCAAGAGCCTGCGCGCCCAGGAGTGCCTGCGCCGCAGCCGCCTGCACGGCTGGTTCCTGACCCAGATCGACGGCGACGCGCCGGCGCGGACCCGCCCCGCGCACCCCGACAGCGTCGTCGCCGCGCATCCCTTCGATCTGTTCCGCCACCTGATCGATCTCGCCCTCGACGTCCACGCCTACCAGGCCGCGCCCGCCGACGAGCCGGCGGCGGCGAGCCAGGTCTACGATCACCGCGACATCGCCGGTTGCTTCGAGCCGCTGCTCGCCGAGCTCGAGAGCCGGACCCGCCTGCCGCACGGCCGCGCGCCCTACGCGCCGTTCGTGCGCGACGGCCGGATCGCCGCGTGCGCGCTGCCGCCGGTCGCCGAGAGCACCCGCCTCTACTGGCTGGTGCGGCACGCGGCCGGCGCGGCGGGCGAGGACGAGCTCCGCGGCGTCAAGCTCGCCGCCGTCGGCCGGCTCGAGACCGTCCACCGCCACGCCCTGCGCGGCATCACGGTGCGGCCGCTCTCCAGCGTGCCGTTCCGCCACGACTTCGATCCCGACGTCGTCTTCCACGAGATCGTCGCCGAGGCCGAGGAGTGGGACTTCGCGCTGCGCGAGGGCAAGCTCGGCTATGTCGCGGAAGGGCCGATCGCGGCGTGCGAGACCTATCTGTTCTGGCGCGCCGTGTGATGGAATCCCAGGCGGGTGAAGCGACTGCGCCCAAGGCGCAGCATCGACTCACGATCACGGCCGAAGCTCGGGCGAAGCCGCATCTGCGACGGCGAGCGCGTGCGCAGGTGCCCCGGAAGTTTGACAACCAGCTCCGAGCGCGGAAGATGCAGCTGGAGGTCTCATGCTTGCCAACGAAGCGTACATCCCCCATCGATTCGAGCGGCTCACCTGGGAAGAGATCTGCGCACGCTATCCGGACGAGTGGGTCGTGCTGGTGGAGTTCGAGCGATACGATGATACGGACCTCCGATTCCATGCGGCCGTCGTCATCGCTCACCACAAGACACGCAAGGCGGCGTCTCCCGACGTCAAGGCAGCATTTCTGCGCTACGACGAGGCCGGCTCGTTCTTCACGGGGCGGCTCATGCCACCCGAGGTCGATCGGCTGGCCATGTGAAGATCACGCGCTTTTCCCCCGACAGCGACCTGATCATCGTCGACGGTCGGGTCTGGAGTCCAGAATGTCGCCATCGTCGGCCGGTTCGGTTGGTGCTCGATACCGGAGCCGCGACAACGGTCGTCGTACCAGAGGTCGTCGACGAGCTCGGGTACAGCCCGCGCGACGGCGAAGCCATCACCGTCTGCGCTCCGCCGTTGGTCGCGAACAGGGTTACTTTCTCCGGGTAGCGCGCTTCGAGGGGCTCGGACACCAGTCGCGCGACTTTCGTGTTCACGTCCATGATCTGCCAGACGGCTGGGATATCGAAGGACTGATCGGTCTCAATTACCTGCGCCTGTTCCACTACGAGGTTCGTTCCGACGAAGGCCGAATCCTCGTGCGACGTATCACCCGCTCCGATGGCAACACGCGCTGACCGGTCCGACGCGGTCATCCGCGCGTGGGGGCGCGGCGGGCGAGCGCGGCCTCGGCCGCTGCGATGCGGGTCTCGCTGTGCTGGACGAGCTGCGCGAGGCCCGCGGTGGTCTGGCTGACGACCTGGCCGGCCTGGGTGACGGCGGGCGCGGTGAGCTGCTGGATCTGGCCCGCGACGCCTTGCTGCTGGGTGGCGAGCTGGCGCTCGAGCGCGGCGAGCAGCTGATCGGCCTGCTGGCTGGCGGTGCGCGCCGCACCCTCTACCGCCTGGCGGGCGGTGGTGAGCTGGGTGAGCAGGCCGGTCTTGCCGGTGGTGAGGGCCTGCTCGGCGGCGGTCTGCGCCTGGTCGATCACGCCGGTGAGCCGCTGGACGACCGGCGAGATCTGCTGCTGCGCGGCGCTGGCGGCGCTGGTGAGCGCGGAGCTGCCCTGCGTGCCGGCCTGCGTGACGGCGGTGCGCGCGGGAGCTGCGAGTGCTTCGGGCAGATCGTCGACCGGGATCGCCGCGATCACGGCGAGCGCGGTCGCGAGCGCCGACTGCAGCGAGCCGACCAGCGCGTCGCCGGTGTCGCGGATCGCGGCGACCTGGGCGCCGAGCGTGCCGAGCGCGGCGGTCGCGGTGCCGGTCAGGCTGGCGACCTGGTCGTTGATCGCGTCGAGCACGGTGCGCGCGGCGTCGACGGCCTGGGTCAGCGGCTGGCGCGCCGCGTCGAGCTGGCCGACCACGTCGGTCTCGACGGTGGCGAGCGCGGCGTCGAGAGTGCGGCGCAGGGTGTCGAGCTGGGCCTCCGCCGCCGCGAGCGCGGACTTCGCGCCGGCGACCGGCTGAGCGAGCTGCGCGGCCTGGCTGCGCGCGCCGGTCGCGACGGCGGTCAGCGCGGTGAGGTCGGCCGCCGAGGCGCCCGCGGTGCGCGCCCTGGCCTGGGCCGCCTGCACGCGGGCCTCGATGCGGCCCACGCTCGCGCCGATCTGGCCCTCGAGCTGGCCGAGCTGACCGCGCAGCTGTTCGAGCTGCGCCTTCATGCATCGTCACCGAACAGCGCCGCCAGCTGCGCACGCGCGTCGGCCACCGCGTTGCGGGCGCGCGTGGACTGCGCGTCGGCCTCGTCGGCGAGCCCGCGCAAGGTCGCATTGGTGTCGCCGACCGACTGCTGGACGTCGGCCTTGACACCCGCCACCGACTGGTCGACCGCGGTGGTGGCTTCCTCGACCTTGCCGTCGAGCTCGCCGGCGGCGCCCGTGACCGAGCCCTCGAGGTCGCCGACCGCGACGTCGCTCGATGCCTCGAGGCTGGCCTGCGCCGCGGCGGCATCGGGCTGGACGCTGACCGTGGCCGCGCCCGCCGCCGCGCTGTCGTCGTCGAAGGTCTCGATCACGATCGCGCCCTCCTTGACCGCGACCACGCCGGTGTTGCCGCTGTTGACGCGGCGCAGCTGCAGCTCGGGCCGGCTGTCGACGTACCAGTGGCGCAGCGAGGTCTCGCTGGTGGCGTTCTTGCCGAACAGGATGTGGTTGCCCTGGCTGGTCAGCGGCAGCCGCACGCTCGGGCCCCAGTCGAGGAAGCCGGCCAGCCGCGCGCGCTCGAGCTCGATCGCGACCCGGACCCGCGCGTCGCGGTACGCCGGGAAGTACAGGTGGCCGGGCTGGAACAGCGGCGTGAACGGCACCTCGATCGTGACGTTCCAGGTCGACAGCAGCACCCGGTAGCGGTCCTGCGACGTCGCGTCGTCCTCGTAGACGGTGTACGCGCGGTCGCCGGTCTCGCCGATCGCCGACACGATCGTGCCCTCGACCTCGATCGGATAGCGCGGCGCGCGAAACGCCGGCGCGCGGGTCCGCGGGTCGTCCTCGTGCTCGAGCCTGGCGGTGAGCTCGATCGCGTAGGTCGTCGAGGTCAGCTCGAGGTCGAACTCGGCCGACTCGTCGAGCGCGCGCGCCGACAGCGCGAGCTGGGTCACGCGCAGCGGCTCGCCGAACCCGACGAGCTTGGCGCTGAACGTCTCGTCGTCGAGCGTCAGCCCCGCGCCCGGCGCGAGCAGGACCTCGGGGAACCGGCAGAACCGCACCGCCAGCTCGTGGCGGCCGGCCGCGAGGCGCCGCGTGTCGCGGTCGACCAGCGCCTGGACCTCGCGCGGGATCGGCGTGTGGACGAGCACGTCGCGCGTCAACGGCGGCCGCGCCTGGGGCAGGTCGACCGCGGTGACCGCGTCCATGCCGGACCACGAGTTGAGGAAGCGCTGCTGGTGGCGCACCGGCTCGGGCAGCACGACCTCGAGCTCGGCGACGGTCTCGCGATCGAGCGCCGCCGGCTGCGCGAGCCGCGCCTTCTTGTCGGTGAGGTGATACCGCCGGCCGGCGTAGTCGAGGGCGAAGTGGCCCGCGCGCGACGCCGCCAGCCACGCGACGAAGTCATAGAACGACGCGTCGTCCTCGCCGAGCCCGAGGCAGACCAGCGCGCGCTTCTGCTGGAGCTCCGGCCAGGCGACGTCGAGCGTCATCTCGCCGACCAGCTGCGCGCGGACCACGTCGGCCAGGCTCTTGTCGACGTACACCGCGGTCGGATGGTGCAGCGACCACGCCGCGCACGCCGGATCGGCCAGCGCCATCGTGTAGCGCCGGAACCGCACGGGCCGCCCGGTGATGTCGTCGGTGGTCAGCTCGACGAACCGCCGGGCGAGCACCGCGCCGCGCACCGCGAGCGGCGGCGGCGGCGTGCCCAGGTAGCGCGCCCGGGCCACGCCGAGCTCGAGCTCGATCGGCGCGTCGCCGATCAGCGACTGGTGCAGCGCATTGCCCGCGTCGTCGGCGCGGACCCAGAACGCGACCTCGCCGCGAAACCCGTACGCCGCGAGCTCGAGGCTCAGCCGCTTGATGTTCGCCCCCGGCACCGCGGTGGACGCCCCGGCGCACCACACCGTCAACGTGCACGCGAGGTCGTCCTCGAAGCTGGTCACCGAGCATCTCCCGGGCAGCGCGCGATCGGCGCCGCCAGCCCCGCGCGCTCGTGCTGCGCGAGCAACGCGTGGTCGAGGCGCGCGCGCAGCGGGCTCCCCGGCGGCAGGAGGTACGTCAGGTGCTCGGGGATCGCGAGGTCGTCGCGCACCACCGCGTCGTCGAGCGCGAGGTCGCTCGCCTGCGCGCACAGCACCTCGCGCGGCCCGGCGATCGCCGCGAGCGTGCCCTGGGCCAGTCCGCGGAAGCAGTCGCGGACCTCGCTCGCCGCGCACGTCACCCGGGCGCCGTCGGGGTAGCGCTCTCCGACGAGCACCTCGCGGTGCGCCGCGGCCTCGACCAGCTTGCCCAGCGGATCCGCGCCCAGGACCAGCGGCGGCGCGGCGCCGAGCGCTCCGGTCACCCCGACCGCGATGCCGGCCGCGAGCCACGCCCCGACGAGCACGCGCCCCGTCGTCGAGCGCGCCAGCCAGCGCAGCCCGGCCGACGGCCCGCTGATCGAGGCGTCGATCCGCCGCCAGCGCACCGGCTGCCGGCCGGGGAACCCGGTGAACGCGTTGAGCAGCCACGACGCGACCGCAAGCGCGCCCAGCGCACCGGCCGCGTACAGAAGGCCCCGCAGCACCACGCGGGCGAGCCGGCCGCTCCGGCTGCGGCCCGCCGGCGTCGCGCGCGCGAGGTCATGCGCGTGCACGATCGCGGTCGTCACCGTCGAGAGATACGGCTGCGACAGCTCGAGCTTGTCGGCCAGGGCGGCGCTCGCCGCGACCCCGTCGACGCCGAGGTCCAGCTCGCAGCCCGCCAGCCGGGCGCGCAAGGTCTCCGGGCTGAGCTGGGTCAGCTCGAGCCGCCAGCCCTCGTGGTCGGCGATCGCGCGCAGCAGGTCGATCGCATACCCGCGCGCCCCGCGATCGGTCGACCCGACGACCACGAACGGCGGCGCCGCCGCAAACCCGACCACCAGCGTGTCGCCCTTGGCCCCCGTCGCCCGCCCCGCCGGACACGTCGCGGCAAGCAGCGGCCCGTCGCCGACACACACCGCCAGGACGGAGAGCGCGAAGCTGACCGCCGCACCGCGAGCCGTGCTTGCCACGCGACCATCCTACGCAGCCCGCGCCGCGCGCCCAGGGGACAAAGCGTCCGGGCGCGGGACGAAACGTCCCCTCAGCCGGCGAGCTTGATCTTGAGGCCCGCGTCGAGCGCGTCGAGGAACTGCTCGGTCAATAGCCACGGCTCCTTGGGGCCGATCAGGATCGCGAGGTCCTTGGTCATCTTGCCCGCCTCGACCGTCTCGACGCAGACCTTCTCGAGCGCGTCGGCGAACGCCACCACGTCGGGGGTGCCGTCGAACTTGCCGCGGTACTTCAGCCCCTGGGTCCAGGCGTAGATCGAGGCGATCGGGTTGGTCGAGGTCGGCCTGCCCTTCTGGTGCTCGCGGTAGTGCCGGGTCACCGTACCGTGGGCCGCCTCGGCCTCGATCGTGTCGCCGTCCGGGGTCATCAGCACCGAGGTCATGAGGCCCAGCGAGCCGAAGCCCTGGGCGACCGAGTCGGACTGGACGTCGCCGTCGTAGTTCTTGCAGGCCCACACGAAGCCGCCGTTCCACTTCATGGCCAGCGCGACCATGTCGTCGATCAGGCGGTGCTCGTACGTGATGCCCCTGGCCTTGAACTTGTCGGCGAACTCCTCGTCGAACACCTTCTGGAACAGGTCCTTGAACCGGCCGTCGTAGCGCTTGAGGATCGTGTTCTTGGTCGACAGGTACAGCGGCCAGCCGCGGTTCAGCGCGTAGTTGAAGCTCGACCGTGCGAAGCCGGTGATCGAGTCGTCGAGGTTGTACATGCCGAGCGCGATGCCGCTGCCCGGGAAGTCGAACAGCGTGTGCTCGATCGGCTTGCCGCCGTCCTTCGGCGTGAACGTCATGGTCAACGTGCCGGCGCCGGGGATCAGGAAGTCGGTCGCGCGGTACTGGTCGGCGAACGCGTGGCGGCCGATCACGATCGGCCTGGTCCAGCCCGGCACCAGGCGCGGCACGTTCTTGCAGATGATCGGCTCGCGAAAGATCGTCCCGCCCACGATGTTGCGGATCGTCCCGTTCGGCGAGCGATACATGTCCTTGAGGCTGAACTCCTTGACCCGCGCCTCGTCGGGCGTGATCGTCGCGCACTTGACGCCGACGCGGTACTGCTTGATCGCGTTCGCGGCATCGATCGTGATCTGATCGCCGGTCCGGTCGCGAGCCTCGATCCCGAGGTCGAAGTACTTGATGTCGATGTCGAGGTACGGAAGGATCAGCTTGTCCTTGATGAAGCGCCAGATGATGCGCGTCATCTCGTCGCCGTCCATCTCGACGACGGGGTTCTTGACCTTGATCTTCGCCTGGGTCATGGCCGCGAGTTGTATCACCTCGCCGCCGCCTGCGGGCAACCGCCGGGACGGACTGGATCATTTGCGCCCCAGCAGAACGCGCCGGCGGAGCGGCCATCGCCCCGGCGCGCGTTCCTGGATCAGTTGTCACTCTGGCTCGGTTGCGCCCCGGCCGAACGCCGCCGGCGCACCGCGAGCCCGACCGCGCCGACCGCGAGTAGCAGGCCTGCGCCGCTGCCTCCCGCCGCACACCCGCCGCTCTGTCCCGCCGGCTCGTCGGCCGTCGCCCCTTCGTCCGCCGCGCCCTTGCACGCGGTGCGCGCGAGCTTCTCGTGCGTCACGCGCTCGATCCACGACACCACCTTGTCGGCGCGGACGTACACCCCGCCGTTGCCGCACGGCGGCCCGCCCGTCGCATACGCCCGCGACACCACCCCGACCAGCGCCGGACCCGCGGTCGTATCCAGGTACACCGGTCCACCCGAGTCGCCGAAGCACGAGTCGACGCCGTCCCCGCCGGCCGTGAACTCGCCGCCCGGCGCGACCGCCGGGTTGCACGCCGGATCCTCCGTGCACGTGGCATCCACGACCGGGATCTGACCCTCGTGGAGCCGCGAGTTGTCCCCCGTCCCCGCGCGGCTGATCAGCCCGAAGCCGACCAGGTGGAGCATCGCGCCCTCCACCAGCCCGCTGCGGACCATGCATGCCGCCGCGATCGCCCGCGGCCTGGCCTTCGCCGGATGCTCCAGCACGACCACGCCGACGTCGTAGCTGTGCTGCCAGTCCGGGTAGGCCAGCGCGTGCGCCACGCGGATCGGCTCGCCGCCCGGCCGGCCGTAATCGACCGTATCGACGACGACCACGACCGGGTGCGTATCGATGCAGTGGCCCGCGGTCAGCACCACGTCGGGCGCGATCAGCGTGCCGGTGCACGCCGCATCCGCGGCCAGCACCGCGACCGCATCCGGCCAGGTGCCCGGCTTCACCGGCGTGCCGCCGACGACATGAGGGGTGGAGAGAGAAGACGTGATCAGAACGGTGGAGATGAATTGCAGCATGCCGCCGCGCTCAGCAACCGCCGGGCCAGCTGCCCCACCAGCAATCCTCGCCAGTTGCGCTGCTCACCTGTCCGGGTTTCGTCCGAAACTCGGACGACTGTCCGAGATCCGGCCAGACCCCGGACACAGATCGCGCCGCTTCTTGACAGGCGGGCCGCCGCGCCGCACGTGATCGCGGCTTCGCGTACGGCAAACGCCGCCGCAGTGGACCGTGATAGGAGGAACCGTGCCACCGAGTCCGGGTGAGATCCTGGAGCAGCGACTCCGCGCGGAGGCGGAACGACGGGGCGAGCCCGTCGAGTCCGTGCGTGACGATCTCTTGCGCCGTGGCCTCGACGCGGCTCGCGCCGCACGCGAAGCCCGCGCCGTTGCCTCCGATGTTGTGCTCGTCACCGCGACCCCCACCGAGCACAAACAACTCGAACGGGCGGCCAAGGAGGTCGGCACTGGCTTCGACAAGCTACCCGGGCGTTACGGCCCCTACTACCGGCTCGGGTTCCTGGGAGCAAACCGGGTCGTCTCCATCCAGGTGAGCATGGGTGCCTTCTCGCCCGATGGGGCCGCCGCCCGTTGCATCCAGGCGCGCGCCGAGACCCAGGCCACAACGATCATCTTGATCGGGACCGCGTTCGGAGTAGCCCGGGGCGACAGCACATCGGCGAGCGGAGGCCGCGCGGGCCTCGGCGATGGCGGTGCTGCGCGTGCTACAGTTGCCACCAAGGGCGAGTGATCGTCGATGCCGTCGGCCTCCAACAAGTACTTCGATGCGCCAGCGCCGGCACCCGAACATCCGAGGATCCGTGCGTGGGGCTCGTACCGGAAGAACCCAGAGGTCGATCACGTCGAGCTCGAGATCCGTCGGAACCGCGAAGGGCTCACGTTCCTCCCGACCCGGATGTTTGTCACGTTCTATCGCGCCGATGGCGAGATCTTTCGCGGCCCGGATGAAGCAGAGTGGGAGCTCGAGCTCGATGACTGGTTGGTCAAGGAGCACGTCCGGGCGAAGGACGAAGACAACGAGAAGCTTCGATTCTCGCTTCGGCTGAAGGTGGCGATGCGCCCGATCGCGGCTCGCTTCGGGGATGGCTACTTCAACTCGGTGCTGGTCTACCTGCTGCGTAAAGGTCCCTTCGCTAACCATTCGGCCCTCGCCGAGACGCTCGGCTCGATCCATGAGTACGAGGCGGCCGGAGGTTCGAGGCTCGACTGCGAAGAGCTTATCGATCACGAGCTGGGCGTGGCTGCGCAAGCGCTGATGGGCTTGTACGCCGATCGCACCGTGGCCGAGGACATCTTGGCCGGTGCGATCACGCAGTACTTGGACGACCGTTTCCAC
>VBLP01000053.1:24597-30070 GCA_005887925.1 Deltaproteobacteria bacterium | reverse complement strand
TCGCACGAGTTGGCCGCCGCCAGCTTCCTGATCTCCCGTTCCCGATCGCCCGCCGCTGTGGTGCTCGGATCGGTTACAGCTCGTTCTATCTTCGCGCCCATTCCAGGCCCCTGGGCAGCTCCAGATCACCCGGACTGCCATGACAGGAGAAGTGCACGAGGAACTCGCCGCTGCCGCTGTCGAGCACGTCCGCGACGTCAGTCAACGCCCCGCTGCCGCTGCGCGGCGACATCCAGCTCGTCGTTCCCCTCCTCCCTTCACGCCCGCCGCCAACCCTGGCCGCTGCCATGGAAGGAACGATCATCGTCGCGGGAGCACCCACGACACTCGCAGGAAGCGCAATCATCTCAAGACCGCGCGTGCAAGCGAGAGCAACTGCGCGCGGTGGACGGCGAACAGCTGTGCCTTGAACGGGTCGAAGCTCAGCTCGGCGCGGCCGGCTTCGCACCGCACGTCCCAGAGCGCCGATACGAAGACCTTGCGAGGGCCGAACCGACCAGCCTCGGGAACCTGCGAAATCGCGCGATGGACCGCCCGCGAAACCCAGCAAGTGATGTATTCATACTGCCATAGTAGCCCTTATATTAATTATCGTCAATCTAAGCTTGCCAATCATACTGATATACAGAACAGGACATAGGATTTGGTAAGTCGGGTGGACCCAGCGACCACGGGGCGCTCTGTTCCTGAGCCAAGCGCCAGCATGCACTTGTGAAGTCAACTCGGGAGGATCAGGCTCGTGGTCATGCCGGGGTGTCCTGCCCCAGGGTGATCAACTCCACACGGGGAATCGCCAGCTGACTGCATGTGCGAGCACGATGCGGCGAGAACGCTACGCTCGAGCAGAGGCCGGGGTCGTAAGCTCCGGTGCAGATTTATTGGATCACGACAAATACTGGATGCCACGCAACACCTCGGTGCTCGAGACGTCGCGGTTTCTTGGTGGGCTCCCCGGTCAAATTTACAAGATCCGGATCGGTTCCAGCGCATGGGGAGCCTCCAGCACTGGAACGATCCCGTCGAGAAACCGCGATGGTGACGAGCTGGGTAGGCAGGTAGGCGACAGGAGCACCTCGGATTCCGGAAGCTCCAGGGTGCGCGGCGCCTCGCTTCTGTACGCAGCGCAATGCGGCAGGAGAAACACCATCCCGGTCGCACTTCGAGGTATAGAGTTCGGCGCCGAAAGGGCTCAGCATTCCCACGTCGCTCATCTCTATGACTTCGATCTATGATTTCGATCTATGAGTTGCTTGGTCATCAGGAGTGTACGCGCCATGTCTCGAGCCGGCTCATGGCGGGCGACTCGCAACCCAGAGAGAGCGCAAATCAATATGAGCTATGAACGGAATGCTGGTGACGGCTCAGTCTGATTCCAAGTGCGGTACGCGTGGCTCGTCCACGCGTGGCTCGTCTACGTCTTCATGGAGGCAGTTGATGAACAGAACGATTGGATCCTTTTTTGTCGCAATCTCGACGGCAGCTATGTTCGCAGGCTGCGCCGGTGATCCTGGCGCAGGAGCGACGCCGGATGACATCGGTACGGTCCCCACCGTAGGACGCGCACCGGTGGTGGCAAGCGCCACGGGGGCACAGGCCTTCGGAGTGCAAGCGACAACCGGCCTTGTCGCAGCCCACGCCCTCGCCAGCCAGAACGCAGCCGTACTCGTGGCCAGCCAGCCGGCGTTTCTCCAGGCCAGCCCCAACGACGCGTTCGTGCAGGGCAGCGTGGTGTCGTCGAGTGGACTGTTCTATGTACCGTACGAGCGCACGTACGCCGGGCTTCCGGTCGTGGGCGGCGACTTCGTGATCGTGAGCGACGGCGCGGGCCAGATGGTCGACAACTCGACGGCGCTCGAGCACCCGATCAACCTCCCTTCCATCACTCCCACGCTGACCCAGGCCGGCGCAGAGACGATCGCGGCCCGGCAGCTGCGTAGCGTGACCCGCGTGGAGGGTACCCAGCTCGTGGTGCACGCGCTCGGCGCCACCCCGCGGCTCGCATGGGAGTCCACCATCGACGGCTTCGGCGCCAACGGCATCAGCCGGTTGACCGTGGACGTCGATGCGATCACCGGCACCGTGCTGCGCGAGCAGGAGCACGTCCTGTACGGCACCGGGACCTCGGCATGGAACGGCCCCAACCCGGTCACGCTCAACACGACGCAGTCGGGCGGCACGTTCTCGATGCGCGATCCGACGATCACCAACCTGAGCTGTCAGGACGCAGCCAACGGAACGCCACCAACCGGGAGACCGGCTGCGTGGACGCGCTGTTCGGCGCGCAGACCGAGGTCCGGATGCTGAGTACGTGGCTCGGTCGCAACGCCATGGACGGCGCCGGCGGCGCCTGGCCGATCCGCGTCGGCCTCGCCCAGGTGAACGCATTCTACGACGGTACCCAGGTCCAGGTCGGACACAACAACGCCAACCAGTGGATCGGCGCGATCGACGTGATCGCCCACGAGATGGGTCACGGCATCGACGATCACACCCCGGGTGGGATCTCGGGCAGCGGCACACAGGAGTTCGTCGCCGACACGTTCGGCGCGGCGACCGAGTGGTTCGCCAACGAGTCCGCGCCGTTCGACGTGCCGGACTTCACCGTGGGCGAGCAGATCAACCTGGTCGGCAACGGCCCGATCCGGAACATGTCCAATCCATCCGCGCTCGGCGACCCCAACTGCTTCTCGTCCGCGATTCCCACGACCGAGGTCCACGCCGCAGCCGGTCCCGGCAACCACTGGTTCTACCTGCTCGCCGAGGGCACGAATCCGACCAACGGACAGCCGACGAGCCCGACATGCAACGGTTCCACCGTCGTCGGCCTGGGTGTGCAGAACGCGATCAAGATCATGTACAACGCGATGCTGCTCAAGACCACGGGAGCCTCGTACCTGAAGTACCGGACCTGGACGTTGCAGGCTGCCAAGAACCTGTTTCCCAGCAGCTGCACGGAGTTCAACACGGTCAAGGCCGCCTGGGACGCGGTCAGCGTCCCCGCCCAGGCCGGCGACCCGACCTGCGGTGCTACTCCCCCCGGCTGTATCAACGGCACGTTCAACGCGACCGGCCTGCCCCTGTCGATCCCGGACAACAACGCCACCGGCATCACCTCGAACCTCGCGGTCACCGGCAACGGCACCGTCGCCTCGCTGTCGCTGTCGCTCAACATCACGCACACGTTCCGCGGCGACCTGGTCGTCACGCTGACCTCCCCGGGCGGCACGAACTTCATCGTCAGCAACCGCGCGGGCGGCTCGGCCGACAACATCATCATCACCAACCAGGCGATCACGGCGTTCAACGGCCAGACGGCGGCCGGCACCTGGAAGCTCAAGGTCCAGGACCTCGCGGCCGTCGACGTCGGCACGCTCAACTCGTGGTCGCTCACGATCGTGGGCAACTGCGGCACGGTGGTCAACTGGTCGGGCTCGGCGACCCCGAACATCGCGACCATCGACAACGCGCAGGTGTGCACCAACCTGACCGTGACGACGACCGGCGGCGACTCCTCGGTCGCCAAGCTCGACATCGCGGGCCGTCACGACTTCTGCTCGATCCTGCGCGGAACGCTGGCGCACAACGGCACGACCGTGACCGCGTTCCCGACCGGCACGTTCCCGGCAGGCGCCTGCAACTTCAGCTTCACCGGCCGCGCCGTGCCGGGGCTGACGGGTGATTCGTCGGGCACGTGGACGCTCTGCATCGTCGACACCGACGCGTTCGGCGATACCGGCACGCTCAATACCTGGTCGGTCCACAACTGACCTGATCGCGTCGATCGCCGTACACCGCAAGTACGGCAGCAGGATCGGCCCCCGGTGCCACCGCGCCGGGGGTCTTGTTGTTTCCGGTCCGCCCGGCACCCCGCTGCCGGTCGCGATGATCCGGCTCGACCGCCTGCGCGCCAAATCAGGCCCGGGGTGCTGATGAACGCGCTCGCGTGATTCACGCACGCAGCAGCTCGGCGATCAGGCCGGTGATGGTGTGGACGAGCGCGTCCATCGCGCGGCGGTCGAGCCGCTTGCGGAACGCGCCATCGATCCACAGCGACGCGAGGCCGTGCATCGCCGACCACGCGAGGATCGTCGTCGCCATCGGATCGCGGCCGCGTGCACCGCACGCGACGACAGCCTCCAGCACCCGGTGAAAGCTCGCGTCGGCCGCGCTCGGCAGGCCGGTCTCGCCGCCGCGGAACTGCAGGCGATAGCGATGCGGTCGCTCGAGCGCGTAGCGGACATAGCCGGCACCGAGCGCGCGAAATCGCTCGAGCGGCTTGCCCGGCGCGATGGCATCGGCCGCCGCGGCCATCGCCCGGTCGAGGTCGCCGAACCAGGTCGCCGCGAGCTCGCTGGCGAGGCCCTCGACGGTCGGAAAGTGATGGTGGACCGCGGCGTGGCTGACGCCGATGCGCCGGCCGAGCTCGCGCAGCCCGAGCGGTTCGCCCTCGTCGACCAGCGCGGCGGCGGCGGTGAGCACCGCCTCGCGGAGGTGGCCGTGGTGGTAGGCGGCGCTGCGGCGCGGCATCTTTCCATTGTAACAAGAACTTACCAGTTTCATGCCGATCTCCGTTGGTGATTTGATTATTCCAGTGGAAAGATTGAAGCGATGCGAGATCGGATGCGCCTGAGCTTGTTCTACGTCGCTACCTACCTGACCACGGCGGGCCTCGGCATGACGTTCGCGCCGCAGCTGACGCTCGACATGATGTTCTCGAATGGCCATTACGAGGCGGCGTTCGTCCGGATGTCGGGCCTGTTCGTGCTCGGGCTCGCGGCGTTCGTCATCCAGATCATCCGCTACCGCCTCGCGGTGCTGTATCCGACCTTGATCGGGGTCCGCATCGTGTTCTGCACCGGCTACGTGGTGCTATACGCGCAGACCCGCGACCCCTTCTTCCTGACCACGCTGGGGATCGTCGGCGCAGGCCTCGTCGCCAGCTCGCTCGGCCTCGCGCTCGATCGCCGCTAGGCGCCGGCGCGTCGTCCCGCCAGTTCCTGGATGGTGCCGGCGTGCGCTCGGGAGCTGGAGGTGCCCCGCGCGACGACGCTCGACGAGGCCGGATGCAACATGCCAGTCGAGTCGCCCTGATCGACGCTGCGATCGGCAACTATAACTGCCTGATCCCGGCGAAGAAGACCACATACAACACCCAGTACCAGCAGCTCTTGACGTTGCGCCAGACCGAGCAAACTGCGAGTGGCAATCCCGCCACGCCTGTACCCACCGCCTGCCGCGGTTGACCGAGGGCGCCGCTGGATCTCGTCTGTCCGCGTGCTTCAGCTATGCTACGGACATTGGGCTTTGCCCTGCGTCAAGCGGGCATTCCCGACATCGACGGTCGCGACAACACGACTCACCGTCGGAGCAGTTGCCGGCGGCACACCATCACGATCAGGAACTGCATATTCGCGTTGCTCGACCCTCAGGGTGTCGGGCGAAGCCCGTGCCCAGGATAGCTCGTAGCGGACGT
>VBLP01000053.1:11279-24581 GCA_005887925.1 Deltaproteobacteria bacterium | reverse complement strand
CTCCGCGGTCTCACCTCGACATGCGCCCGGGAAATGGCCGATCGAGATCTCACGTGTGCTCGCGCCCCGCACCTCGATGCTCACGTCCACGCCACCATCGTCGATGTCGCGTCCATCGGCAGTGCGGGTGATCGGGCAGGCCCTCCACGCCACCTCCGTGACAGGAGCTGCACATCCCGCCGTGCACATCACCATCAGCAGCGCTCCGCGCATAGCACGAGCATAGCGCAGGTTGACAGGCCACGGATGACCACCGGGCCCGCCAAGCGCGCGTGGTGCTACGAGGCCCCATCCGGCAGCGGCACGGGCTCGGGATCCGGGCACCCGAAGCAGGGGCTGCAGCCATCGAAGTACACGGTCTCGAGCGGGTCGCCGAGGTCCTCCGACGGCGTCACGGGGAACAGCTCGCACGCAGCGCCCATCTCCTGCGAGATGTCCGAGGCGAAGTTGTTGCCCGAGCCGACGATCGCCCACATGCGCCATTGCTGGCCATCCTTCTTCTTGGTCCCGCCGTCTTCCTTCTTGTAGGTGGTGCCGCCGCCGGAGATCTTGAGGTCGACGAACTGCAGCTTGCCACCGGCACCTGCGATCTGGACTGCCCCACCCTTGCCGATGAAGCTGCTCACGATGACGGTCGAGCCATCGGGGCCCTTGTATGTGACGTGGACGCCGATCGCGACGTCGGTCTTGTTCTCGACCGTGATGACGTCGACCTTCTCCTCGGCCGGTGCCGGCGGCGGCGCCACGCGGTCGACCGCGACGGTGCCGGGTTCATCGAGGCAGGCCGCCGTGCCCGCCGTGACCAGTGCCATCATCGCGGCGCCGGCGATCGCGCGCGCTGTCGAGCTGTTGCTTCGCATGTGGTTCTCCTTGTCCGCGCAGCGATTGCAATGGCGATGCCGCCGCGCAACGGCCGTCGCGTGCGATGGCGGCGAGTGCCCAGGCTGGCCGTGTCGCCCCGCGCGCAACAGGTGTTGATCGTGGAACAACGGATCCGCCATCCCAGCTCGGAGGCCAGGTGTCAGGGCACCGCCGGATGGACCTTGCACCCGGGCGGACCAAATGTCCCGTTCGCACCGCCGTTCCGGACCGCTACCGTGGTCGACGATGACGATGATCGACTGGTCGGGGGGCGGAGGCGATGATCCGCCGCCTCCCTCTCGCAGCGGAAAACTGATTCCAGGGCACTACATCGATGCGCTGAGTAGCGATGTCTGGATGCTGATCCTCGAATACCTGGCACTGACGGACATCGCGCGAATGAGGGGGGTGAGCTCGAACATCCGTGGGCTCGTGGACGGGGTCCTCACGAGGTACCCCAACGCGATCGAGCGCGTGTTCCTGCACGATCGACGGGAGCCCTCCGGCGATATCAGGACACTGAACGGATATCTGCAGAACGGGATGGGGTATGCGGCCGGCGATATCAACTGGATCACGTCCAACGCACTCCGCAATGCCGCGCGGCTGGACGCGATCATGCTGCTGTTCGCTCGGGCCTCGAACGGCCGGATCCAGCTGCGGATTCCGGACAACGATCCGATCGGACCCGACACGCCGGGCTATCAGCAGGCGCTGGTCCTGGCGCGCCGCGAGGTCGGCTTGCAGAATCCGCTCGAAGGCTACCAGGGCCTCCTCGTGATCGTGCTGATCGCGCTGCTGGCGTATCTCGCCACGGTCGTGTGGCCGAGACTGTTCGGTTCCTGAGCTCACGGGCGGTTCGCGAACCAGCGGTACAGGGCGCCGCCGAGGAGGCCGACCAGCGGCGGCAGGAGGACGCCGGGGACGAGGCGGGCGAAGGTCAGCGGCCAGCCGAGCACCGGCGCCTCGTAGGTCAGCATGCGGATCGGGCTGACCAGCGTCTTGGCGGTGATCAGCGTGAGCAGCGCGGCGGGCGCCGCGCCCTGGCGGAACAGCGTCGCGGCGACCGGGAAGAACACGTAGGGCCCGCCGGGAATGACGAGGCCGACGATCCAGCCGATCAGGATGCCGCGGGCGCCGGACTCGGCGCCGAGCCAGCGCACCAGGGTCGCCGACGGGATCAGCACGTCGACGAGCCCGGCCAGCGCGAAGCCGAGCAGCAGCTCGGGGGCGACGCCGCGCAAGAGGCGCCCGCCCGCGAGCAGGCCGTCCCCGGCGAGCGAGGGGCTGCGCGCGTAGGCGAAGACCAGCGCGCCCAGGGTCAGCGCGAGCAGGATCCAGGTGTTGACGTCCATCATGCGGCGCCTCCGGGCCGGTGGCCTCGCTTCGCTCATCTTCCTGTCGCCGGCTGTCACGGAGTCACCGCGTCACGTCACCGGGCGAGCCGCAGCCGGCGCAGGGTCAGCGGCGGCGCGGTGTCGGCGGCGGCCGCGCGCGCCGCGACGACGAGGTCGTGATGCGGCGACAGATCGCACACCGGATCGGCGGCGGTCGCGTCGCCGGTCAACAGGAACGCCTGGCAGCGGCAGCCGCCGTGGTCGACCTCGCGCTGATCGCACGACCGGCAGGGCTCGCGCAGGTAGTCGGTGCCGCGGTAGCGCTGGAACGCGTCCGAGTCGTTCCACGCCGACGCGAGCGAGCACGCGCGCAGATCGGGGAACGCGAGCGGCAGGATGTGCGCGGCGTGGCACGGCATGGCGCGGCCGTCGGGCGTCACCACGACGTAGCGCTCGCCCCAGCCGTTCATGCAGGTGCGCGGGCGGTCGGCGTGGTAGTCGGGCAGCACGAACAGGAGCTCCATCCGGCCGCGCAGGCGCGCGCGGGCCGCTGCGACCACCGCGCGCGCGGCGTCGAGCTGGGCGCGGTCGGGCATCAGCGCGGCGCGGTTGCGATGCGCCCAGCCCAGGTACTGCGTGTTGGCGAGCTCGAGCCGCTCGGCGCCGAGCTCCTCGGCGAGCGCGATGATCGCGCCGACCTCGTCGAGGTTCTGGCGGTGGAGGACGACGTTGACGGTCAGCGGCAGCTCGAGCTCGCGCGTCCACGCCGCGACCTGCCGCTTGTGCGCGAAGGCATCGACGCCGGCGATCGCGGCCGACGAGCCGGGGCGCGCGGCCTGGAACGACAGCTGCAGCGCGCACAGCCCCACCGCCGCGAGGCCGGCGAGGCGCTCGCGCGTGAGCGGCATGCCGCTCGTGATCAGGTTCGAGTACAGCTCGAGCTCGGCGGCGCGCGCGACCAGCGCCTCGAGGTCGTCGCGCAAGAGCGGCTCGCCGCCGGTGAAGTGGACCTGCACCACGCCGAGCTCGCCGGCCTCGCCGAGCACGCGCTGCCAGTCGGCGGTGGCGAGCGCGGGGCGATCGGGCACCTCGGTGGGATTCGAGCAGTACGCGCAGCGCAGCGGGCAGCGGTAGGTCAGCTCCGCGACGAGCACGTACGGCCGGCTCACGTCGTCACCAGGCCGCGGTCGCCGAGCGCCGCGAGGAAGTCGAGGATGTCGGCGAGCGGTGCGGCGAGCTCGGCGGCGATGTCGCCGGCAGACCGTCCGTCGCACAGCCGCACGATCGCGGCGGCCGACGCGTTGAGGACCAGGCCGTGCTCGGGATAGAGCAGCAGGGTCTCGCCGGTCAGGCGGTCGGTGCGCAGGCGAGCCTTGCGAGCCAGCCGCGGCCGGCTGTCGGCCGACAGCGGCGTCACCGCGACTCCGCGGCGCCGGCCATCGCCACGGCGTCGAGCAGGTGCCAGAGGATCTCGGTCTTGCGCACCAGCGCCGCCACGCAGCGGTCCTGCAGCTCGGCGGTCTGCGCGTGCGCGAGGACGAACGCGATCGCCTGCTCGGAGTCGCGCCGGCCCTGGCGGACGCGGCTGCGGAAGTAGTCGAGGCCGGCGGGCTCGACCCACGGGTAGTGGGTCTCCCACGCGGCGATGCGCTTGACCATCAGATCGGGCGCGAAGCACTCGGTCAGCGACGACGCCACCGCCTCGACGAGCGACGCGTCGCGCACGAAGTGGACGTAGGCGTCGCACGCGAACCGCACGCCCGGCAGCACGCGCGTGCACGCGACCAGCTCGGCGCGATCGAGCCCGACCGCGTCGCCCAGGCGCTGCCAGCGCGCCAGGCCACCCTCGTCGCCGACCGCGCCATCGTGATCGTGGATGCGCTGGATCCACATGCGGCGAAACCCGACGTCGTCGGACTTGGCCAGGATCAGCGCGTCCTTGATCGGGATGCGCGTCTGGTAGTAGTAGCGGTTCTGCACCCAGCGCTGCAGCTCGGCGCGGCTCAGCGCGCCGTCGTGCATGCGGCGATGGAACGGGTGCTCGTCGTGGTAGCGGCGGGCGCCCTCGTCGCGCAGGCGGTCCAGGAAGGCCGATCCATCGCCCTCGCTCATATCTCGACCTCGAGCCCATCGCGCGCGACCTCGACGCCGGCGGCGATCACCTCGTCGCGCTCGGGCGCACCGCCGCGCAGGATGGGATTGCTGTTGTTGATGTGGGTCAGGATCTTGCGCCGGCACGGCAGCTGCGCCAGCCAGCGCAGGCTGCCCTCGGGACCACCCAGCGGCCAGTGCGCCATGTCGCGCGCGCTGCGCGTGGTCAGGCCGAGCGATGTCAGCTCGTCGTCGCGGAAGAACGTGCCATCGAACACCAGCACATCGGCGGCGCGCGCGCGCTCGTCGAGCAGCGGCGTCGCCGCGGCGGCGGTCGGCGCGTAGACCAGGCTCCTGCCGCGCGCATCGCGCACGACGAGCGCCAGGTTGTCCTCGGCAGACGGCGCCGCGAGCCCCTTGAGGTGCAGCGGCACCGTGCCGGGGACGGGCACGGCCTCGAGCGTGAGCCCGCTCGGCCCGGCGGCGCCGACCAGCGGCACGGCCTCGCCCGCGCGCAGGCGGCTCCACGTCAGCTGACCGGGGCGGCGCTCGAGCGTGCGGGTCAGCGCGTTGTGCTCGCGCAGCCCGCGCTCGACCGCTTCGCTCGCGTAGAGCACGAGCGGCTGGTCCTCGCGCAGGATGAACAGGCCGAGGCAGGCGTCGACGTCGCCGTTGCTGAGCACGATGCCGCCGATCGGCGTGTCGCGCAGCCGGCGCGGGTGAAGCGCCGGAAACGCCTCGATCTGCGCGCGCACGTCGGGCGAGACATTGAGCAGGAACCATTGCCGGCCGTCGGCGCTGACGGCCGCGGAAGCCTGGGTGCGCGCCTCGAGCGCCGCGTCGCCGGCGCGGATGCCGGCGCAGTTGGCGCAGCCGCAGTTCCATTGCGGCGAACCGCCGCCCGCCGCCGAGCCAAGGAGGCGCAGATACAATTACCGCGCCTTGTCGGGCTGGGGCTCGGTGTCCGTCCGAGCCGACGCCAGCGGCGGCGTGTTGCGGCCGCCGAAGTCCTCCTGATACGAGCCAATCTCGGCATTCATGGATAGGTCGATGAAGTCAGGCTTCTGCCATGTGGTCATTTTGAGAGCCTCCTTTACGGCCGTCATGATGCAGTCGTGGGCCATCGGACGCGAGCACAAAACGCGCAACGCTGTCTCCCAGATCCGGAGTTGGACATATCGCGCTCCCGATAGCTGGGGAGTTGCGACAAAGTCGCGTTGCGCGAGCGCGAATTCAGCGTAAGACAAATTACCCAAAAATGCGTGCCCTCCCCGGGACCGAAAGCGGCTGACAGCGCACGGCACCCGCGAGCGCACGGCACCCGCGAGCGCACGGCACCCGCGAGCGCGCGGGCGGGGCGGGCGTGAGGCTGCGGTGAATGTACGGTACCGGCGGGTGCACGGTGCGGCGAGCTCACCACTTCGGCGAGCCACCATATCGGCGAGCCCGCCACATCGGGCGAGCGCCAGCGCGGCGAGTGCACGGTGCGGCGAGCGCACGGTGCGGCGAGCGCACGGTGCGGCGAGCGCGCCACATCGGCGAGCCCGCGGAACCAGCGCGGACGGCACCGGTGCCCCCCCTGTGCCGTCGAGCGCACCGCACCGGCGAGCGTACGACGGGCCCTCGGCACCGAGGCAAGTCGTCGCGTGATCCGATCGACACGGTGCACATTGCGGCGGGGGCAAAGGTCATAGAAGCCTTTGAATTGATTATTGACGGTGAGAGTGTGCTCTGCGTACCCTACGGCCCATGGCTCGCCAGCTGCTCACGCTCGAGACAGCGAAGGTTTCGTGGCGGGACCGTGTCGCGCTGTGGTCGGACGCGCTGACCACGGTGTGCGGCCCGCTCCGTACCGATGCGCTCGGTGCCACGCTGGATGGGGCGATGACGTTCGGGACCATCGGCCGGCTGCAGATCGGCCACATCACCGTGTCGCGCCATCGCGTCGGGCTGACACCGGAGCTGGCGCGCGCCGACCGCCATCCGGTCGCCAAGGTCATTATCCAGACTGCCGGTGTGTCGGTGTACGAGCAGCACGGCGACCGGGTCACGCTGACGCCCGGTGATGGCCTGGTCTACGATGTGTCGCAGCCTCACGCGATCACCAGCACCGAGACCACCGAGCACTTCGTGGTGACCGTCCCGCATGATCTCGTGGTCGGACGCGGGGTTCGGCTCGATCGGCTGAGCGCGCAGCGGTTCTCCGCGCGCACCGGGGTCGGCCGGCTCGCCGCCGATCTGATCCACTCGACGTTCGGCGAGCTGGCCACCCTGTCGCCGGCCTGCGAGGAGGACCTCGCCACCTCGCTGCTCAGCCTGATCTTCCTGCCGCTGCCGCACGAGGCAGCCCACTCGACCGATGCCCTGCGCCACCGCATCGAGAGCTACATCCGCGACCGGATCCGCGACCCCGAGCTGTCGATCGACAACATCGCCAGTGCGCTGCGCTGCAGCAAGCGCTACCTCCACATGGCATTTGCGGCGAGCGATCGGTCGATCGCTGACCACATCTGGATGACCCGCCTCGACGGCTGCCGCTGCGACCTCGCGCAGCGCGCCGACCAGACGATCTCCGAGATCGCGTTTGCCTGGGGGTTCTCGAGCTCGGCGCACTTCAGCCGGGCGTTCCGCAAGCGATTCGGGGTGACGCCGACCGCGTTCCGCCGCGGCGATCGCGGCCCCCCCGGCTGAGCTTCGCTCGCAGTCAACGACACGTGCACGGCGAGGCAAGCCAGCCGAGGGCGCGACGGGCATGGTTGCGCCTGCGAGGGAGGCCACATGCCCGTCCAGATCCACCCGGCCGTCGATTCGGGCCTTGCGCCCGGCAATAGCAAGTTTGCAGGCGGCACGCTGACGTGTCGCTGCACGACACAGCCCGTGAAGGTCGCGATTCGCTCGGCGATCGCGCACAACCACGCGTGCGGCTGTACGAAGTGCTGGAAGCCAGCCGGGGCGGCGTTCTCGATCGTCGCGGTCGTGCCGAGCGACAAGGTCGAGGTCGTCGCCAATGGCAACAAGCTCGCGGTCGTCGACCCGTCGGCGCTGATCCAGCGCTACGCGTGCACCGCCTGCGGCGCGCACATGTACGGCCCGGTCGAGAAGACCCACGCGTTCAAGGGGCTGTCGTTCATCCATCCCGAGCTGTTCGCCGAGCCCGGCGCGCCGCCCCCCGAGTTCGCCGCGTTCGTGTCGTCGGTGATCGAGGCCGGCGTCGATCCGGCGGACATGTCGGCGATCCGCGCGCGGCTGCGCGAGGTCGGGCTCGAGCCCTATGACTGCCTGAACCCGCCGCTGATGGACGCGCTCGCCACCTTCGCGGCCAAGCAGAAGGGAGTCCGCGCGTGAAGACGCGCGCCGCGATCGCGTTCGAGGTGGGCAAGCCGCTGGTCGTCGACGAGGTCGATCTCGAAGGCCCGAGGGCCGGCGAGGTGCTGGTCGAGCTCAAGGCGACAGGCGTCTGCCACACCGACGAGTTCACGCGATCCGGCGCCGATCCCGAGGGCCTGTTTCCGGTGATCTTCGGCCACGAGGGCGCCGGGATCGTGGTCGAGGTCGGAGCGGGCGTCACCTCGGTCGCCCCCGGCGATCACGTGATCCCGCTGTACACGCCCGAGTGCCGCGCGTGCAAGTCGTGCCTGTCGCGCAAGACCAACCTGTGCACCGCGATCCGCGCGACCCAGGGCAAGGGCGTGATGCCCGACGGCAGCAGCCGGTTCTCGTACCAGGGCAAGAAGCTCCACCACTACATGGGGTGCTCGACGTTCGCCAATCACACCGTGCTCCCCGAGATCGCGCTCGCCAAGGTCCGCAAGGACGCGTCGTTCTCGTCGATCTGCTACCTCGGCTGCGGCGTGACCACCGGCGTCGGCGCGGTGCTGTGGACCGCCAAGGTCGAGGCCGGCGCGAACGTCGTCGTGTTCGGCCTCGGCGGCATCGGGCTCAACGTGATCCAGGGCGCGCGCCTGGTCGGCGCCGACAAGATCATCGGCGTCGACATCAACCCCGCGCGCGAGGCGATCGGCCGCCGCTTCGGGATGACCCACTTCGTCAACCCGGGCACGGTCAAGGGCGACCTCGTGCCCCACCTCGTCGAGCTCACCGGCGGCGGCGCCGATTACAGCTTCGAGTGCGTCGGCAACGTCACCCTGATGCGCCAGGCGCTCGAGTGCTGCCACCGCGGCTGGGGCGTCAGCGTGATCATCGGCGTCGCGGGCTCGGGCCAGGAGATCGCGACGCGGCCGTTCCAGCTCGTCACCGGCCGGGTGTGGAAGGGCACGGCGTTCGGCGGGGCGCGCGGCCGCACCGACGTGCCCAAGCTCGTCGACTGGTACATGGACAAGAAGATCGAGATCGACGCGCTGATCACCCACAAGCTGCCGCTCGCCCGGATCAACGAAGCGTTCGATCTGATGCACGCCGGCGCGTCGATCCGGACGGTGGTCGAGTTCTAATGGGGGAGCTCGAGATGCGATTCGCGGTCTACGTGCCGCCCCGCGCCGGCGCGGCGCGGCTGCCCGTCCTGTATTACCTCGCCGGGCTGACCTGCACCGAGGAGACCTTCATGATCAAGGCCGGCGCGCAGCGGTTCGCCGCCGCCGCCGGGATCATCCTCGTCGCGCCCGATACCAGCCCGCGCGGCATCGAGCTGCCGGGCGACCGCGAGCACTGGGACTTCGGCGTCGGCGCGGGCTTCTACGTCGACGCGACCGAGTCGCCGTGGGCGCCGCACTACCGGATGTACAGCTATGTCGTCGACGAGCTGCCGGCGATCATCGAGGCGCGGTTTCAGGCCAGCGGCCAGCGCGGCATCTTCGGCCACTCGATGGGCGGCCATGGCGCGCTCGTGATCGCGCTGCGCAATCCGGGCCGCTACCAGTCGGTGTCGGCGTTCGCGCCGATCGGCCATCCGATGGCGGCACCGTGGGGCGAGAAGGCGTTCAGCCGCTACCTCGGCTCCGATCGCACGCGGTGGGAAGCCTACGACGCGAGCGTGCTGCTCCGGCGCGCGCCGGCGGGCCGCGAGATCCTCGTCGATCAGGGCCTCGACGATCAGTTCCTCGATCGCGAGCTGCGCCCCGCGGAGCTCGAGGCCGCCGCCGCCGGCCACCACCTCACCCTGCGCCGCCACGCCGGCTACGACCACTCGTACTGGTTCATCCAGACGTTCATCGCCGACCACCTCGCCTGGCACCGAGAGCGCCTGCGCGATCGCTGACCCAACCGTCCACTCCAGGAAGCAGCCACCTTGTCCTCCGGGAAACGCTCAACGAATGGCGATGCCCCACGGCGATCCGCCCACCGCGATGTGGCGCGACACCATGCCGGTGGCGGTGTCGATCACCGTGACGTCTCCCGCCCCGCCGTTGGCCGTGTAGAGCCGGTCGCCCTTGTGCGTGATGGCGATGCCCCACGGCCGCACACCGACGTCGGCGATCGTGGTCTTGACCTCGAGCGCGGCGCCGGCGAGGTCGATCGCGTGCACGGTCTTGCCGCGGCCGCCGGAGGCATAGAGCGTGCGGCCGTCCGGCGACAGCACCAGGCCCATCGGGCGCACCAGATCGCCGGGCAGATCGAGCTCGCCCGTGCGCGTGTGCGCCCGCGCATCGACCAGGGTCAGCGCGTGCGCGGTCTCGCAGGCGATGAAGCCGCGCGCGCCGTCGGGGGTGAAGGCGATCGAGCGCGGCCGGCCGCCGGTGGCGATCTGCGTCACCAGCTGGCCGGTGTCGCTGTCGAGGACCGAGACCGAGTTGTCCGCCTCGTTGGCGACGTAGACGACCTCTTGCCGACCGGCACCTGCCGCAGCACCTGGCCGGCCTCGATGTCGACGAGCGAGGCCTGGGCGGCGTCCTCGTTGGAGACCCACAGCCGCTTGCCGTCGGCCGTCACGTCGACCACCTCGGGGTCGCGGCCCGCCGGCAGCTTGCGCACGAGCTTGAGCGACGCCAGGTCGACGATGCCGACGCCGTCGGCGCCCGGGTCGGCCGGCGGCAGCTTGCTCTCGTCGGCGCCCGGCGCCGCCTTGGGCAAGCCCGACAGGGCGACGAACAGCCGCGTGCCGTCGGGCGAGATCCGCAGGCCGCGCGGCCGCTTGCCCACGGCGACCCGCGCGACGATCGAATCGTTCGACGTGCTGACGACGACGACATTCCCGCCGTCCTCATCGGACACGTAGACGCGTTCTTCCTGGACGGGAGCGCGGTCTGGCTTCTTGCTGCAGCCCGCACACACGACAGCGGTGATCAATACGAGAACTCGCATGGCCAAGCTGTAATACAGCACAGCCCGTTTCGCATTGGAAATCTGAGATTGCCAGCATGTAATTCTCGGCATACTGTCAATTCCACAATGGGAGGCTACCCATGAGACTGCACAATTTCGTCACTGGAGTCATTGCTGTCTTCCTTCCTGTCGCGGCGTACGCGCAGGCCGATGATCCGCTGTCGCTCCAGAGCGACGACGCACAGTGGGTCCTGCCCGGGAAGAACTATGCCGGCACCCGGTTCAGCACGCTCAACAAGATCACCGCGGACAACGTGAAGAACCTGAAGGTGTCGTGGTCGATGTCGACCGGCACCAACCAGGGCCACGAGGGCGCGCCGCTGGTCGTCGGCTCGACGATGTATGCCCACAGCTCCTATCCGAACTACATCTACGCGATCGACCTGTCGAAGGAGGGCGGACACATCATCTGGAAGTACACGCCGAAACAGGACGCCAAGGCCGTCCCGGTCGCGTGCTGCGATCTCGTGCACCGCGGCCTCAACTACTCGCACGGCAAGATCCTGTTCGCCACGCTCGACGCCCAGGTCATCGCGCTCGATGCCAAGACCGGGAAAGAGATATGGAAGGCCAAGAACGGCGATCCGAGCAAGGGCGAGACCATCACCACCGCCGGACTGGTGGTGAAGGACAAGTACATCACCGGCATCTCGGGCGGTGAGTTCGGCGTCCGCGGCCACGTGACCGCCTACGACATCAACTCCGGCAAGGTGGTGTGGCGGGCCTACAGCACCGGGCCGGACGAGGAGCTCCGGCTCGCGCCGGACTTCAATGCCGCCAATCCGCACTACGGCCAGAAGGGCCAGGTCACCAGCACCTGGCAGGGCGACGCCTGGAAGCGCGGCGGCGGCACCACCTGGGGCTGGTACTCCTACGATCCGACGCTGAACCTGTTCTATTACTCGACCGGCAACCCCGGCACCTGGAATCCCGATCAGCGGCTGGGCGACAACAAGTGGTCGATGACGATCTGGGCGCGCGATCCCGACACCGGCATGGCGAAGTGGGGCTACCAGATGACGCCGCACGACGCGTGGGACTACGACGGCGTCAACGAGAACATCCTGGCCGACCTCACCATCGGCGGCAAGAAGGTCCAAGCGCTCGTCCACTTCGACCGCAACGGGTTCGGCTACACCCTCGATCGCACCAACGGCACGCTGCTGGTCGCCGAGCCGTTCGTCGCCGTCAACTGGGCCAAATCGATCGACAAGAAGACGGGCCGCCCCGTCGAGGACATGTCCAAGCGCACCAAGCAGGGCGTGGTGACCAAGGACATCTGCCCCAACGCCATGGGCGGCAAGGACCAGCAGCCCGCCGCGTTCTCGCCCAAGACCGGGCTGTTCTACGTCCCCACCAACAACATGTGCATGGACTACGAGGCCACCGAGGTCAAGTACACCGCGGGCGCCCCGTACGTCGGCGCGAACGTCGCGATGAAGCCCGGCCCCGGCGGCGAACTCGGCGAGCTCATCGCGTGGGATGCGACCACCGGCAAGAAGGTGTGGGGCATCAAGGAGCACCAGCCGTGCTGGGGCGGCGTCCTGGCCACCGCGAGCGACGTGGTGTTCTACGGAACGATGGATGGCTGGTTCAAGGCGGTCCACGCCAAGACCGGCAAGCTACTGTGGAAGCACAAGGTCGGCTCCGGCATCATCGGCGCGCCGATGACCTTCCTCGGTCCGAACAAGAAGCAGTACGTCGCGGTGTACTCCGGCGTCGGCGGCTGGTTCGGGCTGCCGGTGTCGCAGGACCTCCCGTCCAACGATCCGTACGCGGCGCTCGGCGCCGTCGGCCTCGCCTACAAGAACGGCCTCGACAAGGACACCACGAAGGGCGGCATGGTCTACGTCTTCGAGCTCGAGTGATACGCTCGCCCTCATGGTGACGCCATGACGAAACACGCCCTCGCGAGTCGGCTGGCCGTCGTGCTGGCGCTGCTGTGCTCGCCCGGCCGCGCGCCGGCCGGCGAGCCCAGGCAGCTCCGGGTATGCGGCGATCCCAACAACCTGCCGTTCTCCAACGAGAAGCTCGAAGGCATCGAGAACAAGATCGCTGCCGTGATCGCGAAGGACATGGGCGCGACCGTCGCCTACACCTGGTGGCCGCACCAGCGCGGGCTGGTCAAGCGCGTGCTGAACACCGGGCGCTGCGACGTCATGCTCGGCATTCCCAAGGGCTACGATCCGGTCCTGTGGACCAAGCCGTACTACCGGACCGGGTACGTCCTCGCTTACCGCAAGGATCGCGGGCTCAAGCTGCGCAATCTCGACGATCCGCAGCTCAAGAAGCTCAAGATCGGAGTGCAGGTCAACACGCCCCCGCACGATGCGCTCGGCCAGCGCGGCATCGCCGACAACGTCGTCGGCTACCAGCTCATGTTCGATTCCAACTATCATGCCGAGGACTACCCCGGCAAGCTCATCGAGGACCTCGTGGCCGGCAACATCGACGTCGCGCTGGCCTGGGGGCCGATCGCCGGCTACTTCGCCAAGAAGAAGGCTGCGCCGATCGAGATCGTCCTGCTCGAGGACCGCCCCGAAAGCGGCAATCGCTTCGCATTCGATATCTCGATGGGCGTCAAGAAGGGCAACAAGGAGCTCAAGGACAGGCTCGAAGAGGCGCTCGCCCGGCGACACGACGACATCGCACACATCCTGGAGGACTTTGGCGTGCCGCTCCTTCCTGCCGCCGAGGAGAAGGCACGCGACAAGGGCGCGCGCTGATCGCCGGC
>VBLP01000053.1:6909-11195 GCA_005887925.1 Deltaproteobacteria bacterium | reverse complement strand
GCGCAAGCTCTACCTCAGGAACGGCTGCTCGGCGTGCCATGGCATGGGCGGCGGCGGCGGCATGGGCAAGCCGCTGATCGACGACGAGTGGAGGTTCGGCAGCGACGATCCGACCCTGTTCAAGCTGATCCGTGGCGAGATCCCGCAGCAGACCATGCCCAACGTCATCGGCAAGAACATGACCGACGACGAGATCTGGAAGGTCCTGCTCTACGTCCGCTCGGTCTATGCCGGCGACGCCGCCAAGATCAACTGGGCGGTTCCGCCTCCCGTGCCGCCGGAGATGTTCGCGGCGGCCCAGCACACCGGCGATCCCGTCGCCGCCGGCAAGCAGATCTTCCTGCAGATCTGCGTGCCGTGCCACGGACCCGAGGGCCATGGCGACGGACCGGCCAGCGTGGCCCTCGATCCGAAGCCGAGGAACCTCACCGACCCCGGGTACATGGCGGGGCTCGATGACCGCTACCTGTTCGAGCTGGTCAGCCGCGGCGGGATCGCGGTCGGCAAGTCGCCGCTGATGCCCGCCCAGCCCACCCTGGCGGCGGAGGACCTCAACAATGTCATCGCGTTCGTGAGGACGCTGTCCGGATCTCAGGCACACTGAAGCGCGAGGTCCACGCGCCTGCGAGGCGGGCGCAGCGGCCATCGCCGAGGTCGACCATGACGCCATCTCGACAGCGAAACTCTCCCTGCTTGTGGATCGCGGCCGTCACCGCCGGCGCCCTCGCCGTCCTCCCCGGCGTGGCTCGTGCGGACGACGTCGACGACGACGCGCCGCCGCGCTCGGCCTCGCCCAGCGCCGGAGCCGGCGCGTTCCTGCCCTCGGCGCTGTCGCCGCGCAGCGACGGACGCAGCGGCCTGGTCGCGATCACCGGCGGTCTCGACCGCGCGCGCGGCGGCGCGATCTACGACGCGACCGCCGAGGCTCATCTGCTCGGGCCGGTCTCCCTCGTCGCGGGCGCCGCCTACGACGGGCCCGGCACGACCACCTCGCCGCACCTCGAGCTTCGCCTCGACGCCGCCCGGCAGGCGACGCACGGCGTCGACGTCGCCGTCGCCGCCGGCTACACGAACGCGGGGTTCAACCTGGTGCCGGCCGCCGTCGCCAGGATCGCCCTGGGGCGAAACCTCGGCGCCAGCTACGTCCTGGCCAATGTCGCCTACGAGCAAGGGCTGGAGGACGGAGAGCAATCCGGCGAGCTCCGGCTGGCCGCACTGCATCCGATCTCCGCCGCGGTCCACGTCGGCCTCGACTCGCGGCTCCAGGTCGACCTCGAGCACAACCACGATCCCAACGGCGAGGCGGCCTGGGAGTGGCGGAGCGGCCTCGTCGCCAGCTACGCGTGGAACCGCCTCGTGTTCACCGGCACCGGCGGCGTCTCGGCCCTGCGCTTCCACACCGGCCCCACCGAGGTCGGCCCGGTCGTCACCGCAGGCGTCGGCACCATCTTCTGATCCACGCCATCGCCGCGGACCGGCCGCTCGTCGCGATCACGCGAGGTCGTGCTAACGGACCGGCGAGCTAACGACCGTTCGGTGGGAGCGCGATCGGCCCGGATGTCACCGCGGGCCGGCGCCAGGCCACTGCGTCGGACCGCCCTCCCGCCACGCGGACCCGCAACGGGCGAATGGCCCGCCAGAGGTCATCGGCGAGGAACGCCGCGCCGAGGGCGAGCATGCCGATGCCCAGCGGCGTGACGCCGAGCTTCAGCGCCAGGCCGCCGGTGGCGGCGCAGGTCGCGACAAGGGCCGCGGTGTCGGCGATGCGAAGGACCAACGTGCGGTTCGTGTCAGACACCGGTTTGCTCTCTTTCAAGTCCGTGACTTGGATCGAGCAAGAACAGGGCCGGTGCTCACCGAATGACCAGGCGCTCCATGTTCCTGGACAAGCTGCCGTTCCATGGATGTGCACCGCGGGGCCAGCGCCCCGGAGCGTCATTTCTGGCGGGTCTACGCGAAATGCTGTCGTGAACCGGCGGCCATGTCGCCTCAGCGATCGACGGGATGTGAACTCGTGGATGGATCCACGAGCTCCGGCTCGTCCTACGAGTTTCGCCGACACAGTACGACAGCCACGCGGGATGCCCACGGAGTCGGACATGACATCAAGACGCGCTTGCCTTCGGATTGCAGCCCTGTGTTTCGCGGTATCACCCATCGCCCTGTGCGGTCTCGCGAGGGCAGAACCCGCCGCCGACGACTGGCAGCGGCCCGACGAGATCATCACCGCCGAGGGCCTGAGCAAGCTCGTCTCCGACAACCAGAGATGGGCGATCGCCGCCGGAGTCGGCTTCCTCCTCGTGCTCCTGGCCGTTGTCTACCTCGTCCCGATCATCCGGCGGCCGCGCTGGCAGATCCTGGCATTCGCGCTGCTGCCCGCCTGCGTCGCGTTCGCGACCATGGTCGGTCTGTCGCGACCGATCGAACCGGGCGTGGAGAAGCTCCCGTCCGAGGAGATGACCAATGTCATCCGCAACGAGCTCGCCCCTGCGAGTGACAAGGCACTGGCCGACCAGATGCTGCGGTGGCAGGACAAGCTCCAGGGCCGGTCGTTCCTGATCGATCTGTCATCGATGCCGGTGAGCGCCACGTTCGTGGCGTCCGCCGCGCTCGTGCTGCTGTGCTGGTTCATGTCGCACCACCGCGTGCTGAGGAGCAACTGATGTCGTACACGCTGGTTCTCGTCGGTGGCACCGGGCAGCGCTTCGGCTTGGCCCTGGGCTATCTCAACCTCCTCGGCGCCTGCGCGATGCCGAGCCATGTCGTGGTGATCGATGCAGAAGGGTCCGGCGGCGCGCCCAACCGCGTCACCACCCAGATGCGCGCCCTGCTCCAGTTCGGCGAGCCGAACATGACCTTCATCGAGCAGCTGCCGTTCTCCGCCCAGGACGGCGGCGCCGATACGGCGATCGGCAACTGCATCGCAAACCTCGGCGAGTCAACGCTGTTCCCGCTGTGCTTCAGCGAGGTCGAGGCGCGGACCTCGATCGCCCGCGGGTTCTACGCCATGCCGAAGCTGGCGTCGGTCGTCTACCACGCGCAGCTCGCGCGACGGCCGCGCGAGGTCGAGGGGGCGTTCGCGCAGCTGCCGCAGCAGGACGGCGCCCGCCGCGTGGTCGTGGTCGGCTCGGTCTCCGGCGGCACCGGCGCCGGCATCATCCGCGAGGTGGCGCGGCGGTTCCGCGCCGAGAAGGCGAACCAGGTCATCGGCATCGTCTTCACGCGCTACCTGAACCTCGTCGCCAGCGACGCCGGGCCGAGCAACGACGACCTCGATATCAACTCGCGCATCGGCACCGGCTTCCTGCTCGATGACGCGGAATCGCCATTCGACCTCATCACGTTCGTCGGGCCGCCCGACGGGCAGCCGCACAGCGACGCGCTCGACGCGGGCCAGAGCGCGCTGCCGCACCCGTTCCTCGGCTTCCTGCTCGCCTGTACGCTGATCAGCGATGGCGGCGATGCGTACTGGGAGCGATGCGCGCAGCCACGGACCACCGACCGCACCGACTACGGCGCCCTCGCCAAGCCGCGCCACGCGTTCACGGTGCGCAAGGGCACGCTGTCGCTCACCGAGGACGACATCTACTTCCCGCTCCGGGCGACCGGGGTGGGCAAGCAGCCCGACTACCTCCGGCTGAGCGATGCGCGCGAGGCCGCGGCGCTGGCCAGCGCCGAGCTCGAGCGCTGGAAGGACCGCTACCCGCTGCCCGCCGCGGTCGATGGCTGGTCGCTGTTCGTTCGCCGCAAGCTGACCCCGCCGCTCTACGACGCGTTCGGCAAGCAGCGCGGCACCGACCGCGCGCGGACCTCGGAGATCCTCAAGATGTGGCGCGAGCTCACCCGGGGCGGCGGCGCCGTCGATGTCGCGCGCAAGGGCCTCGGAGACTTCACCGCCTGGCTCGACAGCATGCGATCGTCGCTCGAACCCAAGCCGGGGACCAACGCGCGGCGCATCGACTGGAAGACCGCGCTCGAGGCCGGAACGAGCGGAGCCGAGCAGGAGCTGTGTCGCAGCGTCGCCCGCGCGCAGTGGCAAACCGTGGCCGCGCCGACCGCCAAGGCGCAGGAGCCCGTGTACCTGTATCCCTACAAGCGCGCAGCCGGCGGGCGGGTGCCGATCGGCATGGTCGAGGAGCTCGGCGATTCGCCGGCCGTCCCCCGGGTGCGCGACCAGTCGTATGCCACGCCGCTCGCGCGCGCGCTGGCGTTTGCCCGGCTGCTCGAGGATGGCGCCCCGTCCGCGCGGCAGGCGTCACAGGCGCTGTGGTGCGGCGTGGCGCTCG
>VBLP01000053.1:0-6658 GCA_005887925.1 Deltaproteobacteria bacterium | reverse complement strand
CGCGGCGTTCTCGCGCTGTGGCGCGACGACGTCGCCATGCAGCGCGACGCGGGTGCGCTGCGCGGCCAGCGCTGGTACGAGGAGGTCGGCCGCATCGTCGCCCCGAACGGCGCGCCGGTGCCGCGCCCCGACTATCGCGGGATCCGGACCCTCGGGCCGGTCCGGCTCAGCATCGAAGGCAAGGCGAAGACGGTCGAGTCGCTGTATCTGTACGCGCTGGAGGGCAACCGCGCGGCGCGCCTGGGTGACATCCTCCAGCGGCTCGGAAACCATCGCGAGCCGTGGTTCGAGCACCCGGCCTTCCAGGTCAACGAGGCGAGCGTCCGCGTGCAGCGCAGGGTGGTGCGCGACAGCGGGCGGCAGATCGATGGGCCGTCGACCATTGCCGGCGGGTTCCTCGACCTCGACGTGGCCGGTCTGGCCAAGACCGCGCATGTCGACATCGAATGGGTGCTGAAGGGCATCACCAAGCTGGCCGTGCCCACCGAGGTCTCGAGCGCCTGGGGACTGAACGGACATCCGGCCTTGAAACCGCCGAGCCCGTACCTGCCCGACGTGTTCTGGGACCGGCCGTTCGAGTGGGAGTCGGACGCCAACGAGGAGTACGTGAACCTTCCGATGCCGCCGCTGCTCGCCGCAGCATGCACCGCCGACGCCTTCGCGCCGTCGCTCAGGGGAGTCCGCGGCGTGTACTTCCATCCGCGGCGGCGCAAGTGGATCGTCTGGCTCAAGGACGACATCTACTGCAGGGACGGGGAAGACATCGTCGGAGAGGGCCCGACGCGCGTCCGGATCCGGCGCGGTCGGCGCGTGTGGATCGTCGATTTCCCGCGCGACGGCGTGCTGATCATGAAGCCGGAGGTCGTGCTGCTCCCCGAGCTCATGCTGCTCGAGCAGGACGGCGGAGCGGCCGTGGCGCCGGCGCTGGTCGTACGGCGCGAGTTCCTCGATCTGGTGGTGTGCGATGCCGACATGAAGCCGGCGGTGATGTCCGACGGCAGCACGTACGTGTTCAGCTTCCGGCTGGTCGGCGGCGTCGAGGTGCGCGCGTTGCGCCCGATGCAGTCGGCGATCCGCCAGAGCCAGCTCCAGATCGAGGCGTGGCCGCACGTGCAGACGGCCGGATGGCGGCGATTCTGGATCAACATCGAGTCCGATCGCGAGGCCGCGACCAAGCTCGACGTGCGGATCTACCGCTGCTCGGAGCACGGTTTCTTCGAGGAGATCACGCAGCGGGTCGATCGCGTCGTCGGCACATCGCGCTTCCTCTCGGTCGTCGGCCGGCCCCGCCTGATGTGGCTCGGGGTGCCTGGCAAGATCGAGCAAGGCGGCAGCTTTGCCGTGCTCGGCCGCGAGGACCCGGCGCCGGCGACGGTCGCCGACATCGCGATCGACTTCGGCACGTTCCGCACGGCCGCGAGCGTCAAGGTCGGCTTCATGCCGCCGGGCGCGCCGGTGCCGCCCGACTTCAAGCCGCTGTCGTTCGCGCTGGTCAAGAACGCCGCGCGGGTCGAGGCGGCGCGACAGAACGTGCTGATCCCGACGCTGCTCCAGCCGCCGCCGGCGGCGCCGGCAGGCGGTCCGTGCGCCAAGCTCGTGGTGCCCTCGATCCTGGTCGCGCCCAAGCCGGGCCCCGACGAGCAGCACACGTTCCTCAAGCCCGACGCCTGGCCGTTCGTCGACTACGGCATCCCGATCAAGGGCCCGCGCGACTCGCTGTTCCTCAGCGAGTTCCCGCATCGCCCGGCGCAGAACCTGAAATGGGGCGACACCGAGGAGGAGCGCGCCGGGCGACACGCGTTCCTGCGCGGCATCATGCTGCTCGCCGCGGCCGAGGCCGGAAAGCGCGGCGCCGACCAGCTGCGGGTCGGCTTCACCTACCCGCTCGCGTACGATGATCCCGCGCTGCTTCGCACATCGATGCAGCAGGCGATCGCCTGGCTGAACGGGGAAGTGCTCACGCCCGGTGCCGCCCAGCTCCTCCCCGAGGTGTCGGAATCGGCGGCCGGCATGCACGAGGCCCGGGCGGCGGGCTCCGGCTGGATCCTCTCGCTCGACCTCGGCGGCGGCACGCTCGATCTCGCGCTGTTCACCGGCGATCAGCAGGGCGCCGAGGTCCTGGCGCGCGACAGCGTCAAGCTCGGCGGCAACCTCGTCACCACCAGCTACGCCGCGCGGGCGGCCACCGACGAGCGGGAGCTGCGCTGGAAGATCGCCGGCAACGAGCTCCGGATCGACGAGGACAAGCGCCAGAGCCTCGTCGAGGAGGTCGATCGGCTGTTCCTGCTGGCGCTCGAGTACGCGGCGCGGTTCGTCGCCGGTGTGGGCCGGCAGATCGGCGCCCAGGATCTGATCAAGCTCGGCGTGGTGCTGCTCGGCTCGGGCTGGCGCTGGCAGGCGGCCGGTCGCGGCGGTGGCGAGTTCAACCGGCAGCAGTTCTCGCAAAATTACGAGAAGCGGTTCCGGGACCGGGTCGTGGCGCTCAGCAAGGGCCGCGTGGTGCTCGAGGGCGTCAACACCCGCGTGCTCGACGATCGCCTCGAGAAGCTCGCGGTCTCGATCGGCCTTCTGCGCCTCCAGCCGGCAAATCAAGTCAATGGTACGGGCATCCGCGCGCCCAACGGGCTCCGCGATGATCGCTGCGGCTGGGACACCATCGTCGGACCCGACAGCGAGCTGCCGATGGAGGCGCCCGGCGGCGTCGACGCCGAGCCGGCATTCGACGACGAGCTCGAGGGCAAGGCGCCGCTCAGGAAGCACATCGCGGGCGACGCGATCTCCGGCAACGGCATCCTGCGCTCGCTGCGCGATTCGTGGGACGCGGTGTATCGCCGCCGCAAGCGCACGGCGCTCGGCGTCGTGTTCGACCACCTGGCAACCGACCAATGGTTCAAGACATGAGCGCGGCGAACATGGCATACGAGGGGCCCTCGAAGGCCGCGCACGACAAGACGGCGCTGCGCGCCGAGCAGGCCATCCCGTCGAGCGAGCCGCGCCATGGGGAGCGCGCCTGGGACCTGGGGATGATCGCGGCGGTGATCGCCGTGGCGCTCGGATTGCTGCTGGTCGTCGGACAGATCGCGGGTCGACGGAGCCGGCGACGTCGCGGGCAGGGGCTCGAGATCCCGCGCCAGGTCCGCAACGGATCATCGCAGCCAGATCGCGCCGCGGATCCGGGCCGGCCGGGATCGCGGACGATACCCGGCGCAGACCACGATCGCGCCAAGCCGAGAGCTCCGGCCGCGCCTCGCCAGGCCACGGTGCCTACCCACCTGGTGGATACGGGCGACACAGAGCGCGCCGGCACGGGCGACTCCCGGCAGCACGCTGCGAGCCTCGATGGACACGACAACGGAAGCCGTCGGACGGGACTGCGCACGATCGACCGCGCCCCCGATGTCCGCAGCCCGGACGTCCACGATCGCGACCGAAGTCCAGCTGTCCGCCACCCGGACGTCCACGATCGCAACCGGCGCCCCAGCAACACTGGGCCCCGCCAGCTCGAATCCGGGCCGGACGCTCCACCGGGGGAGCGGCTGAGCCCCGAGCAGCGGGTCACCGAGCTCGAGCAGCACATCGGTGAGCTCGAGGAGTTGCGCGACAGAGAGCTCGCTCAGCTCCACGGGCGACTCGCCGACCTGGAGACGCGACTCGCGCAGCTCGCACCGCCGGCCGCCGACGCGCGCGCGAGCTCCGTGACCGGGGTGGCATTCCGGCAGCCAGATCCCGACGGCAGGGCGGCTGCCGACGATAGCGCGTCGTCCGGCTACAGCGCGGCGGCCAGCTACAGCGCGGCGCCCGGCTACAGCGGAGCTCCCGGCTCCAGCGCGGCGGCCGGCTACAGCGGAGCTCCCGGCTACAGCGCGGCGCCCCGCTACGGCGCAACTCCCGGCTACGACGCCGCTCCCGGTTATGGCGCCGCTCCCGGTTACGGCGCCGCTCCCGGTCACGGCGCAGGTCCCGGTTACGACGCAGGTCCCGGTTACGACGCAGGTCCCGGTTACGATGCAGCTCCCGGTTACGGCGCAGTTCCCGGGTCCAGCGCGGCGGCCGACTACGGCGCAGCTCCGGGTTACAGCGCAGCTCCGGGTTACAGCGCAGCTCCGGGTTACAGCGCAGCTCCGGGTTACAGCGCAGCTCCTGGCTACAGCGCAGGGCCCGGCCACCGCGAAGCTCTCGGCCACAGGGCCACGGCCGGCTACGGCGCAGCGCTCGACGCAGCTCCTGGCTACAGCGCAGGGCCCGGCCACCGCGAAGCTCTCGGCCACAGGGCCACGGCCGGCTACGGCGCAGCGCTCGACGCAGCTCCTGGCTACAGCGCAGGGCCCGGCCACCGCGAAGCTCCCGGCTACAGCGCGTCGGCTGGCTACAGCGCGTCGGCTGGCTATGGCGCGTCGGCCGGCTACGGCGCGGCGCCCGATGACAGCGCGTCGCCCGGCTCGCAGTCGCTGGAGGACCGTCTGTTGCAGATCTGGAACGGATTCAACTGGGACCATGGCAGGCCGTCGCTGTCGGTGATCGAGACCCTGCTCCAGTGCGAGAAGTACGAGCTGATCGAGAGCATCCTCGGGACCTATGCACTCGCGGTGCCGGCGCGGTCCGGCGACGACGCACCCGCACCGGTGTACGTCCTGCCGTTCCTCGGCAAGGCCAACACGCTCTACGACGACTCGCTGTTCGAGCGGCCGCTGCAGGGCGACTCGGCCAAGGTGAGCCGCGCGGCGAAGGTACGATTCACCGAGCGCGCCACGGCGCGCGCGTCGCTCGAGCGGCTCAAGGCGGGCAGCGAGAAGCTCAACCAGGTCTTCACCGTGATCCAGCCTGGGAGGATCGAGTGATGCGTGGCCGATCGATCATCGGGCTGGCCGCGGCGCTCGCCCTCGTGGCATGCAACGCCCCGCAGGCTCGCCCGTCGCAGGACGATCCCCGGCCGGTGCCGCCGCGATCTGGCAAGGCGCCCGCGCCTGACAAGCCTCCCGAGCCCCGTCGAGCGGCCGTCGTGGCGCTGGCCGTCGATCAGTCCGCCAGCATGCGTGGCTTCGCGGCGACCGGATCGATGGCCGCGCTGATCACGAACGCCGATCAAGCCATCCGTGACGTGACGCAGGGATCGGCCACGTACTATTCACTCGACGAGGCCGCCGAGCGGGTCCCCGAGGAGCGCTTGCTCGACCGGGCCAGGTACACCAAGGCCGCCGCGGACCTCCGGGTCGTGCTCGATTCGCCCGAGCTCCGCGACGCGGATGTGCTCGTGGCGTTCACCGACGGGCAGCCGACGTCCGCGCACGGACAGCTCGGCATCTGCACGCCCGCCGGCACCCAGGTGATCTCGGATCTCGAGGGCTGGTTCGCGACGTACGTGAAGGCCGGCATGGCGGCCTGGATCGTCCTCGACAAGCTTCCGTTCGCCGGGCGGTTCTTCCTCAACTGCCGGGATGCAGACAAGGTTCCCGAGATCAAGAGTCGACTGGGCAGGAAGCTCGAATGCGATCGCCGGGAATGCTCGTACATGATCCCGGAGTCGCAGCCGCAGGACCGCGCTGTCGTCGGGATCGTGCTCGCCAGGCCGCCGTTCGCGGACACTGCCTCATCATTCGTGCAGAGCTACCTGCGATCGCGGAGCAGTGCGACGGCGGTGCGCTTGCATCGCTCCCCGCGCGACCGCCACGAGATCGATCGGGTCACGGCGTCCCTCGTCGGTGCACACGCCACCTACCCGGTGGACGTCCACGTCGAGGACGGCGACGCGCAGACCCGTGCGATCCATGTCCATTGCCCCGAAGGCAAGCCCGACATGGCCGTGCGCGTATGCGTTCGCCTGCGCGCCGGCGACGCGCCGCCGGGACAGTCGCTCGCGCGCATGGATCCACCCGAGATCGACGGCGCGCAGCCCGTTCGCGATGGTCGCGGCCTCGGAGACTGGCTCGAGCTGCCGCGGGGACAATCGCTCGATCCGGCGGTCATGCCGCAGCTCCACGCGGCGCGCCACGACTGCGCGAGCCTGTGGCCGGAGTACCTCAAGCGGGTGAAGCCCGAGCGGCCCGCGGAGGCCGCCACCAGTTGCACCGGTGGCGACGGCATCGAGGTCCACGAGGTGATCACCGCGTGCGGATGTCGGCCGCGGTCGCGGCACGGCGCCACCGAGGTCCGCTTCGTGCAGCAGTACCATTCGACCGCCGCGGCCGTCGAGCGCGACCTGTCGACCCGCGGGTTCTCGGCGGATCCGCAGGCGTGGTTCGAGCAGCCGGATCGGGTGAACGGATTGTCGCAGCTCGTGCGTCAGCTCGCCGCCATGCCGGCGGGCGACGCCGAGCCCCACGTGGTGCTGCGCCTCGTCATCGATGTGAAGCGTCCCTGAGCGCGGCGGGACGAGTGGTCCGGGAGTCAGCGTCGAAAGGAGTCGTCGATGTCAGCGGTCGCCCAGTTCGTGAGGTCGTATCTGCAGGAGAACCTGGCCTTCGCCGTGGTGCACGGCGTGCTGCTGCTATGGGCCATCGCGGTGGCCGTTCGCGCCGTCTGCGCCACGTGGCGCGATCGAGCGTGGGTGCGCCGCCCGGGCGCCGCGGGCACCGGACGCCTGGCGTCGCTGTGGAAGCAGCTGCAAGCCGGCAATGCCGGACGGCTCGAGCTGCGCGAGCTCTACGAGACGAAGACGAGC
>VBLP01000219.1 GCA_005887925.1 Deltaproteobacteria bacterium | reverse complement strand
ATTGGCGAGGCATGCGAGCTCCCACCACCACCTGTCACCGCTCGGTCACCGCGTGCCAATGCCATCGCGCACGTTATCACGGGTCGCGGCTCCGGCGCGGGCGTCGTGTGCGCGCCGCCGCCATCCGCGGCACGGTCAGCGCCGCCGGCGCGCCGCGACAACGTGGATCTCGAACACGTGGCTCGGGCGGCTGGGCGCCGTGCCGACCCGGCACATCGTCGTGCCTTCCTTGACGCCGGTCACGCTGAACGCGTTCGACTCCGGCGTGCTCGCGCGCAGCTCGGCGCGGACGATCGTCAGGTCGTCGCATAGCAGACCGATCGCGAAGCCGACGTCGCGCTCGACCGTCTGGCCGACCGCGACCTCGATCCGCAACGCGCCCTGCCCGGCGTCGTCGGCATTCGCGCGGCCGGCGAGCGCGGCGAGCGCGGTGAGCCCCGCGAGCGCGGCAAGCGCGGCGATCCGGATCATCCCCCGCTGATACCAGAGACGCCCCGCGGTGGCGAAGAACTTGCCGTCGCGCCAGTCCGGGCCGAGCGAAGCCCGGATCATTCGTGGCGCGATCGCGGGATGTCAACGCGAGGCGCCGTGGGCGGCCGCGAGCGGATGGGGTCGGGGGCGCCGTCCGCGCATGGGTCGGTGGTGATTCGGCGGGCGCGGCCCCGACGCCCATCCGCGTAGCAGCCCACGGCGAGCCGAGCGTGCCCGCGTTCTCCGCGCGCCATGCTCGGCACTCCTACCGGCGCGCGACGGCCGCGATCGCAGCGGTCGCCGCGGGCGGGGCGTGCTGCTCGTCCAGCGCGTCGGACCAGCCGGCGACCCGGCGCTGCCAGTTGGGCCGCTGCACCGTGGTGCCCGGGACGTTGTGCGGCACCGGCTCGAGCGCGAGATCGTCGAGCGAGACCAGCACGACCTCGGCCGGACCGGCGGCGAGGTCGGCGGTGGCGCCCACCATCGCGCGCTCGACGTCGGTCAAGGCATCGGCGGCGAGCGTACCGGCGGCGCTACCGGCGGGCGGGCCCCCGGAGCGCGCGAAGAACCGCTCGACGTACGCGAGCAAGGCCGCGCGCGCGAGATCGCGCAGCTGGCGCTCCTCGACGTCCTGCTCCGCGGTGATCAGGTCGAGGTCGCGGCGGTCGTCGATGTCGGCGCCGTTCCACCAGCCGGCGAAGGTCGCCATGTCGTGCGTGTTGAGGCTCGCCACCGACTCGGGCGGCGACGGGATCGGCGCCTCGCCCGGCTCGCCCGGCATGTGCCACTGGCCGACGTGGATCCGGAACAGACCGTGGCGCGCCATCGCCGGCCGGACCTGCTCGGGCACCGTGCCGAGGTCCTCGCCGACCAGCGCGCAACGCGCGCGATTCGACTCGAGCGCCAGCACGGCGAGCAGCTCGTCGTGCGGGTAGCGCAGGTACACCCCTTGCGTCGCCGGGAACCCGCCCGGCACGCAGTACAGCCGGAACAGCCCCATGACGTGGTCGATCCGCAGCATGCCGGATACCCGCATGTGGTGGCGCAGGCAGCGGATCAGGTAGCGGTAGCGGTCGCGGCGCTGCGCGATCGGCGATACCGGCGGCAGGCCCCAGTCCTGGCCGCCGAGAAACAGCGCGTCGGGCGGCGCACCCGCCGACATCCCGGTCAGGAACAGCCCGCGATGCCGCCATACCTCGTAGGCGTCGCAGCTGACGCCGACGGGGAGATCGAGGTAGAGCTGGACCGGGCCCGCGGCGAGCGCAGCGAGCTGATGGTGCATCGCCCACTGCGCGACCGCGTGGGTGGTGACGCGCGCAGCGTCGATACCGAGCGCGATCGCGTCGGCCCGGCTCGCGATCACCGGCGCGCCGTCGCGCCACATCGCGGGCCAGTCCATCCAGCCCCGGCGCGTGGTCTCGCCGATCGCGCGGAACGCGGCGTAGTCGTAGGCGCCGGTCTCGGCGGCCCAGGCATCGATCTCGCGACCGCGCGCGGCGAGCAGCCCCACCGCCATCGGATCGAGCGCGTGGCGCCGCCAGCGGTACTGGGCGCGGTAGTCGATCCGCGTATCCGCGATGATCGGCGGCGCGATCGGCGGCGCGACGCCGAGCTCGCCGGCGACCGCCGCGAGGTCGAGGTAGAGCTCGTTCCAGAACATCCGGCTGGTCGGGGCGTACGGCGAGAACTCGCAGGGCTCGTCGAGCGAGGCGGCGAGCAGCGGCAACGTCGCGACGTAGCGGCCGCCGCGCGCCGCGACCTGCGCGAACAGCCGGCGCAGCGAGCCGAGGTCGCCGGCCTGTCCGCTCGCCGGACTCGCCAGCCCGTAGACCGGCGCGAACACGCCCCACCGCCTGGGCCCGGTGCCCGGCCCGCCCCACGCCCGCTCGGGCGCCGCGATCCCCAGTGCTTCGCCGGTCGCCCCGGCGGTCCGCCAGCGCACCGCGTGGTAGCCGAGCTCGCCGACGGCGATCCGCGCGCGGCGCACGCAGTGCACCACGCCGCCCGGCCAGGCATGATCGTCGCCGGGCAGCTCGAACAGCCGGCCGCGCGCGCGGACCGTCTCGCCGGCCTCGGTCGCGACTTCGACCTCCCAGGCGTCGTCGACGTCGGCCCGCACCGAGAACGGCACGACCAGCTCGCCGTCCCAGCCGGTCACCACCGGCGGAACGACCTCGGCCCAGCGCGCCCGCGCGAGCGCCGCGAGCGCCCCCGGTGCATCGTCGGCCGACTCGAACACGACCCCGAGATCCGGAGCGAGCGCCCGCAGCACCGCGGTCAGCGCCTCGTCGCTCGCGGTCACCGGCTCGCCGCGCCAGCTCTGATAGCCCGGATCGATCCCCGCTGCCGATGCCAGCTCGCGCAGTCCGGTCACGTGGCTACCCGATCAACCGCAGCCACCAGCCCGGCATGATACCGAGCTCCAGGACCAGGAGCGGGCACAGCACGATCACGAACAAGAGGCCCGCCGAGCGCGTCGGCGCGAACGGCTGGTTGGCGTCGCGGAAGTACATCGCGGTCACGATCCGCAGGTAGTAGTAGATGCTGATCGCCGAGTTGATGACGCCGAACACGACCAGCCACAGGAGCTGGCCGTCGTGGACCTCCATCGCGGCCTTGAAGATGTAGAACTTGCCGAAGAATCCCCCGGTCGGCGGGACGCCGCCGAACGACAGCAGCAGCACCGTCATCGCGAGCGCGACCGCGGGGTGCTGGGCGCCGAGGCCGGCCCAGTCGTCGACCAGGAGCCGCTCGCGGCCGCGCGCGCCGACGTACGCCACGATCGCGAACGCGCCCATCGTCGTGAAGCTGTACGCGATCAGGTAGTAGACGAGGCTCGTGGTCGCGGTCCTGGAGCCCAGACCGAGCGCGCAGATCCCGACCAGCAGCACGCCGGCGTGCGAGATCGACGAGTACGCCAGCATGCGCTTGATGTTGTCCTGGCGCACCGCGCTGACGTTGCCGATCGTGATCGTGAGCGCGGCGACGATCGCCATCGGGCTGGCCCAGCCGCGCGGGCCGACCGGCACCACGTCGCCGCCGAGCGCGGTGCCGAACACCCGGATCATCGCGGCGATCGCGGCGGCCTTGACCGCGGCCGCCATGAAGCCGGTCACCGGCGTCGGCGCGCCCTCGTAGGCATCGGGTGCCCACATGTGGAACGGCACCGCGGCGACCTTGAAGCCGAACGCAACGATCAGCAGCAGGCCGCCGGCCCACACCAGGCTCGCATTCTTGCTGCTCGACAGCGCCGTCGCGAGCACATGGATCTTGTCGGTTCCGGGCTCGACCCAGATGATCTTCGTGGTCCCGGCCGCGCCGTAGATCAGCGCGATGCCGTACATCAGGAACCCGGTCGCGAACGCGCCGATCAGGAAGTACTTCATCGCGGCCTCGTTGCCGCGCCGCGACCGCCGCCGCATGCCGCACATCACGTACACGCCGAGCGACATGGTCTCGATGCCGAGGAACACGGTCACGAGGTTGGCGGCGTGGGCGAGCATCACCATGCCCGAGGCCGACAGCAGCATCACGCCGTAGTACTCGCCGATCTGCCACTCGTGCTCGCGCTGGTGCGCGGGCGAGCCGAGCGCCGCCAGCGCCGTGGTCACCGCGAACAGCGCCGACAGCACGTAGCCGGTGCGGTCGGCGACCAGCATGTCGGACAGCAGCAGCCGGGGCGGGCCGGAGTCGCCGATCTGGCGATACAGCACGACCGAGGCGATCGCCGACACCACGCAGCCGGCGACGGTGAGCGACATCAGCGCCGAGCGGTCCTTGCTGCGATAGAACGCCTCGGCGAGGACGAGCAGCATGCCGCTGACGGCGAGGACGAGGTACGGGACGAGGTAGCCCAGGTCCGCGAGTTCGAAGCTCATGGCGTCCTCCCGGCGCTTCCCGGCGCTGGTGCCGGCATGCCTGGAGCCGGTGCCGCGCCGCCCGGAGCCGGTGCCGTGCCGCCTGGTGCTGGCGCGACATTGCCGGGAGCCGGCCCGCCGCCGGGAGCCGGTGCCGCCGCGGCTCCAGCGCCCCGCGGCGGGGCCGTCGGGGTGATCCCCGTCGGCGGCGTCGCGGTGCCCGTGCTGCCCGCGGTGGCCTTCGGCTGGGTCAGCCTCTCGCAGTCGCTGGTGACGCCGAAGGTGTGCGGCGGCCCATCGCACTCGGCCACTCGCTTGCCGAAGTCACGCATGAACTTGTTGACCGACGGCTCCATCACGGCGAGCAGCGGCCGCGGGAACAGCCTGAGCAGGAAGATCGCGATCACCAGCAGAATGAACGTGGCGAGCTCGCGGGGCTCGAGGTCCGGCAGCCGGCCGTTCTTCGCCTTGTCGAGCTTGCCGAAGAACACCTTCTGGAACATCCAGAGCAGGTAGATCGCGCCGAGCACGACGCCGGTCGCGGCAAGCGCGCCGAGCGCCCGCGGCGCGGGCAAGCTGTAGCCCTGCGGGAAGCTGTCGCCGGCGATGAAGGTTCCCAGGATGGTCAGGAACTCGCCGACGAACCCCGACAGCGCCGGCAGGCCCGCCGAGCCCATCACCACCACGAGGAACAGCCCGGCGAACACCGGCATCTGCTTCCACAGCCCGCCGTACTCGGCGAGCCGCCGGGTGTGGCGGCGCTCGTAGAGCACGCCGATCCCGAGGAACAGCCCGCCCGTGGTCAGGCCGTGCGACAGCATCGCGTAGATCGATCCGGAGATCCCGTACG
>VBLP01000218.1:35098-37102 GCA_005887925.1 Deltaproteobacteria bacterium | reverse complement strand
GCGCCGCCGCGGCGCCCGCATGGCGCCCGCGGTCGCGGCGTGGATCACCGCGCGCATCCTCGAGGGCCTCGACTACGCGCACCGCAAGGGCGACGGCGTGATCCACCGCGACCTGTCGCCGCGCAACGTCATGCTGTCGCGCGACGGCGAGGTCAACCTCGTCGACTTCGGGATCGCGGTCACGCTCGGCGCCGACAGCGACGACGGCAGCCAGTCGGCGCCGACCGGCTCGTTCCCGTACATGTCGCCCGAGCAGGTCCGCAAGGAGTCGCTGACCGGCCAGACCGATCTGTTCTCCACCGGCGTCCTGCTCTGGGAGATGCTCGTCGGGCATCGCCTGTTCGCGCGCAGCGATCCCGACGCCACGCTGCACGCCGTGCTCGACGGCGACATCGCCCGCCCGTCGGCCGAGAACCCCGACGTCCCGGCCCGGCTCGACGACGTGGTGATGCGCGCGCTCGAGCGCGACATGACCGCGCGGTGGTCCACCGCCGGCGACATGCTGGCCGCGCTGCAGCGCTACCTCTACAGCCTCGACGATCCGCCCGGGCCGCGCGACGTCGCGGCGCTGGTCGCGCGCTACTGCCCGCCGGAGACCCGGCGGCTGCCGACGCACCACGACGAATTCGCCGACGCCGAGCCGTCGCCGATCACCCGGCCGCACGCCCGGGCCGCGAGCGTCGCACCCGATGAGCTCCGCCCGGGCCCGGCGACCGCCGTGATCCCGCGCGACGACGCGGTCCCGCGCGGCAAGCGCCCGAGCCGCGCCCGCACCGAGAGCTTCGCGACCAACGTCGACCTCGCACAGATGCTCGAGCGCGGCGCCGTCCCCGGCGAGCGCCCGGCCGACCGCGCCGAGGCCGCGACCGGGCCCGACGCGACCGCCGGGCGCGACGATGCCACGCCGGTCCGGCCATCCAGGGCGGACCGCGTAGCGGACGTACCCGACCGGCCGGGGCCCGAGGTGGCGCTGCCGGATGCGCGCGAAGGATCTCCAGGCCAGCCCCCGCTCACGCTGCCCGGCGGCACGGCCCCCGCCGCGGGGATGCTGCTCGTCGCCGGCGCCGGTGCGCTGGTCCTCGGCGGCGCCGCGATCGTCGTGTTCCTGCAGGGCCGCGGCGCCGTCCTGCGCCCCGACGCCGCCCGGCGCGACGCTCCCCTCGACCTCGCGCCCGACGCGGCCACGCCGAACGCGGCGCCGCCCGACGCCGCGCCCGCCATCGACGCCGGCGAGCCGGTGCTTCCTCCGGTGGTGCGCGACGCAGGCACGATCGCGCCGCGCGACGCCGGGATCCGGCCGCCGCGCCCCGATGCCCGCACGCCCGGCGAGCTCCTCGATCACCGCGACGCCGCCGCGCGTCCCGGCGGCACCGCCACGCTCACCGTCGGCGCGATCCCGTGGGGCACCGTGCTGCTCGACGGCAAGCCGATCGGCCGCACGCCGATCGATCACCTCGCCGTCCCCGCGGGCCACCACGTCGTCAGCGTGACGTTCAGCGGCGAGGACCCGCCGCGCACGCAGACCTATCCCATCGATGTCGGCAACGGCGAGTCCAGGGATCTCGTCGCCGACTTCACCCGGCCGTAGCGAGGATTCGCGGACCGTGGATCATCGAGCGCTCACGCGAGCAGCTCGTGGTCGACCGCCAGAGCCGCGTAGGTCGGACGAGCTCTGGTATCGAGTGTCAGGAGCCTCGCGCCGGCATGTGCACAGGTGACGGCGATCATCGCGTCATACACGGAACCGCCGCTGAGGCCCTGCGCAGCACAGGTCGCGACCAGCTTGCGTTGCTCGTCGGGAGGCAACCCCAGGACGCGATGGCGATCGAACGTCGCGCGTAGCGCCTTCGACACGACCGCAGCGGCCATCCGGTGCGGTGCAGGGAGACGCGTCAGGACCGAATAGGTCTCGAGCAAGCAGTGCGCCACCACTGCATCGAGCCTTCCGACCGCAGCGAGAGCAACCGCGTGGCGATCATGCCAGGAGGCAAACGCAGCAACGAG
>VBLP01000218.1:34257-34916 GCA_005887925.1 Deltaproteobacteria bacterium | reverse complement strand
TGGCAGTCTTCATACCATCAGAATGCCATGATGTATGCCATGGGGCCACCATCCAGCAAGGCGACGGCATGATCCACCGCGACCGGTCGCCGCGCGACGTCAGCCGGATCGCACCGGCGCGCGCGGCACGCCTTGCCATCGCGATCGCGAGCCGCGATGCGACGGCGAGCGGTCTCTCGAAATGCGCACACTGCCTCCTGGCAAACTCGTGCTCTCGTCGGGAAACGCATTGCCGGCGATCGACCACGGCAGTACCGTGCAAGGTGAAGCGAGTCACGGTGGGCGAGTCGTGATCGGGGGGGCGACGTGCTGGATGGCAAGCTGCATTGCCTGGGGGTGGCCGAACGCGCGGCCGACGCGTTGAAACGCGATCTGCTTCGCCATGGTGTCGAGGTCACCATGGCCACACCCGACGGCGCGTCCGGTCCGTGGCTGGTCTACTTCGACGGGCTGACACCCGAGCTGATCGAGATCGACTGAACGTCGCCCGATCGTGCGCCGGCCGCGCGCCGCCGGACGATCGCCCCTTGATCCGACCGCCCCCCGATGCCATGTCTCCCGTCGGCGTCGACGGCGTCGACGGCCGTTCGTCCAGCAGATCGCGCGAACACCGGAGCGGGCATGACGACGCCGATCGAACGCAGCGCCAGCGCCAGCAT
>VBLP01000218.1:11170-34203 GCA_005887925.1 Deltaproteobacteria bacterium | reverse complement strand
CTGTCGCGCCTGGTGCACACGCTCGACGCCAGGCAGCCCAAGGGCGAGCTGGTCGTGCTCGACTGCACGACCGTGGTCGCGGAGCTCTCGGGCAGCGAGTTCTTCGGCCACGAGCGCGGCGCGTTCACCGGCGCGATCGGCCCGCGCGACGGCGCGTTCTCGCTGGCCGACGGCGGAACGCTGGTGCTCGACGAGGTCGGCGAGCTGCCGCTGCCGCTGCAGGCCCAGCTCCTGCGCGTGGTGCAGGAGCGGACGTTCAAGCGCGTCGGCGGCAACGCCTGGCAGCAGACGCGGTTTCGCCTCGTGTCCGCCACCAATCGCGACCTGGCGAGCGAGGTCTGCGCCGGCGGGTTTCGCCGCGACTTCTTTCACCGCATCGCCGCCTGGGTGTGCCGCATCCCGTCGCTGCGCGAGCGACCCGGCGATCTGGTGCCGCTGGTCGAGCACTTCCTCGCCGAGGCGCGGCCGGGGCAGCCTGCGCTCGCGATCGATCCTGCGGTGCGCGACCTGCTGCTCCAGCGCAGCTATCCGGGCAACGTGCGCGAGCTCAAGCACCTGGTGTCGCGGATCTGCCAGCGCCACGTCGGCGCGGGGCCGATCACGATCGGCGACGTGCCGCGCGACGCGCTCCCCGGCGACGACCAGGCCGACGACTGGCAGGACGCGGCGTTCGACGTGTCGATCACGCGCGCGCTGGTGCGCGGCGTCGGGCTCAAGGAGATCGGGCGCGCGGCGTGCGACACCGCCATCCGGCTCGCCGTCGCGAGCGAGCAGGGCAACCTGCAGCGCGCCGCACGGCGCCTCGGCGTCACCGACCGGGCGCTGCAGCTGCGCCGCGCCAACCGCGAGCCCGGCTGACCGCGCGCTCGCGCAGCCGCAGGAAGTTCCCGCCGGTGACGAGCGCGCGATCATCGTCGCCGAGCGGCAGCTGGTCGATCTTGGCCAGCTCGACCGCCGGATGCAGCCAGGGACCGTCGCTGCCGAACAGGATCTTGTGAGCGCCGGCGCGCCGGACTGCCTCGACGAGCAGATCGAAGCGGCGGACTCCGGACGTGTCAGCGAGCGCGTTGTCGTGACGCGCGAGCAGGTCGAGCACCGAGCGCTGCGCGGCCCAGTCGTCCGCGAAGCTGCCGAGGTGCGGGATGATGAAGGCGACGTCGGGGTACTCGGTCATCACGCACTCGAGCGGCGCCACCTCGCCCATCGGATCGTAGAGCACGGGGATCGACCAGGCGCGCGCTGCCTCGCACACCTCGCGGGTCAGCCGCGCGTCGTGGCGATGCACCTTGAGGCCGCAGAACCCGTGCTGCACCACCGCCTCGCGGACCATGCTGGCGACGCGGCCGCGGTCGCGCTCGGAGTGCACGAACGCGAAGCCGTAGAACCGATCGGGCCGGCTCGCGACGATCTGTGCGACCTGCCGGTTGGCGGTGCGATAGTCGGAATGAAACGCAGCGAACAGCACCGTGCGATCGATGCCGGCGCGGCTGGCACGGTCGAGGTAGCGGTCGAGCGGCGCCGTGGTGTCCCAGGGGCCGGTCAAGCCGTCGCCGGCGCCGGCGTGGCAGTGACAGTCGACGATCATGGCCGAGCCGCCGGCGCGCGCCGCGACCAGCGCACGGTGACGAGTTCGGGCGCCATGCCGATCTGGTCGCGCGTGAACAGCTGATACGCGCGGTCGCCCACGTGCGCGACGAACACCGGCCCTTGCGTGCACGCGGCGCAGCCCGCACAGCCCGCGCAGGTCCGACCGAGACGGGAGGCACCGACCAGGCGCCGCAGCGCTCGCGCGACGGCCCAGAAAGGGCTCTCGCTCGGCGAGGCCTGCATCCCGCGCGCCGTCCCGCGCGCCGCGAGCCGGCGCACCAGCGTACGCGTGAGCCGCACCTGCCGGCCATCGTCGGTGGCGAGCATCACCAGCAGATCGCGCCGCGCGTTGCGATCCCGGAACTCGAGCTCGCCGTCGCCGCCGGCGTCATCGCCCGGCGCGTCGGCCGGCGCCGGATCGGGCGGAGCCCCCGCATCGTCCGGCGCTGCCCCGTCGTCGGGCGCCGCCATCGCAGGCATGGGCGGCGCTCCGTCGTCCGACGCCGGGACGGCCGGCGCAGCGGGCGGAGCGAGGTCGTCGCGCGGCCCGCGGTCATACGGAGCGCCGTAGATCGCCGCGCCATACGGCGACGGCGACGGGTAAAAGCGGCCGCGAGCCCCGCGTGGATCGCCGCGCGGCCACGCCCGCCGTCGCCGCGTCGCGGGACGATAATCGTAATAGGAGGTTCGCGGGCGGCGGCGGCCACGCGCCCCGCGCGAGCGTCGAACCAGCTCGCCCTGCGAGAGCTCGTCCGGCTCGTCCGGTTCGGCGGGATCCCACTGCGCGGGATCCGGCGGACGCGCATGGGGCCCCGCGCTATCCCAGCCACCGGGGAGCTGGTGCGGCGGGCGACGGAGACGGGGAAGCCGCCGCGATCGCCGCGATCGGCGCTGCTCGTCCTCCTGGTTCATTCGATCGATGGTCTCGAAGAGCGGATACATGATTCCCTCGCTGGTTTCAGGCCGGCGCAGCGCGCCAGCACGGTCACTGCGGTATCGATCTCGTCGTCGCGGTGACGCGCCGTGAGCACCAGCGTCACCTCGGGCTCCGCGGAGCACGCCGCGCGCAGGATCACGGCGCGGATGCCGCTCGACAGCAGGCGGCGGTACATCACGGCGGCGCTCACACCGTCCGGCCGCAGCCGCTGGACGGGAAACGCGCCACCGCGCGCCCGGAGACCCGCGCGTGCGAGCCCCCGGCGAAACCGCGCGACCACCGCCGCGAGCCGCTGCCGCCGCGCGTCGCCCTCGCGATCGTCGAGCGCGAGCGCGTGCATCGCGGCGCGGATCGTCGGAGCCGACGGCGGACTGCAGTGCACGCGGGTCGGGGCGTCGCTCAGCCGCGCCACGAGCTCTCCGTCTCCGGCCGCGACCGCCGCGGGGACGCCGAAGCCCTTGGCGAGCGAGCACACGGCGATCACGCCGCGGCCGGCGACGCCGCAGTACGGCAGGCTCCCGCCGCCCCCGGCCCCGAACGGCGGCACCCGCCCGGGTTCGCGGCCGAGCACGCCGAGCGCCTGGGTGTCGTCCACCACCAGCCAGCCGTCCCGCGCGTGCACCGCCTCGAGGTACGCGGCAAGCGGCGCCACGCGACCGCACCCGGGGCAGTAGCCATCGACCACCACGACCGGGCACCGCGCAGGGTCGCAGCGCGCGATCGCCGTGCGCAGCGCAGCCGGGTCGTGGTGCCCGATCTCGCACATCGGCGCGCCGGCCAGCGCCGCGCGCGCCGCCCCCCAGCGCCCGATCGGATACAGCCCGGCATCGAGCAACACCGCGACCGGCCGCCGCGCGAGCAGCTCGAACACGTCGTGGAACAGGTGGAGCGTCGAGGGTCCGAGCACGCCGCGGCGAAACCCCATCCGCCGGGCCAGCGCCCGCGCCACCCCGCCGGCCCCGGGCGGCTCGTCGAGCACGGCCGGGCGGCCCGAGGTGAGCTCGGTCCATGGCGACAGCGCGTCGCTGTCGTGACGCAGACCGAGATACAGCGCCGAGGTGAAGTCGAGCACGGCCGGCTCGCGCTAGCGCCGCCGCTGCAGCGCCAGACGGTTGCGCAGGTGCACCGACGGCGGCAGGTAGCGCTCCTCGACGTTCTGGACGCTGGCCGGATCGCTCGCGAGGTCGACGCCGGTGACCGCGCGGTACGCGTGGATGTAGCCCTGGATCTCGGTGCGCCACAGCCGCGCCCAGTTGGCGGCGTGGTCGCGGTTGTTGATCCGGCTCCACGCGCCGTAGCGGATCGACAGCAGCAGCCGCTCCCCGAAGGTGGCGAGGTCGTGGAAGTGGACCACGCCGGTATCGGTCCAGCCCTTCAGCGTCTTCATCGCGTCGACCCGGTCCATCCACGGCTCGGGGTACGGCACCATGATCCGGCCGCCGAGGAACTCGCGCATCTCCGGCCGCCCGAGCAGCCACTGCTGGATCAGCATCTCCTGGCGAGCGGTGGCCGGCAGATCGCCGAACTGGTTGTGCGCGCCCTGGGCCAGCAGGTAATGCGTCTCCTTGATCGCATTGAGCACGGGGAAGCCGTCGGCGATCACGGTGGCGTCATCGTCCTGCTTGTAGAACTGCTGGCACTTGTACAGCAGGTTGTGGAATGACTCGAGGAACTTGGAGCGCGACTCGGCGGGACGCAGCGACGCCACCGCCTTGCCCTGCAGCGAGATTCCGTACTGGTGCTCGTACTCGTGCGCTCGCCGCAGCACGGTCAGGCTATTGCCCTCATCCTGGAGGTAGCCCCACAGCAGGTTATTGAGCGGCCGCAGCGGATCGACCTCGAGCTGCGCCAGCGGATCGCGCTCGCCCGTCGCGCGCCGGTTCTGGAACCGCTGGCTGATCGCGTGCATGGTCTGGACCAGCATCCCCTCCTCCTGCCAGTAGCACCAGATCAGCTCGATCATGCAGGGGAAGCGGAGCTTGCGCTCGAGCACGCCGTAGCAGGCCTCGATCTTGCCGTCGTCGTCCTTGCGCCGCAGGATCCGGGCGTCCTGCAGCTTCTCCATCACGATCCGGTGATAGGGCAGCATCGCCTCGTGGTGGCGCCCGGCGCCGAGGTAGCGCGCGAGCGCGATATCGGGATCGCGCAGATCGCCATGCAGCACCGTGTCGGTGCGGTGCTCGGTTTCGCGGACGTCTCGCTGATCGAGGTCGGGCACGATGCCGCTGGTCGCCATCACGAACACCTCGGTGGCGACCTTGAGCCAGCGATAGCCGTCGACCCCCGGGAACGGCAGTGCGCGGCGCTGCGCGAGCGCCTGGAGCTGGACCTGGATCTCGGGATCCACCCGCGGCTCGCGGTTGCCGCGGTCGCGGTCGTCGGGGCACAGCAGCTCTTCGATGAAGCGCTGGTAGTGCAGAAACGACAGGTTCTCGCTGTTGCGGCGGATCGCCATCCACAGCACCTCGTCCTCGGTCTGCGGCACCGACGAGCGCTGCAGCGAGACGCGGGCGACGCGATCGATCCGCGGCTCCAGCTCGGCCGCAGCTCCGGACTGCGGATTCAGCTCGGCCCGCGCCGCCATGCGCGCGCCCTTGAACTGCTGCGTCGGCGAGCTGTGAACGACGTGGTCGCCGTCGCGCAGCTCGAACTGGATCGAGTGCTGACCCTCGCCCCACGGCACGATGACAAAGCGATCCACGAGCGTCCCGCCGGTCGGCCGCCGGCGCGACGCATCGAGCACGCGCTCGACGCCGTGCACGTGCCGCAGTACGGCACGCACGTGGAGCTCCTTGTCCGGAGCGTTGAACACCTCGACGTCGACCGTGTACGGCTGATCGATCTCGAGAAGCGGCGGGATCTCTGAAGTGACAATCCTGACAGACATGTTGAATCCTCCTAGTTCACGGCATCGATGGCCGCTGCGGCGCTCGGTCCGCGCTTCCTGGTTGCAATCCACCCCGCGCAGCTCGCCGCGTTGTCCAGCGTGTTGCGCAGGGCCCAATGGCGCAGCATCCCTGCAAGGGCGCTGCCTTCCTGCTCCGGCGTGATCCGATCGTCGGAGCGCGCCTGGCCGATCACGGCGAACACCAGCGACGGGCGCGCCGCGAGCATCGGCGATGGCACGCAGTGCCAGTCGTCGAACGTCGCGCGCAGGCGCTCGGGCTGGCGCTCGTCGGTGGCCATCACCTCCGCGATCGTCCGGCCGCGCATCGCCACCGGACGGTGCTCGACCAGCGTCTCGACCAGCGCGGGGATGGTGCGCCGCAACGACGCGAACAGCGAACGCCGGTGCAGCGGAATCTTGCCTGCGGGATAGAACGACTCCCAGAGCTGCACCAGCCCGCCCCACTGCGCGTGCGGATACAGCGCATCGCCCAGCGCCGCACTGAGCAGCACGCGGATCCACGGCGTGGGATGTGGATCGTCGGCGTTGTCCCGGAACACGAACGCCGCGGGCAAGCTGAGCACGCCCATCATGCCGGTCGTCGCGCACACTCCGACGCGCGCGACCGACCACAGATCGGCCACGATCTCCGACAGCCACCGGCTCCACATCCGCCACGCATCCGCATCCTCGCCGCGGCGACCCCGGGTGCGGACCGCCTCGCGCAGCGAATCGACCAGCCCGAGCAGCGCCGCGCCCTGGTGCCCGACCTCGTGCACCAGCGACGACGCCAGCGCACTGCCGATCATCCGCTCGCGCGGCACGCGGATGATCGCGACCGGGTTGTCACCGCCGCCCGGCAGCCGGGTGTGGGCGCGCCGGATCGCCGCACCGGGCCCGCGCGCGAGGTAGCAGATCACCGGCGGTGCGTCGAACAGCCCGGGCAGCTCGAGCGCGTCGCGCGCCAGCTCGTCGAGCCCCGCCAGCCAGATCCCGGTCTCGTGGCCGCTGCGCTGGCTCTGCGCCTCGCTGAAGATATCGAACTGCGACAGCACTGAATTGAAGCGCAGCCGCAGAAACACCAGCGCGCGGTGGGCGTCCTCCGGAGAGGCACGCCGGCCCGCTTCACTGTCGAGCCACGCCAGGTACCGCAGGATCTGCCGCCGCAGGTCGCGCCGGCCGCGGATCAGATAGCGCTCGACCGCGGTCTGCGCCGGCGTGGTGAACGACGCCGCCGGCACCATCGTCTCCTGCAGCGCGAATGGCTGCAGTCGGCCGAGACGGTGGAGCAGCGACCGCGCCTCGCACGACAGCATCCAGGCAGCGTGACCGGCGGTCATCATCTCAGACTCCGACGAGGACGATCTGGTTGCCGCGGCGAAACCACCGCCCGCTGCGCTGGCTCCGGTGCTCGACGGTGCCGTGCCCGTTGACCAGGCCCGGCGCGAACTTCTGCGCCGCCTGCGTGATCGCCGCCTTGGCCACCGCCGCCGGATTCGACGCGTCGTTCACGCCGACCGCGTTCTTCGCGGCGTCGGCCGCGAGCCGTACGAACTGCTTGGCGACCTCGAACTCGCGATCCTCGCCGCTGAGGCCCTCGAGCTCGAGGCCGAACGCCGAGCCCGCCATCGAGGCCAGCTTGCCGCCGATCGCGCCGCCGATGCCCGGGGCGACGAAGTTGCCGAGCGCGGCGCCGGCGATGGGCAGCGCCTTCTTGGCCACGCCCTTCAGCATCCCGCCGAGCTGCTGCCCGATCGGGCTCTTGATGAAGCTGCCGGCCGCGCTCGCCACCTTCTTGAACATGTCGCCCAGAAAATGGTCGAGCTCGCCCTCGTTCGAGACCGAGAGCAGCTCGGCGGCAAGTCGCTCGACTTCGCCTTCACCGAGCGTCTCGCCCTCGGCGGTAAACTCACCTTCGCCCTGACTCTCCATGATGATGCTCTCGAGATCGTGCATGTGTGGTTCTCCTGATGATTGGCTCGCCCGATGGACGAAGCGTTGCTGGAGCCGGTTGCATCGGCGGTGCCAGCCGAAGTGCGCGGCCGGTCGCGAAGCGCGGCGAAGTTCGTTTCGGAACGCGGAGCCGCGGGCAGGCGGCGGCGAAGCACGGTTCGGCCATCGGACGCGCAACGCGCGATCTACGACTGGCACGCACGCTGCTAGGACGACCGCCAGGAGGCAGCATGGCGACGAGCTTGCGTTTGGTGATCGCACCGGGTCTGGCACACCGGCTCGCACCGATCTGGGTCGAGGACAGCCGGTGCGCAGCGTGCCGGGCTGACCGGCTGCGTACGGCGGTGGGCCGCGCGGCGCACGGGGCACGGCGCATCGGCGCGATCCGGATCGGCGTGCTCGCGCTGCGCCTCCCGATCTATCGGGTCGAGCTGCTGGGCCGTCCGGTCGAGCTGATCACGCGCCCCACGTTCGGAAACGCCGCGCGGGTCCTCGCGATCGTCCCGGCGGCGGCCGACGACGAGCTCGAGCTCGAGGCATCCACGCGCGCGCTGCTCGAGACCGCGCTGCCCGAGGCCGAGCTGAACGAGCTCGCGCTCGAGCTGCTGGCGGCGCGCGACGACGAGGCGCTGGAGAACTTTCTCGGCAAGGTGTTCCGGTCGGTCAAGCGCGCGGTGGGTGGTGCGGCCAAGGGTGTGTCCAGGATGGTCGCCGCGGTCGATCGGCGCATCGGCAAGGCGATCGACACCGTGAACAAGTTCGTACCGGTCAAGTCGATCATCAACCTGACGCCGTACGGCATGACGCGCAACCTGGTGAGCAGCGCCGGGCGCGTCCTCGGCGGCGAGAACGTGTTCAAGGTCGCCGGCCAGTTCGTCAGATCAGGGATCAAGGATATCGGCGAGGCTGCGCAGCTGGCCTCCATGGTCACGTCGTTCGTGCCGGGCGTTGGAACCGGCGTCGCGGCGGCGCTCGGCGCGGCGAGCGCGCTGGCCGCCGGCAAGCCGATCACCGAGGCAGTGCTCTCGGCGGCAAGTGCGGCGATCCCCGGCGGCGCGATCGCGCGGGCGGCGTTCGACACCGCCACCGGCCTGATCAAGGGACAGAGCCTCGGCGAGGCCGCGCTCGGCGCGGTTCGCAACCGTATCCCGGGTGGGGCGGGGGCGGGCAGGCTGCTGCCGCCGTCTCCGTTCGCCGCCTCGGCGCTGAGCTTTGCCAGCAAGGTGGCCTCCGGCGCGAACCTGCAAGACGCCGCGCTCTCGGCCGCCGGCAAGGCGGCGCTGTCGCGAATCACGCCGAAGCGCGAGCTGGAGTGGGAGTTGCCCGGGCCCACGCGCCTGCTGCTCGCGTCATGACCGCGCAGGGACCGATCGGCTAGCGGCCGAAGTCGTGGCCGTCGACCGTGAGCACCGGCGGCGGCTTCGAGCCCGACGTCAGCACGATCACCGCCACCGTGGTCACCACCACGGCGCCGACCCCGACCCAGACCAGCGGGTTGCGGCACAGCCGGCAGCCCTCCGACGGCGGCCGCTGCGGCCGGATCTCGCCGAGCACGCGCGGCGGCTCGCGCAGCTCGCCGGCCTGGACCGTCCGCCAGGCCTCGCGCGCCGCGGCCGCCAGCCCCGCGCGATCGCCGAAGCCGATCTCGGCCACCGCGGTGCAGCGCGCCGGTGCGCCCGCGCAGCGCTGCACGATCAGCGCCGGCGCGCCGCGGCGCTCGGTCATCGCCGCGACCACCACATCGTCGAGATCCGCGAACGCGAGCGCGGCATCGACCAGGCCCTGCTCGGCCGGCGCCGCCAGCCCCGGCTCGGCGCCCGCGGCCAGCCGCGCGGCATCGTCGTCGGTGTCGAGCGCGAGCGCGACCTCGGCTGGGCCGTCGACCGCGACGCCCTGGACCACGGCGAGGTGCAGCGGCGCGCGTGCGACCACCAGGTGCTGACCGCGCGGGAGCTGCGCGTCGAGCGGCGCGGCGCCGAGCTCCTTGCCGTCGACGCTGACGATCGCGCCCGCCGGTCGGGTCACGACGTGGAGGCGCTGCAGCGGCGCGGCCGCGGCCCGGACAGCGGCGATGGCGTCGATCACATCGGGCGAGAACTCGGCCAGCGTGATCGGCCGCTCGGGATCGAGCGCGAGCGCCAGCGCGATCACCGCGGGCGCCTCGGGCACGCGGCGGTACTGCATCACCGCGCCGAGCCGGAGCGCCGCGTCGGCGTAGAGCTCGGCGCCGCCGGGCAGCGCGACCAGGGCCTCGGCCGCACTGCGCGCCGCGGCGAGCCGGCTCTGCGCGAAGTCGATCTGGACCCGCTGGAACGCCCGCCAGCCGTCGTCGATCATCTCGCGGACGCGGCGAAACCCGACCAGCCGCGCCACCGGCACCGCGCCGGTCGCCACCGCCGCGCGGGCCTCGACCACGGCATCCTCGACGATCCGGCCGCGCCCCGGCCCGGCCTCGGCCGCGATGGCATCGACGATCGCGGTTGCCAGCGCCGCGCGATCAGCCGGCGCGGTCACCGCCGCGATCACACCGGTGCCGTCGGCCTGCGCGACCGCGACCATCGCGATCGCGACGGCACCCGCGATCGGCAACGCCCGCACCACCGCGGCCGCCACGCTCACGGAGCCTGTCCCCGGAACGCCTGCAGGGTGCGCGGCACCGCGGTCGCGGGCGGAGCTGGGCGCGGTTCGAACGGCACGGCGACGGCGACGGCGACGGCGAGACCTGCGAAGGACGGCGGGGTCAGCACAGGTGCGCTCTGGGTCCAGTATACTCGGGTCATGTCCTTCCCCTGGCTCGTGTGTACGCCGCCGCGCCCTGATGGCGCCGAGCGCCGCGCCGAGGTCGCTGCCGCCGAGCTGGCGAGCCGCGCCGGCGTATTGTATCGCCTCGGGTTCTCGCAGGCCGATGCGACCCGCCGGCTCACGCAGGCCGTGGCCTGGGAGTACGACACCGGCTCGCCGCGGCCCGCCTACAGCCGTCCCGCCGCCCTCTCGGACCAGGCGATCGCCAGGATCGTCGCGGACACGTTCGCGCGCCGCCCCGCCTGATGCCCCCGCGCTTCCGCCGGCTCGCCCAGAGCTGCCGACCCGCGATGACGCGGCCGTGGCTGTTGCTCGTGATCGCCTGCGCCTGCCAGCCGGCCGGCGCCGGGACCCCGACGACGCGGCCGGCCCCGCCGCCGCACGTCTACCTGCTCGCCGACCTCGTCGGCGGCTGGCGCTGGCAGCTGCGCACCCGCGAGGCCGACACCACGCGGGTCGAGAGCGAGGCCTGGCGGCTGCGGCCCGCGCCCGGCGTCCCGACGCAGATCGTCGGCCGCTACCTGCGCGAGGTCGAGGTCCGGTCCGACGATCGCGTGCCGTTCCTGTGCAACCAGCGCCCGTGGTACCGCCAGCGCGCGCTGTTCGACGTCACCATCGAGGCCACCGCCACCGGCTTCGCCGTCCACGAGACCGACTACCACACCGAGCCCAGCCCGTGCGACCACGGCTTCCGCCACCTCGGCGGCTATGCCGGCGACGCCGACGGCGAGCGCTTCGTGCTGCACTGGGACGGCGGCGACCAGACCCTGTGGCACACCGACGCCGAGCTCGCCGAGCTGCCGGTCGCGCCCTGGCCGCAGACCCCCGAGCTCACCGGCCCGTGGCGGTGGGACGCCACGACCTACGACGAGACCGGCGACGTGCGCGACGAGAGCGAGTGGTGGGAGATCACCCGGCGCAGCGAGACCAGGCTCGACGTCACCTACCGCCGCCGCGTGACCGTCCGGTCCTCGGACGGCGCGATCATCGCGTGCGCCGGCGCGCCGGCCTGGAGCTTCGACGACGCCTACGTCCTCGACGGCGAGCGCGAGGAGGAGCACTGGCACTTCCACGAGCTCGCCACCGACCCCGGCCAGCACCCGTGCCTCGCGGCCACGCCGCAGCGCCACCTCGACGAGGCCACCGCCGAGCAGCTCGGCGACTTCCTCGTGCTCGAGTGGCGCGGCAAGCGCCGCCAGGTGCTGTACCGGCCGGACTACACAGGGACGCACTGACCTTCGGTCAGCGTCCCTGTTCCGCCTCGATCGACAGGGGGCGTTCCCGCCCCCTCTGCACCGGCAAAGCCGGTGCATTCACCCCTCCGCGCGTCGCGTCGCGCGGCCCTGAACCTGCGGGGTTCCCTGCCCGCCTGAGTTCCGTGTTGCTCTCGTCGTGACCATCAACCAACGCGACTATGTTTACTCAGCGCGGGAGGTAGACCTTGGCGACGTAGTCCTCGACCTGGCGGTCCGACGAGAACCGCCACTGTGACATCGCGATGCTGGCGCGCATGAGGTCGAGCCAGCGCGCGCGCTGGGCGTAGGCCGGCAGCACATCGTCGTCGAGGACCTGGTAGAGCAGATCGCGGTCGCGCTTGTCGGCCCGTGCGGTGTCCTTCTCGTCGAACGCATCGTCGTCGGGATCGGGGTCGCCGATCTTCCAGCCGGTGACGCCGTGGACGCAGCCCTCCGGCCACCAGCCGTCGAGCACCGAGAGGTTGGGCACGCCGTTCATCGCGGCCTTCATGCCCGAGGTCCCCGACGCCTCGAGCGGCCGGCGCGGGTTGTTGAGCCAGACGTCGGCGCCGCGGGTCATCAGCGCGCCGATCCGCAGGTCGTAGTTCTCGAGGAACGCGATGTGGCGCGCGTTGCGCCTGGCGGCCTCGAGCAGCCGGCCGACCAGCGCCTTGCCGGCGAGGTCGCGCGGGTGCGCCTTGCCGGAGTAGACGATCTGGACGCCCTGGTCGAACAGCCGCTCGATCGCGTGCGGGTCGCCGAGGATGAGGTCGGCGCGCTTGTAGGCCGCCGCGCGCCGCGCGAAGCCGATCAGCAGCCTGTCGAGCGCGAAGTGCGCGCCGGTCTTGCGGGCGATCTCGGCGAGCAGCTCGCTCTTCATCTGCTGGTGCGCCGCCCACAGCTCGGCGTCCTGGCGCTCGCGCGGCTTGTCGGGGACCAGCGCGGCGCGGATCCGCGCGTCCTGCCAGGTCGGCTGGTGCACGCCGTTGGTGACGCTGATGATCGGCGCGGCGCCGTCGACGTGCTTCCACATCTCGCGCGCGGTCTCGCCGTGCAGCTCGGCGACGCCGTTGGCGATCCGCGCCAGCCGGAGGCCCGCGATCGTCATCGAGAACGGATCGCCGCCGATCACCTCGAGCTCGGCGTCGGTGAAGCCGAGGTCGGCGTCCATCTTGCGCATCAGGTCGAGGTCGTGGACCTCGTTGCCCGCCGGGACCGGCGTGTGGGTCGTGAACACCACGTGGGCGCGCAGCCGGTCGATCCGCTCGCTCAGCGTCGTGCCGCCGAACCGCTGCTGGCGCAACAGCTCGAGCCCGGCGAACACCGCGTGGCCCTCGTTGAAGTGGAACACCTCGGTCTTCTCGCCCAGCGCATTGAGCAGCCGCACGCCGCCCACGCCGAGCTCGATCTCCTGGGCGAGCCGGTCCTCGACGCCGCCGCCGTACAGCCGCTGCGTGATCCAGCGGTCCTCCTCGCGCTCGGGCTCGAGCAGGTAGAGGTTCGAGCTCAGGTAGCGATCGACCTTCCAGGCGCGCAGCGGCACCTTCTTGCCGCGCACCGCGACCTCGATCCGCACGTCGAGCCGGCGCACCACGTCGCGCACCGTCTTGGGGTACTGGTCCTCGATCACACCGCCGACGCCGATCACCTGCCGCGTGTAGCCCTCGTCCCACATCAGCCCGATGCCGGTGACCGGCAGGTGGAGATCTCCCGCCGACTTCATGTGATCGCCGGCGAGCACCCCGAGGCCGCCGGCGTAGATCGCGAACGCGGGGTCGAGCCCGTACTCCATGCAGAAGTACGCGACGCGGGGACACGGGACCATCGAGTCAGCCTCCAGGGCCGGAACGTGCCCAACCCGCCGGGCGACCGCAAGACGGCGGCGTGAAAACCGCCCATGTTGCCAAACGCAACGCGGGGTTAGCGCACGCCTGCGATTTCTTGCTAGCGGCGTGCGCCTCGAGCTCAGCGTTTGCCTACGATTTCTTGGCAGCGGTGTGCGCCTCGAGGACAGAATGAGGAATGAAGTCGCGCCGCCCGGTCGTCTCCCCCGAGGACCAGGCGCTGTTCCTGGCCGCGGTCGACGGCGCGCAGCCGCTCGAGACGCGGGACCGGCTGCCGATCCCGCCGCCGCCGCCGTCGCCGGTCCGGGTCGCCGAGCCGCCGCCGCAGGTCGAGCTCGTCGTCGAGGGCGATAGCAAGCGCTACACCGCGCGCGCTCCGGGCGTCAGCCGGACCCAGCTGTCCGAGCTCCGTGCCGGCAAGCTCCACACCGAGGCCACCCTCGATCTCCACGGCCAGACCGTCGAGCTCGGCCGGCAGCAGCTGCGCGAGTTCCTGCTCGCCCACCACAAGCTCGGCCGGCGCTGCGTCCTGGTCGTCCACGGCCGCGGCACCCACTCCGAGCACGGCGCGCCGCTGCGCGAGGCGGTGTTCGCCGACCTGATCGGCCCGCTGTCCGGCCTCGTCCATGCGTTCGCGACGGCGGCCCCGTCGCACGGCGGCGAGGGCGCCACCTACATCCTGCTGCGTGGTCCTCGGTGACGCGCCGGCTCGCTTCGCGCGCGGCCCTCGCGGCGAGACTCGGCACGCTCGGCGCCCTCGTGGTCGGCCTCGCCGCACCCACCGAGGCCACGCCGGCCCCGGCCGCACCCGGCGCGGGCCCCGACGCCACCCCGGCCGAGGCTCGCCCTGCCCCGGTCCGCGCCCGCACCGTCAAGCCGACGCCGCGCCCCGTCGCGTCCAAGCCCGCCACCGTGGCGTCGCAGCACGACGGCGCCCACGCCCGCGTCGCGATCAACCACGCGGGCGACCTCCGGCCCGCGCGCGAGGCGTCCGGTCGCCGCGAGGAGCCGCTGACCGCCGAGGAGGACACCGCCCGGCAGATCGAGAAGCTGTTGCGCGGCCCGCTGCGCTACGGCGTCACCGGGCTGTTCGTCGCCGACGCGCGGACCGGAGAGGCGCTGTTCGCGGTCAACGCCGATGACCCGCTCAACCCCGCCTCGAACGTCAAGATGATCTCGACCGCCGCGGCGCTCGAGCTGCTCGGGCCGGACTTCCGCTACCCGACCCGCCTGCTCGGCCCGACCCCCGACGGCGGCGTCGTTCACGGCGACGTCTACCTGCTCGGCAGCCACGATCCGACCCTCGCGATCGGCGACCTCGACGAGATCGCGGCCGCGGTCGCCGCGCGCGGCGTCACCCGGATCGAGGGCGGGATCGCCGTCGGCGCCGACCCGACCCGCGACGGCGTGTACCGCGCCGTCATCCCGATCGACATCCGCGCCGGCGAGCCCGGCGCCCCGGCGATCGCGGCACCGGCGTCCGGGATGGACCTGGTCGCGGTCACCATGGCCGCGCGCACCGCGACCGGCCCCGGCCGCGCGCGCCTGACCTTCCAGACCACCACCACGCACGACGTCGACGGCCACCCGCGCATCGCGCTCACCATCGGCGGCACGATCGGCCGCGGCGGCGCCGCCCGGTTCACGCTGGCGACCCGCGAGCGCACCGCGACCGCGGCCTACACCCTGCGCGCCGCGCTGCGCGCCCGCGGCGTCGCGATCGCCGGCGAGCTCAGGACCGAGGAGCTCCCCGGCTTCGTCGCCCGCTCGGTCGCCGCCAGCGGCCTGCCCGTCGAGCTCGGCCGCCACGACTCCGCCCGGCTCGCCGACATCATCGCGCGCGTCAACAAGTGGAGCATCAACTGGCTCGCCGACCGCGTCATCATGACCGCCGCCGCGCTGGTCCATCGCGAGCCGCCGTCGATGGAGCTCGCGCTCGCCGCGATGTACGACTGGATGACCCGCCACCCGCGCATCGCCAAGTCCGACGTCATCGTCGACACCGGCTCGGGGCTGTCCTACCGCACCCGGATCACCGCCCACGAGCTGGTCTCGATCGTCCGCAGCGCCGCCGGGTTCGTCCCCGACAGCGACGCCGCCCAGTCGCGCGCCTGGCTCGACTCGCTGTCGGTCGGCGGCACCGACGGCACCCTGTCGAGCCGGTTCCGCAGCGGCGACGTGCGCGGCCGGCTCCGCGGCAAGACCGGCACGATGTCGACCGCGATCGCCCTGTCCGGCGTCCTCGAGGTCGATCCGCAGCGCCCGCTGGCGTTCTCGCTGGTCACCAACGGCGACTCGCCGCTGTCGTCGCGCTACGTCCGGCGCGCCCACGAGCAGCTCGTGGGCCTGCTGTGCCGCTACCTGGCCGTGACCCGCAAGCCCGGCGCCGCCGAGCTGCCCACCCCGCCGCCGCCGGTGCAGGAGCCGGTCCCGACCGACGCCGAGCGCGCCGACCTCGAGGACCTCGAGCCCGATCCCGCGCTCGACTCCGAGATCGCCCCCACGCCCTGACGCGGGGAGCCGAGCGATCAGCGCTTGCCGGGCTTGCCGGCCTTGCCCGGCTTGCCGGCCTTGCCCGGCTTGACGAAGCGCAGCGTGAAGCGGTCGCTCGTCCCGCGCTTCTCGGCGGCCTTGGTCGGCGACGCGTTCCAGTCGCGCGGATCCTCGGCGTTGCGCAGCACGTCGCTCTCGGCGTCGAGCTTGAACCCCGCGGCCAGGATCTCCTTCTTGACCGCGTCCTCGTCGATCCGGTGCAGCGTCTGGACGTCGTTGATCCCGCTGCCCTTGGTCGCGCTGTGGTCGACGATGTCGTAGTAGCCGCCCGGCTTGAGCGCGGCGAACACCGCCTTGTTCATCTTGGCGCGATCGACCTTGAGCCACACGAAGTCGTGATAGTTGAGGATGCAGATCACCGCGTCGAGGTTCTTGGCGTCGGGCGGGAACGGCGTCTCGGCCGGCTGCTCGACCATCACCGTGTTCTTCATCGCCGGCTTGGCCAGCCGCTCGGTCAGCGGGCCGCGCGCGAAGCGGTCGAGGATCTCCTTGGTGTTCTGCGCGTACACCTTGCCGCCGTCGCCGACGACGCGCGCGATGATCTCGGTCGTGTAGCCGGGGCCGGAGAACAGCTCGCCGACCCGCTGGCCCGGCGCGATCTTGAAGAACGCGAGCACCTCGGCGGGCTTCCGGCCCGCGTCGAGCGCGCGATCCTTGTCGTCGCGGTCCGCGGCCGTCACCGCGTCGCGGATCGGCGCGGGCACGTCGGCCGACGGCGTGTACGCCGCGATCGCCGGCGGCGGCGGCGTGGGCGGCGCAGGCGGCGGAGGCGGCTCGGGCGGCGTCACCGGCTCGGCCGGCGGCGGCGGCGGCGCGGCGGCCGTCGGCGTGCCTTCCGCCGGCGGCGTCGGCGAGACCGGCGGCGTCGCGTCCTTGGACTTCCCGCCGCAGGCGAGGAGCAACGAGGCAATCAACGAGGCAAATGCGATGGGCTTCACGCGCGTACCTTACTCTCCCCCGGCCCCGCCGAGTCGACAGCGATCGCCCAGATCGCGCAGCGCGGGTCCGGAGCGCCTGCGCGCCGCCGCTCACTCGTCGTGCGCGAACGACTGGGCGAGGCGCTCGAGCACACCCTGGTCCTCGAGCGTCGTCGTGTCGCCGCGCGCCGGGCCGCGCCAGCGCGCCGATCTGCGCCACCACGTGCTCGCGCAGCTCCTTCGCCAGCGCCTCGTCGGCCGGCACCCCCATGCGCGGCGTGACGAACGCCACGATCGCCTGTCCCTTCAGATCGTCGGGCCGCCCCACCACCGCCGCCTCGGCGACCTTGGGATGCGAGACCAGCGCCGACTCGACCTCCATCGTCGACAGCCGGTGCCCCGCGACGTTGATGACGTCGTCGACCCGGCCCATCACCCAGAAGTAGCCATCCTCGTCCTTGCGCGCCCCGTCGCCCGCGAAGTAGCAGCCCTCGACCTCGCCGAAGTACGTCTTCACGAACCGCTCGTGGTCGCCGAAGATCGTGCGCAGCATCGACGGCCACGGCCGCTTGATCACCAGGAACCCGCCCTCGTTCGCCGCGCACGGCGAGCCGTCCTTCTGCACCACGTCCGCCGCCACCCCCGGCATCGGCCGCGTCGCCGAGCCCGGCTTGGTCGCCGTCGCCCCCGGCAGCGGCGAGATCATGATCCCGCCGGTCTCCGTCTGCCACCACGTGTCGACGATCGGACAGCGGTCCCCACCGATCTTCTCGCGGTACCACATCCAGGCCTCGGGGTTGATCGGCTCGCCGACCGAGCCGAGCAGCCGCAGCGACGTCAGGTCATGCTTGGCCGGCCACTGATCGCCCCACCGCATGAACGCCCGGATCGCCGTCGGCGCCGTGTACAGCTGCGTCACCTTGTGCCGCTGGATGATGTCCCAGAACCGGTCCGGCCCCGGGAAGTTGGGCGCCCCCTCGTACATCAGCGTCGGCACCCGGCTGACACGTCGTCGTCGCGCAGATCGAATACCATCCTCGTCGTGTACGCCGCGAACGTCAGGTAGCCACCCGTCGTGTGCAGGATCCCCTTCGGCTTGCCGGTCGTGCCGCTCGTGTACAGCGTGAACAGCGTGTGCTCGCTGTCGAACGCGTCCGGCGTGTGCCGCGGCGAGGCGCCGTCGACCACCTCGTGCCACCACACGTCGCGCGCGTGCCACGTCACCGGGGCCGAGCAGCGCCGCACCACCACCACCTTCTCCACCGCCGTGCCCTCGACCGCCTTGTCGACGTTGTCCTTGAGCGCCACGATCTGCCCGCGCCGCCAGCTGCCGTCCGCCGTGATCACGAACTTGGCCTTGGCATCCTGGATGCGGTCGCGCAGCGCCTCCGCCGAGAACCCCCCGAACACCACCGTGTGCGGCGCGCCGATCCGCGTGCACGCCAGCATCGCCACCGCCGCCTCCGGGATCATCGGCAGGTAGATCGCGACGAAGTCCCCCTTCTTCACCCCCAGCGCCGTCAGCGCGTTCGCCGCCTTGCACACCTCGCGATGCAGCTGATCGTACGTCAGCACCCGCGTGTCGCCCGGCTCGCCCTCGAACAGGATCGCCGCCTTGTTCTTGCGCCACGACGCCACGTGCCGGTCGAGGCAGTTCACGCTCAAATTCAGCTTGCCGCCGACGAACCACTTCGCGTCCGGCAGCTTCCAGTCCAGGACCTGCTTCCACGGCTCGGCCCACACCAGCTCGCGCGCCACCTCGGCCCAGAAGCCCTCCGGATCCTTCGCAGCCCGCTCGTACAGCGCCTCGTAGTCCGCGAAGCTCTTCACGCACGCCCGCGCCGCGAACTCCGCCGGCGGCGGAAAGCTCCGGGTCTCGGTCAGGACCGATTCGATCGACGTCGACGACATGGCTGACTCCTGGGCTAGAGGACCGCGATCGCGTCGATCTCGACGCGGGCATTGCGCGGCAACCCCGCCGCCGCCACCGTGGCGCGCGCCGGCGGATCATTCGGGAACCGCTCGCCGTAGATCGCGTTCACCGTCGCGAAGTCTGCCATGTCGGCCAGAAAGATGGTCGTCTTCACCACGTTGGCGAACGTCGCCCCCGCCGCCGCCAGCACCGCCCCGAGGTTCTCCAGCACCTGCCGGGCCTGGGCCGACACATCCCCCTCGATCACCGCCCCCGTCTTCGGATCCAGCGCGATCTGCCCGCTGCAGAACACCATTCGCTGCCCTCCCATCGGGACCACCACCGCCTGCGAATACGGCCCGATGGCCGCGGGAGCGTGCGCCGTACGGATGATGCTGCGTTTCGTCGTCATGGCGCCTGTCCTAACACGCCCGGCCAACCATCGGAGTTGACAGCGCCGCCCCGGAACGGTAATTCCTCCACCATCGGGCGTTTAACTCAGCGGGAGAGTGGCACCTTCACACGGTGCAAGTCGTAGGTTCAATCCCTACAACGCCCACGAAATTCACGTAGTGATTCCGATACTTTCGCTCTGATGTAGCAAGCTCGAGGAGCTTTCCGTCGAGCATGGACTACTTCTACATCCTCGAACATCGCGTCGTCTGGCGACTGGGTGAGCCACTCGCGCGCTGCGATCCCGGCAGGGCGCCTCGAGGTGCGGCCACCATCTCTCGAGGCTGCGCATCGGCTCCGCGAGCCATGGATCGAGGACGTCGTTGAGCATCCGCACCAGCTTGCCGGTCCCGTCCCGATCAAGCTTGGCGCCTTGAACTGTGCCAACGGATTGCCGGCTAAGCCTCGAGCACCCGCGTCGGGTCACGACCGGACGCAAGGGACCACGCGCGCGCCTCCCAGTCGCTTGACGAGCGCGCCGGCCCCGACAATACCAGGCTGGATCGAGTCGAGCGCGTGCGAGACCTTCGACAGCCAGCGACTGCCGACTCCGATGTCGTACACACTCATGAATGGCTTGACCACAACGTGTCAAGACGAGGATCGCGAAACCCTCACCGATCGCCGATGCAGTGTGCAGTTGCAAGCACGAGGCGCTCGGCATCCGTCGAAACCGCGACGAGCCGAGCCGAGTTACATCCGACCACGCATAGCGCCGGATCCGGCGCCATCGTGCGCACCACGCTCAGAGCTGCCAGCCATCGGCTGCAATGACATCCTGGAACTCAATATACGATTGCGCATTTTGCCGCACCCACTCCTAGTCACCGCATCGCTGTATTCATGCTGTGCGTCTCATAATGAAGAACGTCGCAACTATTTTTCGGCTGGCGTTTCAGCCCGCGATCCGAATAAATATGTGCGATTTCAATTAGTTGAATCGAGGTAGCATGAGAGACGACCTTGGCCGACTTATCGTATTCTCTGCGTATCCAACTGCGCTGTCGAGTGTTCGCGGGAGTCTGACGATTCACTTTGGCACGGACTTCCATGGACGATGTCGTCCAGATATTGCACCCTCGCGCTCGTAATGGTCTCGGGTCGGCCGTTAACGAGGTGAAGCAATGCCAGCAATGCGGGGTCGTGAGTCTCGATTTGTTGTCATCGGAACAGTGCTCTGCATCTTCGCGAGCTGCCCAAACAACAATGGCAATGATAGCGATAACGAGGCGAATGAAGTCGTTCCCTCTCGAATCTCGCCAACGCGTGTAGAGAACGTCGACGCTTCGAGCGACACGAGTGTCTGGGCGTTGTTCGATCGCAGCACGCGCGTCGGATGGTCGCCTCCGAACGATGCGCCGGCCGGCTCGGCGCACGTGCGGGTCGCGCTCGGCAAGGCCACGGCGATCACGCACCTGAAGATCTTCGGTGCCAGCCCCTACGTGCTCGATGTCCACACGGGCAAGGGCGACGCGATCAAGGGCCTCGAGCACGTGCCTCTCGATACGCTCGGAGCCGGCTGGAACGAGCTCCGTCTGCCCGACTCGGTGTCATCAGACGAGCTTGTTCTCGAGCTGGCGCACACGGGCGACGGCGATGCGTCGACCCTCGCTCCGATCGGCGAGATCGAGCTCTGGGGCGTGGACCGGCCGGTGATGTTGCTTGACGCGAAAGCGATCGGCGCGCTCACTGCGAGTTCAGGGCCGCGTCCTGCGGCGCCGCCAGGCGTCGATGTCCTCGCCGTCACAAATACGGTTGCGATCGATCTTGCGCCAAGCACCCAACCCGGTGGGCAGACGTGCGGCAAGATCAGCTTCTCCCTGACAAGGAGTCCTGCTTCGTACCGACGCGCGTGGCTCGCCTACGCGGCAGATGGTGCGTTTCGTCCGTTCGTCCTGACGCGCTCGATCAACGCGGTGTCGATGCGACGCGGGCAATGGTTCAGTGCGGGCACCGGGCCTGCACCGTTCATCGATCCGGTCGATCCGGAGACGCTCGTGCTCGGGGACAACCACTACGATGTCTGCCTCCCGAACGACGCGGTCTCTCATGTCGTCCTTCACGATGCCTTCTTCGTCGGAGAACTCGATCAGGGCACCAACGACGTGGTATCGATCGCAAAAGGCCCCGTTGACGGCGTAGCCACCGATGCGGTGAGCGAGCTCCTCGATCCGGCCAATGCTGCGCCGGTGATGGTGCGCACCGGTGAGCGGCTGGTGGTGGCAATGGACCGCTGGGTGTCGCCGGACGCCGTGCTACTTCGCAATGCGACTGGCACGTGGGCGGTCGACTGTCTCGATGACGGAGGGCATGCCAAGGAAGTCACGCCGAGCGATGTCGTCTCGAACACGAACCGGACGCTGATCACGCTACCCGGTGACGTCGACGAGCTCGCATGCACGGCGCTGGCGATCCGGCCGATCGGCGGAGCCACGGCCACGCTTTCGAGTGCCACAGTGATCGGCTCGGGTGCCCGCACGCGCATCGACTGGCCGATGATCACGCTCGCCTCGCGGGCCGAGCATTTCGGTCAGGTCGCCTGGGTCGATGGCTGGGCGAGCGCCCCGGGCTCGCTCGGCGGCACTGTGACGATCAGCGTCCAGGCCACCGATATGGGTACGACCAGCGGCGTGTTTGGAGCGCTGCTCTCGCGCACGGGCGATACCGATAAGCCTTGGCCGGTGACGGTGACCGCACACTTCGTCGACGGCTCGCAGTCGACCAGGACCTTCGTGCTCGACAAGGCTGGCACCCTCGCGCCGAAGCCAGGCGGCGGACTCTCGGATGCGGAGAAAGCCGCTCGCTACGGCACACCTGGGCAGTCGAGTACTGCGACGGTTCAGTCGAAGCCCGATCCGACGTCTATCCGGGTCGGTACCGATGTGGGCATCGACATCCCCGACGGGGCGATCTCCGGCAAGCTCGACGTGACGGTAAAGCACCTCGCGCCGACGGACGTCCCGCCGCTCGACCCCGGGCTCGTCAACGTCACGGCGCCCGACGCGCACGGCTTCGAGTTCCTGCCCCACGGCCAGCAATTCAAGCGGCCGGTCGACGTCCTCGTGCCCTTTGATCCGACGCTCCTGCCGCCGGGATACGTCGCCGACGACATCCAGACCTACTATTTCGATACCGAGACGCAGCACTGGCGGCGCCTGGCCCGCACGCGAGTCGACGACAAGCAGCGCATCGTCCACAGCGCGAGCGATCACTTCACGACGATGATCGACGCGGTCGTCGTCGCACCGGAGCACCCCGAGCTCCATCAATTCAACCCCAACGCGCTGAGCGGCATCAAGGCAGCTGACCCGGGGGCTGGCGTCCGGCTCATCGAGCCGCCGACGCCGAGCGCGCGCGGCGGCGCAGCTCTCAGCTATCCGTTCGACCTGCCGCCGGGCAGGCATGGCCTGACGCCGGCGCTCGGACTCTCGTACGACTCCTCGCGAGGCAACGGCTGGGTGGGCGTCGGCTGGGATCTGCCCGTCAGCGCCATCACGATCGACACCCGCTTCGGCGCCGCTCGTTATGACTGCGATATCGAGACCGAGACCTACCAGCTGGACGGCGAGCAGCTCACACCGTTCGCACATCGCGGTCCGGACAAGAAGCGCAGCGACGACATCACCGTCCTGGGCGGCGAGACGGTCAAGATCTTCCATACGCGCGTCGAGGGAGGCTTTCGCCAGATCATCCGTCACGGCGCGAACACCAAGAGCTACTGGTGGGAGGTCATCGACAAGACCGGATCGCGATCGTTCTTCGGGGGCACGCCCGAGAGCGGCGGCCCGATCGCCCAGGCGACGCTGGCGTCCAACGCAGGCGACATCTTCGAGTGGTCGCTCGTCGAGGTCCGCGATCTGCACAACAATTCGATCCGCTACGAGCACGAGCGGGTCACGAGCGTGGGCTTCACGACGGGCGCCGTCCCGGGCTCGACGCTGTACCCCAAGACG
>VBLP01000218.1:4368-10981 GCA_005887925.1 Deltaproteobacteria bacterium | reverse complement strand
TCCAGCAGTTCGGGGCGTCGAACACCCCGTTCCCGGGGAACGCGCATCACTTCGAATACTTCGACGAGATTCGCGAAGCCCCCACGGCGAACAGCGCCTTCAAGGGATTCGCCGCGACCTCGCGCTGGAACGTGGGCGACGATCACATCACGACGCTCAGCATTCCCGGGCCGGCGCAAGGTCTTCTCACCAACGGCGAGGCGAGCGTGCTCGGCGGCTCCGAGGGATCCAGCGGCGGCATTCATGCCTACATCGGTTTCAACCCGACCAGTCCCTCGAAACAAAACTCCTTTGGCGGCAAGATCGGCTTCAAGATCTCGTCATCCGACCCCAGGCTCGCCTTCATCGACATCAACGGCGATGGCTTGCCCGACAAGGTCTTTCAATCGAGTAATGGCATTGGCTATCGTCTGAACCTGTCGGGTCCCGCCGGAGCAGCCAGGTTTTCAGACACCGTGCTCCCGGTGTCCGGACTGGCGTCGCTCGGTGGCCAGGGGTCCTCCATGCTCTCCTTCGGATTCGAGGCCTACCCGGGTCCCGCGAGCGTGATGTTCAACGTCTCGGAGACGTTCACCCACGAGGTACGGCATCCGGCCCAGCCTTCGTTCCGAACGACAGCGGCGCGACGCCGCTGCCTATCGTGGTGGGCACGGTCAACCCGAACGGCCTCGTGCCGGACTTCAGCGCGAACGCCGCGCAGAACGCGCAGCGCTTCCCGCTGGTCGACGCGATCCGGCGCTGGTTCGCGCCGTATGACGGGACGATCCAGATCACCGGCGCGGCGAACCTGCATGCCGGTAGCCCTCAGGGCGATGGCATCCGCGTCGCGATCCAGCTCAATGACGCCGAGCTCTGGTCGGCGACGATCGCGGCCGGCGACACGACGCCAAAGCTCCCCGAGAATGTCTCCGCCGTCCCGGTGCATGCCGGGGACCGGCTCTACTTCCGGACCTCGGCGCTCGATGACGCGCGCGACCACATCGTCGACTGGGATCCGGTCATCGAATACACCGGAGTACCCGCACTCGCCGATCCCAACCAGCTGAGCGAGCGGCACTTCCAGGCATCGAGTGACTTCGTGCTCGCCGGCCGCGACGGGATGGTCACGAACGTGCCGTTCGATGGCGTGACGCGCAACGCCACATCGACCGCCTCGTTCGTCGTGGACCAGAGCTTTCCGGTCCAGGCGGGCGATCGCCTCGAGGTCCACTTCCGGATCGATTCGCCGATCGACCTGACTGCCATCGGCTTTCCCCAGGAGACGATCCTGCGCTGGCAGTACGTCTCCGCGACAAGCAAGAACGGCCAGCCGGTCACGGTGGTCGACCAGGAGGGCCATCCCCTCACGATCCCCGCGCCGTTCGACATGGATACCTATGGAATGCGGGCGCCCCTGATCGAGCAACCGGCGTTTGTCGCGCCGCAATCGGGGAAGTTGCGCATCTTTGCGTCCGTCCAGGAAGCACCGACCACGCATGTCGACTTCACGGTGAAGACGCCGGGTACCCTGCTCGCGAAGCAAGGGTTTTCGACCAGCGGCACCGCCGAGATCGACGTTCAGGTGGCGAAGGGCGATACGCTGTATTTCGACTTCAGTACGCGTGAGCAGGGCCCGGCGCTCAACTCCATCGCGACTGCGGTGGAGGTCACGTTCGATCCGAAGGCGAACGGCGGAACGGCCGCCCCGAGGTTGCTGCATTTCCCGGGTCCGATGGACCGATGCTCTCACCCCTACCGAGGCTGGAGCTACGGTGGCCTCAACGCCGCGAAGGTCCCGCCCGGCACGCCCGTTCCGGACGACACGTTCTGCCGCGAGACGTCGAGCTTCGACAAGGACACCACCGTGCCGCAGCCCGGCGACATCGACGGGACCAAGGCGCAGGGCCAGCAGGTCGGCGACGAGACCTTGACCTTCCCGCTCATGCCGTTCCCCGGGGGGCGCAGCTGCCCGATCCCGAACCAACCCTGCGACATACCTCATGTGCCACTCTGGGGTGGCGTCGAGCCGGAACTGTTTCTCTTGCCCCGCTCGTTCAGCGCATCGCGCGAAGGGCCGATCGATCTGACGACTCCGAAGGCGGACACGGTGGTGCACGGCGCAACCGTGAGTCGCCTCAGCCACGTGATGCAGACCACCGTGGCCGCCGGCGTGGGTGCGGCTGGCGTCTCCGTGAACGGCTCGCTCGCCACCGGCTCTTCCGAGGGGGTCGTTGATTACCTCGACCTGAATGGCGACCAGTTTCCGGACGTCGTCGGCCATGGCGCCATCCAGTACACGACATCGCATGGCAACCTGGGAGGTGGGATCGCATGCGGCCCGGGCGCCACGCTCGACGCGCTGCGCTCGAGCACGGCGAACGCGGTGAGCGCCGGGATCGGCGGCACCGCGGCCGAACAGGTTGGCAATGCCAAGGGCCGCGCGACGTCGACCGAAATGAGTCCGGCGAACGGCGCGGGGAACGACACGCAGATGGTGTCGATCGGCCTGAGCCTGTCGGGGAACATCGGTGGCGCCGACGTGGGCGCCGATCTGCTCGATATCAACGGCGATGGCTTGCCCGATCGCGTGTTCCGTAGCGGCGACACCTTGATGGTTCAGCTCAACGTCGGCTACGCCTTCCTGGATGCCGAACCGTTCGCCAGCGCTGCCATCAACACCGGCAACAGTGTCGACGGGACCGTCGGCGCCGATCTCGGATTCAACGATGGGATCTACGGTTTTTCGGCCGGTGCATCCGCAAGCCGTGGGGAATCCGCGATCCACGCCGTGGGGCCGCTGCAGTCGCCGGGCGCGTCGCTCGCGGACGTCAACGGCGATGGCCTCCTCGATCAGGTGTTTCCATCGAGCGGCGGCTCGATCCTGGTCGGCATCAACACGGGCGCAGGATTCGCCTTACCGGTTCCGTGGAACGGAGTCCCGACCAATGACATCACCGAGAGCGCGAACCTGAGCGTCGGCGGCGGCCTCTACTTCACGATCGGCATCCCGCTCTGCCTTGCCGCCTGTTACCTGATCATCAACCCCGGCGGCGATTTCAACGCCTCGATGGACCGCCAGGAGGTCCTGCTCCGCGACGTCAATGGCGATGGCTTCCCGGACTTTCTGACCTCGACGGGAAGCGACGAGCTGTTCGTCGGCACGAACCTCATCGGCCGAACCAACCTGCTGCGCAAGGTGACACGTCCGCTCGGCGCCACCATCGAGCTCGATTACACCCGCGAGGGGAACACGTTCGAGCAACCGCAAAGCCACTTCGCCTTGTCGCGCGTGGTCACGTTCGATGGCGTCGCCGGCGACTGGCGCCATTCCAATCCAGGCGCCGATTTCCAGCTCATGACGTACACGTACGACGGTGGCTTCTACGACCGCCGCGAACGCGAATTCTACGGCTACGCCAAGGTCACCTCCACCATGCACGACACGCGTGGGTTGATCGGAATCGTGCCTGACGGCTTCGACAAGCCCTACGTGCGCACGACGCGCACGTACCAGAACAACAGCTTCTTCGCGAAGGGGCTACTGGTTTCGGAGGTGGTGGAAGGGCTCGACACCGGCGCGCCACGCACCTTTTCCCGGACCGAGAACCAGTACGCCCTGCGCGAGGTCGACACCCAGCAGGTGCTCACCACACCGACTGCGCTCGCCGAGACGCTGTCCTCGGTGTTCCCCGAGCTCCGCACAGCCATCCGGCGCCGCAGCGAAGGAGACGCGAGCGCGAGCGTCCAGGCCGAGGTCGACCAGACCTACGACGCTGACGGCAACGTCACCCAGATCACCGACACCGGCGACGTCGGTACCGCGGACGATTACACGGCGACGATCACCTATACCGGCCATGGTGGCGCGAACGCAGCCTGCGCGACGCGCCACATCATCGGCCTCGCCGATTCGATCACCGTGCGGAGTGCCGACGGCACCACCCTGCGCCACCGCGAATCGAGCTTCGACTGCTCGACCGCGGACATGGTCGAGCTCCGCCAGGCCACGGAGGGCCTGACCAGCGCGGTGAGCGACTTCCAGTACGCGCCGAATGGCAACCTCATCGTGGTCGCGGGCCCCGAGAACCTGCACGGCCAGCGCTACACGCTCAACCTGGCGTACGACGCCCCGACCCAGAGCCACGTGGTCGGCGTCGCCGATAGCTTCGGCCAGATCTCGACGAGCGATTACGACTTCCGCTTCGGCACCGTCACGGGAGACACCGACGACAACGGAAACTCCATTACGTCGAGCTACGACGACTTCGGCCGGCTGACGACCGTGGTGGGCCCGCTCGAGGCCGGCACCGGCCTTACGACGATCCAGTTCGAGTACCACCCCGAGCAGAGCGTGCCGTATGCGCGCACCGCGCACGTCGATGTGTTCCGGAGCGCGGCCGATCCGATCGAGACCGTGCTGTTCACCGATGGCCTCAAGCGCGTGCTCCAGACCAAGAAGGACGCGACGGTGTTCCAGGGCAAGGCCGCGTCTCCGGTCGATGTGATGACCGTCAGCGGCTGTGTCGCCTTCGATCAGATGGGGCGCACCTTCGAGACCTTCTATCCGACCACGGAGCCCAAGAGCGCCGGGAGCAATCTCGTGTTCGACCGGAGCTGCGATCCCAAGGCGCCGCCGATCACGACCGCGTTCGACGTGCTCGGCCGACCGCTGGTGACCACCCTGCCCGACGGCACCGCGACGCACATGACGTACACACTCGGGTTGGACCGGCACGGCCAGAGTCGGTTCACGACGACCGTGGTCGACGCGCTCGGTACCAAGAACGTCACGTACCGCGACATCAAGGACCGGATCCTGGCCGTCCAGCAATTCAACACCCCCAAGGGCGAGGTGATCTGGACCGAGTACGGCTACGACGCGGTGGACCAGCTCCTCACGGTGCTGGACGACCACGGAAACGTCACCAGGGTCACCTACGACCTCGCCGGCCGCACCCGCTTCCTCGATACCCCGGATGCCGGCGAGGTCGAGACGATCTACGACGCGGCCAGCAATGTCACGCGGAGGATCACGGCCAACCTTCGCGCGTCGTCGCAGGCGATCGCATACGACTACAGCTTCACGCGCCGCATCGCGATCCATTACCCGAACTTCCCCGAAAACGACGTCACCTATGAGTACGGGAGCCCCGCACTCCTCGGCCAGCCGGGCAACCGCGTCGGCCGCATCGTCAAGGTGACCGACGCCAGCGGCTCGGAGGTGCGCGCCTACAACCAGCTAGGCGACCTCAGCGAGGAGACCAAGACCGTCGCGAGCCATACGCAGGGCAATAGCGACAACTCCCCCGAGGTCTGGACAACCCACTACCTCTACGATACCTGGGGCCGCCTCCAGCAGATGACGTACCCGGATGGCGAGGTGCTGACCTACGCCTACGATTCCGGCGGCCTCGTGCACGCGGTCACCGGCGTGAAGCTCGGGGTCACGACGCCCTACGTGCAACGGCTCGAGTACGATGAGTTCGGTCAGCGTGCGTTCCTTCGAGTGGGCAATGGGGCCGAAACGGCCTATTCGTACAACCCGCTCAACCGGCGGCTCGCGCGCCTCACCGCCGGCGACTTCCAGGATCTGCATTACAGCTACGACCTCGTCGGCAACATCACGGCGCTCTCGAACCAGGTCCCCGTCGCCGCAGCCAAGGACTTCGGTGGGCCGGTCGATCAGGCGTTTGTCTATGACGGCCTCTATCGGTTGACCCATGCGACTGGCGAATGGCGCTTCAGTCCGAACAAGCGCGATGACTATGCGCTGTCGCTCACGTACGACACGATCCACAACATCACGAGAAAGACCCAGTCGCACGACGTCACGACGCCCGGAGGGGCGACGGTGCCGCAGAAGAAGACGACGTACGATTTCGCCTACGCATACGCCGGATTTGGCCCGCACCAGCCGACGACGATCGGTGATCGCGCCTATTCCTTTGACGCGAACGGCAACCAGGCCGGATGGGACGACCTCACGAGTGGCAAGCGGCGGACCATCGTGTGGGATGAGGAGAACAGGGTCCATCACATCAGCGACAACGGCCGGACGACGACGTTCGTCTACGATGACGGCGGCCAGCGCGTCATCAAGCGCGGTGAACAGGGCGAGACCGCGTACGTGAACCAGTTCTGGACGGTGCGGAACCGCTCGGTCGCGACGAAGCACATCTTCGTGGAAGACGCGCGGATCGCCTCGAAGATCATCCCCGGCGATGCGCACATCGATCCGGGGAGCCAGGATCCGTTCACCCGCGTGCTCGGGCAGTGGTGGCAGCACCGCTCCGAGCAGGGCTGGCAGAACGGCCAGAACACCGTCAAGAATCCACACTATGCGGGCAATGGGATGCCCGACATCCTGCCCGAGGACAACTTCGTCTACTTCTACCATCCGGATGATCTCGGGAGCACGAACTTTGCCACGGCTGCGACCGGGGATCTGTTCGAGCACATGGAGTACTTCCCGTTCGGGGAGACCTGGGTCTCCGAGCAGACGAACACGCAGCGGCTACCGTTCTTGTTCACCAGCAAGGAGCTCGATGAGGAGACAGGGCTCTATTACTTCGGGGCGCGGTATTACGACCCGCGGACAAGCGTCTGGCAGAGTACGGATCCGGCCCTGGCAGAG
>VBLP01000218.1:0-4334 GCA_005887925.1 Deltaproteobacteria bacterium | reverse complement strand
AGACGGGCGGATAGCCTGGCTTGCCAGCGGCGCCATCGGCGCTGGAATTGGCGCTGCCATCTACGTCGGGCGGAACCTGTATGTCAGTGGAGGTACCAGCGCGGGAAGCTGGAGCGGTGCCGCCAAGGCGGCGGGCGCCGGATTCCTGATTGGCTCGGGCGCGGTGCTGGTGCCCGGCGTGGCGGCTGCGGTCGGCGCAGCCATGACCGTGGAATCAGCAGTGGACGTGGCAGATCGCGCCTCGCATTACAGCGAGCTCTCACCTGAAGAGAAACGGGCGGTACAGGTCGATGCGGTCCTCACGGTCGTATCCGCCGTCGGAATCGGTAAGCAGCTGGGAGGCGGACGGGTCGCTCCCGCTGCGGAAGCCGCCGAGGTGGAAGCCGCTGAGGCTCAAACCGCCGCACGGGGCGGATGTTCAGGAGAAGCATGCGGTGGTCCTGGTGTCTGCTTCGTGGCTGGAACACTTGTGGCTACCGAGCGAGGCGGTGTGCCCATCGAACAGCTCCAGCTCGGTGACCGGGTGGAGGCGGGCAACCATCGATGCCAGGGCGAGCACATCGAGCCCGATGCACAAACGATTGGGCTTGAAATTCCCAACCCGGCGCAGCCCCAGGACATCATTCATGTCGAGCTCGTACGGCAACGCTCGTGGCTGACCGAGCAAGGGTTGAGTAGCGGACAGACGTGGCTCGATCTCCCAGAGGTCGGAGTCTCGGGGTGGGCACGTGTCGTTGGGATTGGCCCAGCACCAAAGGAAACGCCTGGCCGAGGGTGTCTCGTGCTGATGCGGGTCAGCCATGTGGCAAGCCAGGTGCTGAAGGTTCGTGTCTCCGGGGGCCGAGAGGTGATCGGGGTGACGCCACTACACCCCTTGTATGTAGAGGGGCATGGCTGGATGCCAGCCGCTGCCATTCAGCCAGGGATGGAGCTGCGCAGTGACAACGGCCCTGTGAGCGTGGAAGCCATTGAACAAGCCTCGCCGAATCAATCCGTGTACAACCTTGAGGTAGGCCTGGAACATGCTTACCGCGTCTCAAACGCGCACATCTGGGCACATAATACTTGTGGCCGGGGGCGTGGTCAGGAACGACTGCGCGAGATTGCGGACGATCCGAACACCTCGTCAGCTGATCGGGGCTGGATTCGACAAGAACAGAACTCCATCGCCCGTGGTCAGCGAACGACCATCAGGAACCCTCCGGGAAAACAACTGGCGCACTCGAGAGGACGCGAGGCGGCGAAGGGGTATGATCACGTCGAATCGCCCTCGAAACTCCAGGATACAGACCTCCATCGAACTCAGCACAAGTTCGATGACTACGGTCGAGCCAACCAGGAGCGGCCAGATCCGTGAAACGCACCAGCGAACGCGAAATGCAAGCGATCCTGCGACTGGACGGTCCCAAGAGATTCAGCCACTTCGTGAAACGGGTGGCCGACGAAGAGAGGGCCTGGGGCCTGTGGAACGACGGTTGGGCACTCATGGCGAACGCGGACGGCACTCAGGTATTCCCTCTTTGGCCTGCCTCTGAGTACGCCGAGCTTCATCGCACAGGAGAATGGGCCGCGTACGAGCTGCGAGAGATCCCTCTTGCCGACCTTCTGGAGGAGGTGATCCCAAAGCTGACCGAGAAAGGCATTCTTCCAGGCGTGTTCCCCACGCCAACCGGAAAAGGCGTCACGCCAAGACCAGAGGAACTTGCCTCGGCGTTGCGGAGGGAGTTGGAGAACTACGGGTAGGAGGGAAGCCCCGCAGGCGCCCGCGATTTCCGCCCCGGGTGCACACCGCCGTTGGAAGCGACATGACCGAGGTCACGCTGCGGCGGGGTGCTCGGTGCCGCCGGGCGGCACAGATCGTGTGTCACCGTCGCTCGCCCGCCCCCTGGTGGTGCGACGGTGGCGTGCTAAACGTCGTGCATCGTGCGCTCCTATGGACTGCTCGTCACGCCCGCCGGTCTGGTCCTCGTGCTCGCCGCGTGCGGCAGCGTCAGCAACCAGGCCGCCGACGCGCCCGCCGCCGACACGCCCACCGCCGACGCCTGGGCTGCGAGTTGCGCCCCGCCGGCGGCGATCACCACCGTCGAGGCCTCCGACGCCGGGTTCGGCAACACCTGCGTCCACGGCCAGTGGATCCTCCAGGCGCTCAACGGCACGACGATGCCTGCCGCGCCCGGCCGCCCCGACAACACCGTGCCGGTCATCCCGATGTCGATCCCGATCGGCTACGACCCGTTCGACCCGTCGAGCACGTTCGCGGTGCACGTGACGGGCAGCGGCCAGCAGAACACCGGCACGACGTTCGCGTTCGCCCAGCTCACGGCATCGCTCAACGCGCCATCGGCGACCCAGATCGGCACGGTCGACGCGACGGCCTACACCGGGATCCAGTTCTACGCGATCATCAGCACGGGGGCGACCGGAGCGCGCCTGACAGTCGGGGACCTGTACACCGATCCGGTCGGCGGAAGGTGCACGACGACCCCTGGCCAGCCGACGAGCTGCTTCGACAACCCGGGCGCGCAGCTCACGGTCAGCACCGCATGGACGAAGTACCAGATCCCGTTTGCCAGCCTCACCCAGATCGGCTTCGGCAACCCGAGCCCGACCGGCACGATGTTCCCGAAGAACGCGATCACGCACCTCAAGTGGGACATCGGCATCCCGATGACCGGCCCGACAGCGGCCTGGGAGCTGCAGGTCGACGACCTGACGTTCTACTGATGCGGTCCGTCGCAGCCGCCGCGACGGCTTCAATCGCTTCAACGCCCACGAAATTGCAAAGCAAGACGCCGCACGCGGCGGCGCGGACCGGAGACTGCTGCTGGAGGATGGTCGCGAGATCGGCGCGCGGGAGCCCGATCTCGACCGAGGTCTTGTCGGACTTGAGGTCCGCCAAGGTCCGCCATGCTCGCTCGTCACCTCGAGCCATGCGGCACCGCCCCGGCTTGGCAGCGTCGGGATCGCCGGACCACATGCCACCAGCCACACCAGCGAGATCGGCCATCGACCTACCCTCATGGCGAGCGACGAATAGCAGATGGGACCCGCCGGCTGGGCCAGCGCGCGGTCGCCGCTCCCGCCGGCAGCGGGGAACGCACGCGACTGGGCAGCCAAGATCGATCCAAGACTGCCACAAACTTGCCCCATGAACTGGGCCGAGGATCAGGAGGAGGATGGACATCACCGAACGACTCACCTGGCCGCAGATCCGCGAGCGCTACCCAGTCCGCGTCGACCGCCTTCACCTGGAGGTGGAGCAAGCCTTCATTGACCACGTCCTCCCAGTCGATCTTCTGCGGCGGATCCTGGCGCTCGTCGACTCGCTTCACGTGCAGGTAGATATCGGCCGGCCGATAGACGAGCCCTTCCTTCGGCCGGTAGAGCTCCATGCGCACATCTGCAACGGATGGGTCGGCCTTGACGCCCTGCCAGTAGCGAAAGAGCGGATGCGTCTTCCACGCTGGCGTCGGCTCCTTGAATAATCGCGTGCGTTCACAGGATGCTCCTCGGTTCATCGGTCGAAACAATGATTCTGTAGTGCATTCAGTGTGAGCCGCACAGCGTTCAAACACTCCCGGGCTCGGTTTGCATCGTCGGTCGAAGAAACCGAACCCTCGGCAAAGTCGGAGATCGCCTTCACGACGATCCATCGGTGCGCCACCGATAGCAGTCCCGCCGCCTCCATATCCCCTCCAATCGGTGTGCCATGCGCGGGGTCGCGCAGCACGGTCTGCGCCAGCTCGTCACGAAAACGCGCTCGAGATGCGTGCGCCACCGGACAGCAGCGTGCCGAACGAGATCTGAAACGGGAACTGTCCGCGCTTGCTCGCCCGCTCAAACATCGTCACCAATCCCCCGTGCGCCTTGAGGCTGGCGGTCTTCACATGATCGGAGACATACCTCGGACCTTCGTCGCGGACCTCGCGCACGTCGTACGGGAACACACGGCGCGAGACGAGCACCTCACCGAATTGCTGCAGGCTACGGCTGATACCGAACGCCATCCCAACGGCGATCAGTGCACGCGCCTGGGTGAGGGCCTGGAACAGGACGGCCTGCCGGGCAGAGCCTCCGGCCGCGAGGGCGCCCATCTTCGTGGGTACCGCGAGCACGCGGTGCCCCCCGATGCTACCAAGGTCGAAGTAGTCACCAAGCAACGAGTCGTGGCGCGCCGCCGCCTGCCAATCCGCAACCAGACCAAGCTCTGCCGCGAGTTGCTCGAGTGCCTTCCGCTCCGATGGCGTGGTGATGAACAACAGCACGTCGCACGGAGGGATCGCAGTCGCCTGCACGTGGGCGATCCTGGCATGCGACAGGTCGCTTGTCGACGA
>VBLP01000217.1 GCA_005887925.1 Deltaproteobacteria bacterium | reverse complement strand
ATGATGTTCTGCAACTGCGTCGTGACCCAGCTGTTCTGGTCGCGCCGCATGCGGCGCAACCTCACCGTGCTGTTCGCCGTCGCGGTGCTGGTCAACCTCGGGATGTGGCTCGAGCGCTTCGAGATCATCGTGGTCTCGCTGTCGCGCGACTACCTGACGTCGGCCTGGCACATCTTCGTCCCGACCTGGGTCGACCTCGGGATCCTCACCGGGACGCTCGGCTTCTTCGGCCTCTTGTTCCTCGCGTTCCTCCGGCTCGTGCCGTTCGTGCCGGTCGCCGAGATGAAGCAGCTGCAGGTCGAGCTCGCGCACAAGGAGGCCCAGCGATGAGGCCCGGCGATAGCCCGGTGATGATGGCCGAGTTCGCGTCGGGGCCGGCCCTGCTCGACGGGATCCGTGCGCTGACCGCGTGCGGCGTATCGCGGTTCGATGCGTTCACGCCCTACGAGGTCCACGGCCTGCAGGAGCTGCTCGGCGTGCGCCGGTCGCGGCTGACCTGGATCGCGCTGTTCATCGGCCTGGCATTCGGCGGCGGCGCCTACCTCCTGCAGTGGTGGATCAACGTCGTCGATTACCCGCTCAACATCGGCGGCCGGCCGTATCACTCGGCGCCCGCGTTCATCCCGATCACGTTCGAGATGACCGTGCTGTTCGCGTCGGCGGCGGCGCTGATCAGCGCGATCGTGCTCGGCGGGCTGCCCCGGCTGTGGCACCCGGTGTTCGACATCCCGGGCTTCGAGCGCGCCTCGATCGATCGGTTCTGGCTCGCGGTCGGAGCGGGCGACGCAGCGCTGGACCGTGATCGCGACACCGCCGCGCTCGAGGCCGTCGGCGCGCTGCGCGTGGTGTGGCTGACCAGCGAGCTCGGCGCCGGAGGCGCGCGATGACGCGTGCGATGGCGCGTGCGACGACGCGTGCGATGACCCGGCTGGCGCTCGCCGCGCTGCTCGCGCTCGCCGCGTGCGACAACGGCGACGCGACGCCCGACTGGTCGCGCATGATCACCCAGCCCAAGCTGCTGCCCTACGGCGAGTCGGATCTGTTCGCCGATCAGCGGGCGATGCGGCCGGTGCCCGCCGGCACCGTCGCGCGCGGCTGGATCGCCGATCCGGCGCGCCGCACCGGGCGCACCGCCGCCGGCGACGTCGCCGAGATCCCGCTGCCGGTGACCCGCGCGCTGCTCGATCGCGGCCGCCGGCGCTTCGCGATCGTGTGCGCGACCTGCCACGGCACCGCCGGGGACGGCGACAGCGCGGTCGCGCGCAACATGCAGCGCCGCCGGCCGCCGTCGCTGTACGAGCCCCGGATCATCGCGCTGGCTCCCGGCGCGCTGTACCGCGTGATCGCCGACGGCTACGGCCTGATGCCGTCGTACGCCAAGCTGCTCGAGCCCGATGATCGCTGGGCGGTGATCGCCTACGTGCGGACGCTCGAGCTGTCGCGCACCGCCCGGCTCGACGCGCTGCCGCCGCAGATCCGCGACGAGGCGACCCGCGCGCTGCCCGGCGGCCTGCCCGGAGGCCGGCCTTGACGCGGCGCGGGCTGATCGTCGGCGCCGCGGCCGTCGGCGGGCTCGGCGCGATCGCGACCGCCATCGGCTTCGCCGTCGCGCCGACCCAGGCCGCGTTCTCGTACCTCACCGCGTGGTCGTTCGCGCTGTCGATCGCGATCGGCGCGCAGGTGTTCCTGATGATGGGCCACGCGATCGAGGCGAACTGGGATCGTGCTGTCCGCGGGCCTGCTCTACGCGTGGGTCGCGCCGCCGCCGGCGCTCGGCGCCGAGGCGCTCGAGCGGCTCGCCCACAAGGCGCCGTACCTGAACCTGGCGTTCTGGGTGATCCGCGCCGCGGCGTTCCTCGCGCTGTGGATCGTGTTCGACGAGCTGCTCGCGCGCTGGAGCTCCCGCGCCGCGCGCGATCCCGGCGGGCTGCTCCGGGCGCGCGCGCTGTCGGCCGCCGGGCTGCCCGCGGTGGGCCTCACGCTCACGCTCGCGGCGTTCGACTGGGTGATGTCGCTGACCCCGCTGTGGTACTCGACGATCTTCGGCCTGCTCTACTGGTCGGGGGGCTTCGTCGCCGCGCTGTCGCTGATCGCGGTGGTCGCGCACGCCGCGCGCCGGGTCCCCGCGGTCGCCGCCAGCATCCACGGCAGCCACACCGGCGCGCTCGGCCGCATGATGTTCGCGTTCCTGGTGTTCTGGGGCTACATGGAGTTCGCCCAGGGCCTGATCATCTGGATCGCGCTGCTGATCGTCGGCCACTTCGCCGTGCCGTTCTTCGTGCTGCTCAACAGGCCGTTCAAGCGCCGGCCGACCTCGCTCGCGATCGCCGGCGGCTGGCTGATCGCGATGCACTACGTCGACGTGTACTGGCTGGTCATGCCGGTGCTGCACCGCTCGGTCGCGATCCACTGGCTCGATGTCGCGGCGCCGTGCGCCGTGCTCGGGCTGGCCACCGCCGCGGCCGCCGCCCGCGCGCGGACCCGGATCGCGATCGCCGACGACCACCCGCGGTTCGCCACCGCCGTTGCCTACGAGGGAACATGACCGACTTCGACCAGGAACCCGAAGGCCTCGCCGCCCGCGCGATCTGGGGAACCGCCGTCGGTGTGGTCGTGATCAGCGCGCTCCTGATCGTCATCGCGTGGTGGCTGGTCGTGCCGCCGGGCCGCGGGCGGGCCGCCGCGGCGCCGTCGCCGCTCGAGCACGGGCTGATCGACCAGGCCACCGGCGGCGCCGATGTGCGCGCGGCCGGCGAGCAGCGGCTCGGCCGCTACGAGTGGGTCGATCGCGCGGCGGGCACCGTCCGGATCCCGATCGATCGCGCGATCGACGCCGTCGTCGCCGATCCCGGCCTGATCGGTCCGCGATCGCGGGCGCTCGTCGGCGCGAACCGCGAGGTCGCCGGCGCCGCCGCGCCCGGCCGCGGCCTGGCTGCGACCGCCGCCGGCACGCCCGCGGTGGCCGCCGAGGGGGCGCGATGATCGCGCGCTCGCTCGCCGCGCTCGCCGCGCTGGCCCCGCTTGCGGTGATGACCCGCGTCGCCGGCGCGGCCCCCGCCGCGGACTCCGGCGCGCCCCGGTCCGGCACCCCGGCGTGGGCCGAGACCGCCGACGTCGTCGAGCACCTCGGCGACCGGCTGCCGCTCGACGCCTCGTTCGTCGACGCCGCCGGCGTGCGCGCGCCGCTGCGCTCGCTGTTCGACGGCGTGCACCCCGTGCTGCTCGTGCTGGCCTACTACGAGTGCCCGCAGCTGTGCAGCGTCGTGCTCGACAGCGCGGTCGGCGCGATGCAGACGCTGGCGCGCCAGGGCTGGCGGCCCGGCCGCGAGTACCGGGTCGCGACGATCAGCTTCGACGCCACCGAGCGCGTCGATCAGGCCGCGCGCAAGCAGGCCAGCGTGCTCGCGCATCTCGGCGAGCGCGACCCCGCCACCTGGCCGTTCCTCGTCGGCGATGACGCGGCCGTGCGCGCCCTGACCGACCGGCTCGGCTTCCGGTTCCTGCGCGATCCCCAGACCGGCGCGATCGCCCACCCCGCGGTCGCCTTCGTGCTGACGCCGGCCGGCGCGATCTCGCGCTACCTCTACGGCGTCGACTATCCGCCGCGCGATCTCAAGCTCGCGCTGCTCGAGGCCTCCGGCGGCAAGACCGGCTCGTTCGGCGACAAGGTCCTGCTGCGCTGCTTCCAGTACGACCCCGCGACGCGGCGCTACGGGCTGTTCATCGCGCGGTTCATGAAGATCGGCGGCGCCATGATCTTCCTGATCGTGCTCGCCATGCTCTCGGGCTTCGTACGCCACGAGCGCCGACGCGCGCGGGAGGCGTACCTGCGATGAACGAGCTGCTCCGCCGCCTGCTGTTCCTGCCGCCGCAGAGCTCGTCGGTCGCCCGCACGATCGACACGCTGCACTACTCCGTGATCCTCGCGACCATGGCCGGCGTCACGCTCGCCGCTGCGGTCACCGGCGTGTTCCTCCTGCGCTACCGGCGCCGCACGCCGGTGATCCCGCTGACCCCGCACATCGTCGCGCCGCTGTGGCTCGAGGCCGGCGTGGTCGGCGGGCTGCTCGGGCTGTTCTGCCTGTGGTGGGTGATCGGCTTCGCGCAGTACCGCACGCTCCAGACCCCGCCGGCCGACGCGATCCCGGTCTACGTCACCGCCAAGCAGTGGATGTGGAAGTTCGCCTATCCCGACGGGCCGAGCTCGTCGGAGATGCTCGTGGTGCCGGTCGGCCGTCCGGTCAAGCTGATCATGACCTCGCGCGACGTGATCC
>VBLP01000750.1 GCA_005887925.1 Deltaproteobacteria bacterium | reverse complement strand
GCAATATCACCTTTATACAACCAGCTTCACGCGGTTCATCGCGGCCGTGATGGTGAGCTGCGAGAGCGACCTGTTCCGGTCCCGCCTGTCGCAGAACCTCTGGGAAGAGGGCGGCGGCTGCGAGCCGGCACGGCGCCACGCCCAGCTGTTCCGCAACTTCTTGCAGCACTCGCTCGGCATCGCCGAGGTCGACCGGATCGACTATGCGCCGTTCACCCGGCTGTTCGTGCGCGATTATCTCGATCAGTCGCAGCGCCTCGAGACGATGGCCGCCGCTGCCTTCCTCGCGGTCGGCACCGAGGGCATCGTGCCGCGGGTGTACGAGATCATGCAGGCCGGCCTGCGCCGGGCCGGCCTGCCCGACAGCGAGCTCGAGTTCTTCGCGCTCCACATTGCATGCGACGACGACCACGCGGTCACGCTCGAGCAGCTGATGGCGTCGTACGCCGATCGCCCGGGCTGGTTCGAGGCCTGCGCGGGCGGCATCACCCGCGCGCTCGACCTGCGCACCGAGTTCTTCGACCATCTGTTCGATGCACTACAGACCGCCCGGCTCGCGCCGATGCTGCAGCGCATGCAGGACCGCGTGTCGCTGGCCCGCAACGCCGACGATGCCGCACTGTGCCACCGCCCGGGCGGCACCACGATCGCGATGTACGAGAACACGGTCGAGAAGCTGAACATCCAGTTCACGGTCGAGCGGCTGCCGGTGGCGGCCGAGGTGCTCGATCCGCGCATGGTCCGGATCCCGCCCGGCAAGTACAACGAGAAGCACAAGCACGCCCACGAGACGCTGATCCACATCCTCGAGGGCTCCGGCCAGGTCCTGATCGACGACCGGGTGTTCCCGGTGCGCGGCGGCGACACCGTGCTGGTCCCGCGCTGGGCAATGCACCAGACCCAGAACCTGGGACCGACCGAGATGCGGTTCCTCGCGGTCACCGACTTCAATCTCAGCCAGCGCGCCTACCTCGGCGATGCCACCGACTATCGCATGCACAGCGACGTCGACGGCCGCCAGCGCCGCCCCGCCGGTCACGGCTAGCCGCGGTCAGACGCCGGCCTTGTCGACGCCGTACTTGCGCAGGTACGCGCGAACGTGGTGGCGCTCCATGCCGCTCTGCCGCGCCATCTCGCTGACGTTGCCCTTCGCCCGCCGGCTGAGCTCGTTGAAGTAGTTGCGCTCGAACAGCTCGATCGCCTGGCGCTTGGCGTCGGAGAACGCGGTCGCCGGCTGGGTCGACTGCGCCGGCTGCTCGTCGCGGGCGAGCAGGAGGACGTCGTCGATCCCCTCGGGAGTCTGGGCCAGCGTCGCCGCGACCGAGACCACGTTGACCAGCTCGCGGACGTTGCCGGGCCAGTCGTGCGAGGCCATGCGCCGCTCGATCCAGTTACGGACCACCGGCGCCGCCCACGCCTGGTGCACCCGGGTGCAGATGTCCTCGATCAGCATCGGCAGATCGGTGAGGCGATCGCGCAGCGGCGGCAGCTCGATGCGGACCTGCGCGATGCGGAAGAACAGGTCGGAGCGGAACCGCCCGGCGTTCATCTCCGTGCTGAGGTCGCGCCGGGTGGCGGCGATCACCCGCACGTCGATGCTGTCGAACGCGGTGCCGCCGATCCGCTTGACCTGGCGCTCGGACAGCGCGCGCAGGAGCTTGGGCTGGAGGTCGATCGGCAGCTCGCCGAGCTCGTCGAGGAACAGCGTGCCGCCGTGGGCCTCGGCGAGCGCGCCCATGCGGCGCTCGTTGGCGCCGGTGAACGCGCCCTTCTCGTGGCCAAACAGGATGCTCTCGGCCAGGGTCTGCGGGATCGATCCGCAGTCGACCACGACGAACGGCCCGGTGCGGCGCGGGCTCGCCTCGTGGATCGCGCGCGCGACACCCTCCTTGCCGGTGCCGGTCTCGCCGAGCACGAGCACGCTGAGCGGCGTCGCGGCGACCTTCTCGAGCACCGAGAACACCCGCCGCATCTTGGGCGACGCCCCCACGATCGAGCCGAAGCGGTCGGAGTAGCCGAGCTCGACCCGCTGCTTGTTGCCCGACGGCGTGATCACGAGGTGGGTATCGCCGACCGTGAGCTCGGCGCCCCCCGTGATCACGGCCTCGCGGATCCGCACGTTCGAGCAGAACGTTCCGTTGGTGCTGCCGAGGTCGCGCACCGCGATGCCCTCGGTCACGGCGCGCAATTCGCAGTGCACGCCGCTGACCTCGCTGTCCTCGAGCACGACGTCGGCGCCCTCGCTGCGGCCGACCACCATCGGCTCGACGTCTATCGGATAGATCGTCCCGCTCGGTGTGGTCAGCGTGCCACCGCGGATGAACCAGTGAAGGACTTTGGCACGCGTCTCCATGACCCGTGGGACCGTCAGTCTCGCATGACCTGGGATGGTGTCCAGGCCCGCGTCCACCAGTCAAGAGGCGCAGTCACCGGGGGCGACCACCGCGAACGGGATCCCGACGAAATTGCGGCGCTGGCGGCACCGTGCATCCGGTGCGCGAGGCCGGGCTCATCGCTGCCGCGCCGCTCCCGGACGGCCGGTTCAGGAGCCACCGTGCGGCGACGTGGGCGCAGGTCTGGATTCGGCCGGCGTCCGGGTCTCCCCTCCGGGGCCGGGAGTCGGCATGGGCGGCGGCTGATCGGTGGGTGCCGGGGGAGACGACGGCTGGACTGCCGGGGTATCCCCTACAGCTGGAGTGGCGTCATGGTGGAATAGCTCGCTCGCGAGCCACAGCGCCGCGCCGAGTGCCACGACCACGCCGGCGATCAACCAGCGCCGCTGCAGCCGGCGCTGCAGCCGTTCCCATTGCGGCGGCCGCCACTGCCACCAGTGCGGCGGCTGCGTCGGAGCCGCCTGCTGCGGCCACACCACGGTCGTCGGCAGGTCTTCGCTCGAGAACGGGTTGGAGCTGTCCTGGTCGCTGAGGACCGGGACGCTGGGTGGCTCGTCGTTGCCCTCCGAGGCCAGGTGGTCGCCGAGCGTCAGGCCCTCGGCCTTGGCCGCCTGCCAGGCCGCGACCTCCTCGACGAACGTCGTCGCCATCAGCACGCTGATCGCGCTGGGCCGCAGGTCGAGCCGGCGCTGCTTGGCAAATGCGGTGAGCGCCTCGCCGAGCTCGCCGGCGGTGGCCCAGCGGTCGTCGCGCTTGCGGGCCAGCGTCTTCATCACGATGTCCTCGAGCTCGCGGGGATAGCTCGGGGTCACCGTCGACGGCAGCGGCGCGTCGTGCTCGACCACCGCCTTCAGCGTCTCGAGCTCGGACTTGCGGCGATACAGCCAGTGCCCCGTGGTCATCTCCCAGAGCAGAATCCCGATGCAGAACACGTCGCTGCGGCGGTCGAGCGCCTCGCCCATGGCCTGCTCGGGCGACATATAAGCGACCTTGCCCTTGAGGATGCCGGTCCGCGTCCGCGATCCCTGGATGCTGGTCTTGGCGATGCCGAAGTCGACGAGCTTGACACGCCCGCCGTAGGTCAGGATCACGTTGTGCGGCGACACGTCGCGATGCACGATGCCGAGCAGCTCGCCGCTGGCGTCCGTGCGCTCGTGCGTGTAATCGAGCCCACGGCACACCGCGCGCGTGATCGCCAGCGCGTTGGCCAGCCGCATCGGGATCTGCCGCCTCGCCATCTCGCTGAGCACGCCTCGCAGGTCGTGGCCGTGCAGGTACTCCATCGCGATGTAGAACTGGCCGTCGTCCTCGCCGCTCTCGTAGACCTCGACGACGTTGGGGTGGCGCAGCGTCATCGCGATCCGCGCCTCGTCGACGAACATCTTGACGTACTCGCGGTCGGCCGCGAGCTGACGGTGCATCCGCTTCACGACCACGAGCCGCTCGGGCCGGGCCGGTTCACGCACGCGCGCGAGCAGGATCTCTGCCATCCTCCCCATCGCGAGTGAACGCAGAATCACGAACTTGTTCGAACAAGCCGTCTCTTCGCGAGCGGCTAACATCCGTCACACGTTACCAGGTCGCCGAGCGACCGATCAACGCTCGGTGTCGCTCCTGCGACGAGCCCGGCGGGTGGTGCGCACATCACCCCGCGGGTACGCGATCGCTCGTGTGCGTATCTGCGCACAGAGCTCGGCCTCGTCGAGAAACGCCGCGGAATGGCCGCTCGGACAGCTCCGCTCCATATGCAGCATAATAGTGCACTTATGACGCAACCAATGAAATTACAAGGATTGTTGGATGCCGCATCGTGATGCATCGCGAACCGCGGCGCCCCTCGATCGTGAGGCGCCATCTTGCAGGCATGATCGTCCACCACATTGTCCCGCGCGCACGCGCGCTGCCGCGCCGGGAGCCGCCCCGGCGCCGCGACATCTCACCGCGGGGCGCGCGAGATCGCAACTCCTCGTCGAAGAGATCGCGCGCGCCGATCTCACCGACTCTCACGATGTCGCGAGTGCGAGAGGCATGCGTTAGGGCAGCGCGCGCGAACCTCGACGAGCTTGGTGGCCGCGCGTGACACGCGTCGCATCGAGGTGCGCGACGAGGCGCCATGGCGTCGCGATCGATCCGCAGCGGGGCGGCCCGGGGCCGCGATCCCACATCGTGCGACGGCGGGCGCGCGGCCGGCAGCCGATGTGCGCAGTCGACGGTTCAGCTCGACGGATCGGACGTGCGATCGAGATTGCCAGTCCCTCCGCGCTGCGCGATGTGGGGACACCGGCGGCCGCAGCCGCGCGAGACGGCTCCGCGGTGGTGCCTCAGTCCCGTTCAGCTGCGCGGATGTGGGTTTCCGTCGAGCTTCAGATCCCGCGTGTCATGTAAGCCGCGTTGCGGCAGTCGCCTGCAGAACATTCGCGTACGGCTACACCGGCTCCCCCGCGACGCGGTCCGTGCGTTCATATCCCACCGACGAAGAGACATCATCTCACCACCATGGAGATTACAAAGCACTGCGATATTTGCTATTCATTCCGAGAAACACATGGGGGCGACGGATTCTCGGAGTTCGTTCAACGCGCTGCTGCCGGAGCAGTTCGGGAAGTATTCCCTGCTCGGTCACCTCGCGACCGGCGGGATGGCCGAGGTCTGGCTCGCGCGCCAGCTCGGGATGCAGGGCTTCGAGAAGATCGTCGTCATCAAGCGCGCGCGCCCCGAGCTGAGCGATGCCGAGACCACCGAGCTGTTCCTCGACGAGGCTCGCCTGGTGGCGACGCTCGAGCACCCCAACATCGCCCAGGTCTACGAGATCGGATCGGTCAACGGCTCCTACTTCTTCGTGATGGAGTACGTCGACGGCGCGGACCTGCGCCGGCTGATCGAGACCGCGATCGCCAAGCGCCATCCGATCGCGCTGGCCGACGCGCTGTACATCATCATCCACGTCTGCACCGCGCTGCACTACGCGCACGAGAAGCACGACCTCGAGGGCCGTCCGCTCAAGCTGATCCATCGCGACGTATCGCCGTCGAACGTGCTGATCAGCTTTGACGGTGCGATCAAGGTCTGCGACTTCGGCATCGCCAAGGCCCACAACCGCAAGACCGAGGACACCCAGAACGGCGTGCTCAAGGGCAAGTTCTCGTACATGTCGCCCGAGCAGTGCTCGAGCAAGCCGATCGACCGGCGCAGCGACGTGTTCTCGCTCGGCATCCTGCTCTACGAGCTGAGCACGCTGACCAAGCTGTTCCGCGGGACGAGCGACTTCGCGCTGCTCCAGCAGATCGTCGAGAAGCCGATCCCGCCGCCGTCGACGCGCGCCCGGCGCTATCCGCCCGAGCTCGAGCAGATCGTGATGAAGGCGCTGGCCAAGGATCCGAACCGGCGCTACTCGACGGCGCAGGCGCTCCAGCTCGATCTCGAGGAGTTCGCGCGCGAGCACAAGCTCGCGATGTCGTCGACCCGCATCGTCCAGCTGATGACCACGCTGTTCGAGAAGCGCAACGATGCGTGGATCCGGGCGCAGCGCGCGCACAGCGATCACTTCATCGAGGTGTCGGCCCAGGGAGCGAGCCCGGTCTCGGCCAGCCCGCCGCCGTTCCTCGCGGTCGGCTCGGCACCATCGACGCAGACCCGCGACCGCACGCCCGACCCGCGGATGCGCACACCCGTCCCGGGCATGCTCACGCCGGTGCCGGTGGCGACGCGCCGCGTGTCGCTGCTGTGGCTGGTCGGTGCGGTCATCGCCGCCGCCGCCGCGCTCGGCATCACGTTCGCCGATCACGCGATGGCCGGCGCGGGCGACAACGCAACGTCGAGCGCGCTGTCCGCCGACGTCGAGAAGCTCGCCGGCGTGCTCGACTCCGCCGCGCGCTCGGCCCACCTCCGCGCCGACGGCATCGCGACCACCCCGATGCTGCGCGCCGCGATCGAGACCGACTCGGCGACGCTCAACGATCTCGCCAACACCGAGATGGTGTTCACCGCCGATCACGGCGAGGTGCTCGAGGTGTTCCAGTTCCGCAGCGATCGGACGACGTCGCTGCTGCGGATCCCCAGGACCGCACTGTCGGTCCAGCCGCTCAAGGGCCGCAACACGCGGTTCCAGAGCGATGGCCGCAGCGTGACGCTCGCCGCGAGCGCACCGATCTCCGGCTACCGCGCCGGCATCACCGGCGGGCTCGTGCTGTCCGCCCCGATCGATCTGACCTCGATCCGGCGCGCGATGGCCGAGCACACGACCCAGGCGTCGCTGGTCGGCCTGGGCACCGAGATCGTCCTGGTCGGAAGCAGCCCGGGCCCCGATGCGCCCATCAAGCTCGCCGTGCCGTCGAGCGGCGACTGGAACGCAAGCAATACCATGGTGCTCGCCACACCCAAGCAGGCCGCCGGCCTGAGCTGGGCCGGCGGCGCCCGCGGCATGTCCTTCGGCCTCGCCGGGTTGTTGCTGGCCGGCTTCGTCGTTCAACTCGTGCGCCGTCGCTCGTAGAAAAATTTCGCCCAAGGAGATCCCGTGACGCTCAGACGCGTATGGATGTGCCTGTGGCTCGTCGCCTGTGGCTCGAGCAAGCCCGCGACGACGAGTCCCCCACCACCTGCTGTAGCCACCGCCGCCGACCCCGCCCCGGCGCCGCCACCCGCGCCGACGCCGCCGGCCCCCGAGCCGGCCGCGCCCGATCGCCCGCTGTTCGACCGGCTCGGTGGCCTGCCGGCGATCACCGCCGTCGTCGACGAGTTCGTCAGCCGCACCACCACCGATCCCAAGATCAAGCATCGCTTCTTCAACACCGACGCCGCCAACCTCAAGCGCCTGCTCGTCGAGTTCGTGGCGCAGGCGACGGGCGGCAACGTCACCTACAGCGGCCGCGACATGGCCACGGCGCACGCGGGGATGGATCTCGTCGACGACGAGTTCAACGCGCTGGTCGGCAACCTCGTCGCGGCGCTCGACAAGTTCCAGGTCCCGGCCCGCGAGAAGAACGAGCTGCTCGGGGCGCTCGGCCCGCTCAAGCCGCAGGTCGTCGTCGACGCGAGCAAGCTCAAGCCGATCCCCGATGCGGAGCTCGCCAAGGTGACCGCGGTGGCGGCCACGGTCAAGGATCCGGCGGCCGCCGAGCTGCTCGCCGCCGCCGTGGTCGCCGGCAAGCGCGGCCAGCGCTCGTACGCCGAGCAGCTGTTCACGCGCGCCGAGCTGATCGTCGGCGCGGGGCCGCTGGCCTCCGCGTCCGAGGTGTTCCGCGTCGGCGCTCCGCCGCGGATCAACACCGCGCTCACGTCGATGAAGGACTCCGAGTCACAGGCCCAGCCGAGCGGGGCGGTCGGTGCGTCCGACGAGGACAACCCGGCCCGGCGCAAGGAGAAGGGCATGCTGCACGGCTCGCTCGTGCTCGAGGGCAAGGCGCCGGCCGGGCTCGGGCTGGTCATGCTGACGCCCAAGGTCGGCAAGGTGGCCAAGCGGGTCGCGAAGAGCCGTGTCATCGAGCAGCGCAACAAGACGTTCGCGCCGCACCTGATGGCCGTCCCCGTCGGGTCGACGGTGGTGTTCCCGAACTTCGACTCGATCTACCACAACGTGTTCTCGCTCACGCCGCCCCACCGCTTCGACCTCGGGATGTACAAGGCCGGCGACGCCCGGCAGATCACCTTCAGCAAGCCCGGCATCGTCCGCATCGGCTGCAACATCCACGCGAACATGTCGGCGTTCCTCGTCGTCGTCGACGCGCCGCACTACGTGGTCGCCGAGCCGGATGGCACGTTCGCGTTCCGCAACCTGCGGCCGGGCAAGTACAAGGTGGAGGCGTGGAGCGAGCAGAGCCTCACGCCGACGATCACCGAGGTCACCGTCAAGGCCGGTGACAACCAGACCACGATCGATCTCAAGGGCGGCGCGCCGCAGGGTCCCAGCGAGGACAAGTTCGGCACCGCCCGCGCGCCCTGATCGCCACGCGCCCTGATCGCCACGCGCCCTGATCACCGCACGGCGACTCTCCGCACGCCCGATCCGCGTTGCGCGCGGCCCCCGTTCGAAGAGACCGCGCGACGAGACGCGCGATCGTCAGTCGTGAATCGGCGGCTTTGCACGGAGCATCGCGCTGCCGTCCCACATCCGGAACCGGCGCAGCGAGGAGCCGGTGCGCCTGCAGTCCGCTTCGGCCCGCGCCGGCGGTGGGCGTCGACGCCTTCGCCGCTGCGTGGCCGCCAGAGAGATGCTCCTCTCGTCGGTG
>VBLP01000749.1 GCA_005887925.1 Deltaproteobacteria bacterium | reverse complement strand
GTACATCGTCGTTCCCGAGGCCAACCTCGCCCCGTACCCCGACCGGCTCGACTTCGCGCACGCGGCGTCGGCGATCCTGCCGTTCCTGACCGCGTGGCAGATGGTCGTCCACAAGGCGCGCGTTGCGCCGGGCGACACCGTACTGGTCCAGGGCGCCGGCTCGGGCGTCGGCGTCGCCGCGATCCAGATCGCCAGGCTCTACGGCGCGCGCGTGATCGCGACGGCGGGTAGCGACGACAAGGCCGCGCGGGCCCGGGCGCTGGGCGCCGACATCGCCATCAACTACACCGCGACCGACTTCGCCGCCGAGTGCCGCACGCTCACCGCCAAGCGCGGCGTCGACGCCGTGATCGACCACGTCGGCGGCGAGGTCTTCGCCGCCAGCATCCGCGCGGTTCGCAACGGCGGCCGCATCGTCACGTGCGGTGCGACCGCGGGGTTTCACCCGGCGATCGACCTCCGCCACATCTTCTTCCGCCAGATCGAGGTGCTGGGTTCGACGATGGGCAGCAAGGCCGACCTGCTCGCCGTGCTGTCGCACATCGCCGCCGGCCGGCTCGCGCCGGTCGTCCACCGCGTGATGCCGCTGGCCGAGGCCGCCGAGGCGCACCGCCTGCTCGAGAACCGCGCCGCGTTCGGCAAGGTCGTGCTCGAGCCGTGAGCGCCGCGGTCAGTCCGCGTCGTCGTCGCCGGTGATCGCGTCGGCCGCGATGTCGTAGCGCTCGAGCAGCCGGCGCAGCTGGGTGCGGTGCAGGCCCAGCGCGCGCGCGGTGGCCGCGACGTTGCCGGCGTTGGCGCGCAGCGTCTCGTCGATGCGGCGGCGCCACTCGGCTTCGTCGCGCGGCATGCGGCGGCGGGCCTCGTCGGTCGGCGTCGCGGGCGGGGCCGGCGGGAGCTCGAGGGCCGCGGGGCGGGCCTCGGGCATGGCGGGGCCGAACACCGTCCCCGCGGCCGCCGGCAGGTGGCGCGCCTCGACGCGATGGCCGTCGCCGAGCGAGGCCTGCGCGGCGGTGCGGATCTCGGCGAGCAGCTCGCGCACGTTGCCCGGCCACGGGCGCAGCAGGCACTGCTCGACGAGCGACACGTGCGCGCCGGGCGGCGGTGACAGCCGGCCCAGCTCCTCCGCGATCAGCGCCGGGATCTCCTCGGGCCGGTTGCGCAGCGGGGGGACGCTCACGGCGGGGAGCCCGACGCGGAAGTACAGGTCCTCGCGCAGCGCGCCGGCGGCGACCAGCGCGCGCAGGTCCTTGTTGGTCGCCGAGCACAGCGCGAACTCGACCTTGCGCGGCTTCGACGCGCCGAGCGGCAGCACCTCCCGGGTCTCGAGCACGCGCAGCAGCTTGGACTGGATCTGGAGGTCGAGCTCGGCGATCTCGTCGAGGAACAGCGTCCCGCCGTCGGCCTCCTGCATGTAGCCCGGCGCATCGGCGGTGGCGCCGGAGTACGTGCCCCGCTTGGCGCCGAACAGCAGGCGCTCGGCGAGCGGATGCGGGATCGCCGCGCAGTTGACAGCGATCAGCGGCCGCGGCCCCGGCGCGCCGGCCTGGTGAAACGCCTCGGCGACGCCCTCCTTGCCGGCGCCGTTCTCACCCCGGATATGCAGCGTCGAGCCGCCGTGCGCGGCGCGCGCGGTCTGCTCGAGCACCTCCTGCATCGCTGGTCCGCGCACGAGACCATCGACGATGCGCACGCCGCGCGCCTGCAGCGGCCGGACGTCGCTGCACGGGATCAGCAGCGAGTCTCCGATCAGCAGCACCCGATGGACCGGCGTCGGCGTGTGGGCGGGGACGGGCCGGGCGTCGGCGAAGCTGCCGTTCTGGCTGCCGAGGTCGATGACGACGCAGCGCCCCTCCTCGAACGCGATGCGCGCGTGGCGGCGCGACACCCGGCCGTCGTCGACCCGCCCGGCGCCGTCGCCGCGGCCGAGCTCGACCGGACCCTCGGCGAGCGCGATCACCTGGGCGCTGGCGGTCCCGCCGCAGAACACCACGACGACTCCCGGCACGTGCTCGCTGCGATCACCGCCGGCGCCTGCGCCGATCGCGCTGGGAGGAAGGGTGAGGGAGTCCACGCGGCAGCGACACTATACCTGCAGCCGCGCTGCGCCGGAACATCGCGGAATTTTTGACATCTGCCTCGTCGGGAGCGCGAGCTCACCGCGGCAGCCACGGCCGGCGCGGCGCTCGCTTGGCAGTCCTCGCGCACGATGTGCCATGTGCGGCGGCGGCACCTGGCGAGCACATGTGCCATGCGCTGCCAGGCCAGCGGCTTGACGCTGCCTGGTAACGCGACGCGCTCATGTGCTCGCGGCGCACTGTGGGGTCGAGCTCGGACCGACCTTGCCCGGCGAGTCGCGAGCAAGCCTTGCCAGGCGACGCGGGCGCGGTCACCGCGCTCGGCAGCCTCGCGTCGCGACGACGATTTCGCCGTGTGATGGACGAGATAGGCCTCCTCTCCCGATCGGCTGTGTGCGGCGAGGCGCGTGTATCGAGCGCGCAACAGCGGTGCCACCAACGTTGCGCCCGCAGCCCGCGACACGACTTTCGGATCCCACCGTCGTCGCACGCCGCGTCGCGCGTCGCAGCGGCGAGGCAGGCCTGATCGACGGTCGGACCCCGCGTTCACTGCCCCACCAACGCCCCGGATCTCGACGGTATTTGACGACTGGTAAGGTGGTCGCGACCGACGGGGAAATCCATATGTCGATTTCTTGTAACGAATGATGTCGATAGTTCGACAGCTCGTGAAGCTGCAAGTCCGCGATGTGTCTGACGCCGAAATCTCCGACGAGATCGGCCCGCGATTTGCTGATAGGTGATGCGTAGGTGATGCGAAGGAGGAGGACGGTGTTGGTGATGAAATTGATGGGAATAGCAATGGTGTTGGTGTGTGTTGTGCGGCGGCGGCGGATGGGGGCATCTGCGCTGGTGTTGCTGGCGGTGATGGCGTTGCAGCTGCTCGGCTGCGTCACCGATGCGCCGGTGCAGCGCGACGACCACGCGAACGTGCAGCCGCGCGGCTCGGACAGCGACGAGCCGGGCACGTCCGGAGATCCGGACAGCGAGTCCGGAGAACTGGACAGTGGGAGCGCGACGCCCGCGATCGAAGGCTGCCCGGATCCCAAGAACTGCGGCGATCCAAGCACTCCGGCTGGCGGCTTCAACTGAGCGAGCGGCCGCAACGCCGATGAGCAGCTCGGGTCCCACTGCGCGAGTGCGATCCGAGCGGCAACCCGGCTGCCCGGGTTGCTGAGCAGCCGACCAGCGACGAGAGCGATGCCACGAGCATCGAAGTCTCGTCGCGCAACGTTTTCGGGACAGGGCTACGGGCGACGAGAGCGATGCTACGAGCATCGACGCTTGGTCGCGCAACGTTCGGGCCAGAGTCGGAGCTCGAGCAAGGCCGCTCGTCGTTGCTACTGGGGGCAGAGCGGTGCGAGCTCGTCGCGTACCGCTGACAGTCCGGCGAGCCGCGGCTTGAGCCGCTCGGCCTCACGCACGGAGGTGAGCCCTTCGCAGGCGACCGCCTTGTTGCCCTGGGCCGTGGCGATGCGCAGGCGCGCCTCGGCCGCGACGAGCCGGGCCTCGGGCAGCGCGCGGTCGAGCGTGACCGCGATATCGGCGTCACCGCGCGCATGGGTGAGCAGCGGCAGCGTCGGGTCCCCCTGGCGCTGGGCCCACGCAGCCTCGATCAGGTCGAGCCGCGCGGCCTCGACATAGGACATGGCAGAATCGGACATCAGTCGCACGGCCTCCTTGAGGTCCGCGTGTCGCGTCGACATCGCAGGCATCGGGTCGTTGCCACGGCCCAGATCGAACGTCGCCTTGATCCGCGCGGCGACCAGGCGCTGGTACCAGACATTGAGGTGCTCGGGATTCGCGGTCTTCGAGCGCTCCAGATAATCGCGCGCCTCCCGCAGTGCACGGCTCGGATCGTCACCGAGCTTGACGAGGTGGTCGGCGAGCGCAAGCTGCGCCCGCGCCAACGAATCGAGCACCGAGTAAAACTTGCCGTCGATCGTCAGGCACCGCGTGCCCACCGCGCGTGCGTCGTCGACCGCGGCGCGCAGATCGCCATCGTTGGCGTCGTCGAGGCTGTCGTCGTACTCCGCGATCAGTGCGTGGAGATCGGCCTGATTGGCGCAGGCGTTGAGGTGCAGCGGATCCCTCGCGGTGACATGCTGGTAACTGCGCAATGCCTCCCGGTACTCGGACCTGGGATCGCGGCCGGTCTTGTCGAGCTCGACGCCGAGCCAGCGGTGCACCAGCCCCAGGTTGTTGGTGGCCTGGGGATCATCGGGCTGGATCGCGAGCGCCCGGGCGAAGTCGTCGCCCGCACGGTTCCACCACGGCGCGCCGGGTGCGCCGCGATAGAAGTCCTTATTGCCGCGAAACACGTGTGCGATGCCGAGCGCGGCCCAGGCGTGCGCGTCCTGGTCATCGAGGTGGACGGCGCGCTCAGCCGCGTCGACGGCGTCGAGCAAGGCGTGCAGATCGTCGTGGTCCTCGCCCAGCGACGTTCGATACCGGCGCAGCAGCACGAGTGCCTTGGTGGTGTAGGCCGCCGCATCGTCGGGATCGGCGACGAGCGCACCGCGATCGATCAGCTGGAGCGCGCGCTCCAGTGGCTCGCTGGCCGCACCGCCCCGCCGCGCCTCGATCTCCGCGATCCGCAGCCAGGCCTGGGCCTCGGCCTGATACACCGACGCGTCACTGCGCGCGATCTCGCTCGCCTCGGCGTATCGCTTCGTGGCGCGCTCGAGCCGCGGCAGTGCTGCATCGGAGTCGCCGTGGTCGAGCGCCTCGGTGGCGGCGGCATAGGCCGCGTCGGCCTCGAGCTGGCGCGCCTCGGAGGACCCGGGCGCCCGTGCAGCCGCTGCGTGTGCGAGCTGCTCGGCGACCGGGAAGTCGCGGCGGTACAGCGCGATCCGCGCCTCGAGCAGCGTGGGGTTGTCGCCCAGGATGCGGGCGCGGTCGAGCTCGCGCAGGGCCGGTGTGAGGTACTGCTGCGCGAGGTCGCGTTGCCGCTGGGCGAACCAGGTCTGCGCGTTCCGGTCGTCCGGCCGGCGCACCTCCTCGATCGCGCGGCGATACAGCTCGCCGAGCGCCCGGCCGCGCGCCGCGTGCAGCTCGGGCCGGTCTATCCCGGCCTTCTCGACGCGGTCGAACTCGGCGTCGGCCTCGCGCCACTCGTGGAGCGCGAGGTGACCGCGGGCCAGCGCGCTGTGGACGATCGCGTCGCCGAGGTCGCCGAGGTCGGGGTGGATGGCCGCGATCGCGTTCATGCGTTCGCGCACCCGCGCGCGATCCTCGCGCGTGTCGTGCAGCGGCCAGAGGTACGCCTCGCGCAGGTCGCGCTCCATCGCGGCGGCGTCCCGGCCGAGCCTGTCGGTGAGCAGCGTGCGCGCCTCGGCCTGCTCGCGCTCGCGCCGCGACGCGAGCCATGCGCGGATGCCGAGCGCCGCCACGCCAAGCACGATCGCCAACGACCACGCGCCGAGGATCACCAGCGCGCGATGGCGGCGCGCCCGGCGCCGCAGGCGCTGCCACAGCGGCAGGCGGCGGCCGAGGATCGGCTCGCCGTCGAGGTAGCGGCCGAGGTCGTCGGCGAACGCGCGCGCCGACGGGTAGCGCAGCGCGGACTCCTTGGCCAGGCACTTGAGCGCGATGGTCTCGAGGTCGACCGGCAGGCTGGGTACCAGGCTGCGCGGCGCGCGCGGATCGTCGTGGAGCACCTGGGCGAACGCCACGGCCATCGACGTGGCGGGGAACGGCACGGTGCCGGTCAGCAGCTCGTACAGCGTGGCGCCGAGGCTGTAGACGTCGGACCGGCGATCGATCGCGTGCAGGTCGCCGCGCGCCTGCTCGGGCGACATGTACGCCGGCGTGCCCACCGGCATGCCGGACTCGGTGAGCCCGGGGTCGGTCGCCTCGCGCGCCAGGCCGAAGTCCATGACGATCGGCACCCAGCAGCCGTCCTCGGTGCGCTCGACCAGGATGTTCGCCGGCTTGAGGACGCGATGCACGATGCCGAGCCGGTGCGCATCGTGCACCGCGAGCGCGACGTCGCGCAGCACGGCGATCTTCTCGTCGAGCGACATCCCCGCGGCGGCCTTGTGCAGCGCGACACCATCGACGAACTGCAGCGCGATGTACGCCCGGCCCTCGACCTCGCCGACCTCGTACACGCGGCAGATGTTGGGATGATCCATGCGCGCCTGCGCGCGCGCCTCGCGCAGGAACCGCATCGTCAGCGTCGGATCGGCGCTGAGGATGAACTTGATGGCGAGCGTGCGGCCGAGCCGGCGATCGCGCGCCTTGTACACCATGCCCATGCCGCCCTTGCCGAGCAGCTCGAGCATCTCGTAGCGCTCCCAGCTCGCGACCGGCGGGCCGCCGGGAGGCGGATCGCCGGACGGCGGCGCACCGGAAGCCGGCGGCGGCCGGGCCGCATCTTCAGGAGGCAGCGTGTCGGCGACCATCGTATCGCGCGTCGACATGACGCATGATGGTAGCAGCCGCGTGTGCCGGCGGCGTCCCCCCGCGGAGCGCGCGGGGCCTGCCGCTGATTGCGGCGTCGCTGCGCCTCGACGTCTGCGATCGGCCCGCGACGAGACTATTGCGCGTCCGCCGCCCACGCGCGATGGCGCGACAGCGGCACGCGGCCCCAGCTGCGCGAGCGGACGCGGCCGCTGATCGCCAGGCCGGCGCCATCCTGGACCGCGAGCGGACCGACGTGGAGCTGGTCGATCATCACCGCCGGCGGATGCTCGGCGAGCGCCGGATCGTGCAGCGGAAGCAGCTGGCTGATCACCGTGCCGGCGAACAGCCCCGCACCCGCCGCGGCGACGTCGTTGTGGTCGGGCGCGTACGGCTTGCCGCGCGCGTGGAGCGCCGGCACGGCGTAGCCGACCACCGAGCCGATCAGCGCACCGAGGAGCACGTCGGAGTAGAAGTGGCGCCCGGCGCGCACGCGCAGGTTCGAGGTCGCGGCGGCGAGCGCGAAGCCCGTGCCCCAGGCGATCCCGCGCACGTTCGGGTTGGTGTTCGACGTGCTCAGCAGGTAGGCACCGGCGACGGCGGCGCCGAAGCTCATCGCGGCGTGGCTCGAGTAGAACGACGTCCAGCCGTCGTCGCCCGCGGTCTCGGCGTAGCGCACCACGTCGGGCGTCTGGTTGTAGAGGTAGGGGCGCGGCCGCTGCACGAGGTACTTCACGAGCTGGACCAGGGCGAGGTCGACGGCGAGCGTCTCGCCGTACAGCACGAGGCGGTCACCGGCGGCGTCCTCGATGGTCGAGCCGGTCAGGTAGGCCGCGGGGACGGCGATCGCGAGCGCGAGCGTGAGGTCGGACAACCACGCGCCGCTGCGCGAGAACTGGCCGTACGCCGCCTCGTCGAGGTCGCCGAGCAGCTGGTGATCCCACAGCGCGTGGCTGCGCAGCCGGATCGCCATCGGCGCCAGCGACGCGGCGACCGCGCCCACGACGATCGCGCGATCGGTCTGGTCGACCGGGCGCTCGCCGGGGTTGTCGTCGGCGAACACCGGGGTTGCGAACGTCAGCAGGGCGAGCGTGAGCGAGAGCAGCCTGACCATGGACATCGACCCTAGCGAATCCTCACCGGCAACGGCCGGCAGCGTTCTGCTGTCACGCGAAGATCACGCTCGCACGCTCCGCCGCTGCGCCCCGGTGCGAAATTCGCGAGCCCGGCCGATCGATGCGGCGCGATCGATCGTACGATGGACGGTGATGCAGCCACCGCCTGGGTCCATGGGAGCGCCGTTCGTCGGGGAGGCCCTCCAGTTCCTCAAGGATCCGTTCGCGTTCACGCTGTCGCGGACCAAGCAGCACGGCAACGTGTGGAAGACCCGGATCCTGGGGGACACGGTCGTGTTCTTCGCCGGGCCGAAGGCGTTCTCATTCTTCATGAATCCCGAGCACTTCACGCGGCAGTCGGGCTCGCCGAGGTTCCTGCAGGAGCTGCTCCACCCCGACGCCGTGCCGTTCCTCGACGGCGAGCGCCACGTCCGGCGCAAGCGCCTGCTGCTCGAGGCATTCAGCGACCGCGCGCTCGCGTCGTACCTGCCGAACATCTTCGCGATCTTCGCGCGGTTCGTCGATGGCTGGGCGGACACGGGAGAGCACGCGATAGCTCCCGCGCTGTCGCAGCTGGGGTTCGACATCGCCGACACGCTGTTCGCGGCCGCCGATCCGGCGCACAGCAATGCCCAGACCGCCGCCGACTTCGCGGCGCTGATCAAGGGCACGTTCGCGCCGCCGATCAACCTGCCATTCACCTCCTACGGCAAGGCGGTCAAGGCGCGCGACCGGCTGCGCGCCTACATCAAGCACCAGGTCGCGACGCGCGACGGCGCAGGCAGCGCGCTCGGTGTGCTCAAGGCCGCCCGCGGCCCCGGCGGCGAGCAGCTGTCGGCCGAGGAGCTCGAGATCGAGATCCTGCACTTCTTCTTCGCCGCGCACGGTGGGCTGACCGCGGCGCTGGCGTGGGCGATCGTCGCGCTCGGCGAGCACCCCGACATGGCGCGGCGGCTGCGCGACGAGGCCGACGCCAGGCTCGGCGACGGGTTGCCGACGCTGGCCCAGATCCGCGCGCTGCGCGATGCCCGCGCGGTGGCGCGCGAGGTGCTGCGGGTCTATCCCGTCGCGCCGACCACGTTCTTCGGCGTCGCCCGCCGCGATCTCGAGATCGACGGCTACGCGATCCGCGCCGGCTGGAAGGGCGCCGGTGCGATCTGGGCGACCCTGCAGGACATCTCCACCTTCACCGATCCGACCGTGTTCCGCGGCGATCGGCTCGGCGATGACGCGGTCGCCGCACTGCCCAGCAACGCATTCGTGCCGCAGGGCGGTGGGCCACCCGAGGGCCACCGCTGTCCGGGGGAGACGCTGATCCAGCTCGTGCTGCCGGCGTTCCTCGGCTGGTTCCTGCGCAACTACGAGCTCGGCTATCCCGCGCAGGACGCCTCGCCCGGCAGCGGCGGGCTGGGTCCGCTGCCGAAGAGCTAGCTGCGGGTGAGCATCTCGCTGCGCCGCCATGCCAGCGAGGCCCGCGAGCCGGCATCGCGCTCGCGGTGACGCCGATCGCGTTCACCGACGACGCGCGGCACGCATGAGACCTCATGCAAGACTTGCCACACCGGGTCCGGCCATCGCCCCCACCAGCGGGCCCCCCGGCGCACTAGCCGCTGGCCGGCGCGGCCGGATCGTAGGGTGGGTAGTCGCTGTAGCCGGCGTCGCTGCCGCCGTAGTAGGTCCTGCGGCTGGCGGTGGCGAGCGGCCAGTCGTGGCGCAGCCGCAGGGCCAGATCGGGGTTGGCAATGTAGTGCTTGGCGAACGCGATCGCATCGGCGCGGCCGTCGGCGATGGCGGCGATCGCGCCGGCGCGGTCGTAGCCGCCGCAGCTGACCAGCGCGCCGCGGTAATGGCGCCGGATCAGGTCGGTGGCCGACTCGCCGGCGACGCGGTTCTCGACCACGTGGACGTAGGCGCACGGCAGCTCGCCGAGCGCCATCGCCGCGGTGCCGAACGTGGCGACCGGATCGTCGTCGTGCATGTCGTTGAACGTGCCGCCGGGCGACAGCCGGACGCCGACCTTGTGGGGGCCGAAGCCGTCGATCACGGCGCGGGTGATCTCGAGGAGCAGCCGCGCGCGGCGCTCGGGCGAGCCGCCCCAGTCATCGCTGCGGTGGTTGGTCCCGGTCTCGAGGAACTGATCGATCAGGTAGCCGTTCGCGGCGTGGATCTCGACGCCGTCGAACCCGGCCCGGCGGGCGAGGCGCGCGCCCTGGGCGAACGCCGCGATCACGTCGGTGATCTCGTCAGGCGTCAGCGCGTGTGGCGTCTCGAACGGCTGCTGGCCGCTCGCGGTCCAGGCGTTGCCTGCGGGCCGCACGGCGGACGGTGCGACCGGCAGCGCGCCGCCGTGGAAGCTCGAGTGCGAGATCCGGCCGACGTGCCACAGCTGCAGCGCGATCCGCCCGCCGGCGGCGTGGACCGCGTCGGTGACCTGCCGCCAGCCGGCGACGTGCGCGTCGGTGTGGATCCCCGGCGTGTCGGGATAGCCGATGCCGCGCGGCGCGACTTGAGTCGCCTCGCTGACGATCAGCCCCGCGCCGGCGCG
>VBLP01000216.1:30325-38326 GCA_005887925.1 Deltaproteobacteria bacterium | reverse complement strand
ACGTCGCGCCGTTCACCATCCCCGTCGGCCCGGGCGTCGCGATCCAGTCGCTCGAGAATGCCTATCTCGCCGAGGCCCAGCTCGTGATCCCGCTGTCGGATTACGTGCTCCGCTATCCGCGGCTGGTCGACGCGGCGCGGCTGGGCGCGGACGCCGCCCGGCTCAACAAGCGGTCGAGCGAGCTCTCCGCCGGCGAGGACGCGCGGCTGGCCTACTACGAGTGGGTGCGCGCCAAGCTCCAGGTCCTGATCGCGCAGCGCCAGCTGGTCCAGGTCCAGCGCACGCTCGATCAGGTCCGCGCGCTGACCGAGGTGCAGCGGCTGTCGCGGGCCGACCTCCTGCGCGTGGAGTCGCAGGAGGCCCAGGCCGAGCAGGTGGTCGACCAGCTCGCGAACCTGGCCGCGCTGCGCGAGGAGCAGCTGCGCCTGCTGATCGGCGCGCCGGTGCGCGAGCCGCTCGCGATCGGCGAGGACATCCGGGCCGACGTCGCGGTCGGGGAGGCCGCGCAGCTCGATCAGCTGATGACGAGCGCGGCGCGCCAGCGCCTCGAGTTCCAGGTGATCGACACCGGCATCCAGGCCAAGGACAGCCAGCGCGCGGCGGAGCAGGCCAACCTGTTGCCGCGGCTGTCGGCGTTCGGCACCGCCGATTACGCCGATCCCAACCCGCGCGTGTTCCCGCAGGAGGACAAGTTCACGTTCACCTGGCAGATCGGTGCACAGCTGACCTGGACGCTCAACGACGCGCTGATCTCGCGGACCACGGATCACCGGCTGCGCGCCGAGGCCAACGAGCTGCGCGCCGATCGCGAGAACCTCGAGCACGGCACGCGGATCGAGATCCTCGCCGCCCAGCAGGCGGTCGCGATCGCGCAGCGCTCGCTGGCGACGTCGCAGAAGGGGCTGGCCGCCGCCGAGGAGGGCTACCGGGTCCGCAAGGAGCTGCTCGACGCCGAGCGCGCGACGGCGGTCGAGCTCGTCGACGCCGAGACCGAGCTGACGCGGGCGCGGATCACGGCGCTCAACGCGCGGGTCGACCTGCGGGTCGCGCGCGCCCAGCTCGACCACGCGATCGGCAACGACGCCAGGTGAGGTGGCACCGTGTGCCGCTCCCAACCGACACCTGTCGGGAACTTGTACAGCAAGACCGCGGCTAACCCGTTGACGCCGCACTGCACCGAGTGGCAAACGCCGTGCATCCTAGCCGCCCCATGCGTGCTGCCGTCGCGTTCGCGATCCTCGCGTCGTTGTCGTCCTGCAAGAAGAAGGAGGAAGTGGTCGCCAAGGCGCCTGCACCTCCGGTCGCGGTGCCGCTGGCGGCGGTCCAGGAAGCCCCGGCCCCCGATGTCCTGACGCTGACCGGGCTGATCACCGCGGACCAGCGCTCCGAGGTCACCGCCGACACCCAGGGCAAGGTGCTCGCGGTGCTCGTCGAGCGCGGCCAGCGGGTCAAGATGGGGCAGCCGGTGGTCCAGCTCGACGTGCGCAACGCGGCGCTGTCGGCGCGGGAGGCCCAGGCCAACCTCGAGTCGGCGCGGGCCCAGAAGCAGCTCGCCGAGGAGGAGTGCAAGCGCGCGCAGACCTTGCTCGACAAGGGCGCGATCACGCGCAGCGAGTACGACCGCCAGTCGACGCAGTGCACGTCCACCCTGCAGCAGGTCAGCGCCGCCCAGGCCCGCGCCGACATGATCAGCAAGTCGGTCAGCGACGGTCTGGTCCGCGCGCCGTTCGACGGCCAGGTCACCGAGAAGTCGGTCGCGCCCGGCGAATGGGTCGCGCCCGGCCGCACGCTGTTCACGCTGGTCGACGACGATCCGCTGCGCATCGAGATGTCGGTGCCCGAGGCCGCGGTGCGCGCGATCCAGAAGGACCAGAAGGTCGAGGTGATCGCGATCGCCCGGCCGGGCAAGACGTACACGGCCAGGATCACGCGGATCGGCGGCGAGATCGGCAAGACCCGCGCGCTGATCGCCGAGGCCACGCTCGATCCGCAGAGCGACCTCGTCCCCGGCATGTTCGCCGAGGCCCACGTCACGATCGGCGAGACCCCGAAGCCGGTGGTCCCCCGGACCGCGCTCGTCCAGCGCGGCAAGCTGTGGCACGCGTTCGCCGCCGTCAACGGCGAGCTCAAGGAGCGCATCGTGCAACGCGGCCCGGATCTCGACGGCGATCGCGTGGCGATCCTGCAGGGCGTCGCCAAGGGCGACCAGATCGTGATCGACGCGAAGGCAGATCGCATCGAGGACGGCCTGCGCGTCGTCCAGCCCGCGGCGGCCAGGGAGCCGACCAGGGACGCCAAGGGGCCCGCGGCGGCCAAGGGCGCCGAGACCGCGCCCGGCGATCCCGGTCGCGCGCAGGGCGGGAAGGAGTAGTCCGTCATGCAATGGCTATCCAGTATCGCCGTCCGCCGGCCGGTGTTCGCGAGCGTGCTCATCCTCGTGCTCGTCGTGGTCGGCGTCGTCGGCTACCGCTCGCTGGGCGTCGACAAGTTCCCCAAGGTCGACTTCCCGCTGGTCACCATCGTCACGCCGTACCCCGGTGCCTCGCCGGGCGCGGTCGAGACCGACGTGAGCCAGAAGGTGGAGGAGGCGGTCAACACGGTGAGTGGCCTCGACACCCTGACCTCGTTCTCGACCGAGGGCGTGTCGCTGGTGCTCGCCCAGTTCGACCTCGAGGTCGATCCCGACAAGGCGTCGAACGACATCAACGAGCACCTCGCGACGATCCTGCGCGATCTGCCGCCCGGGATCCGCCCCGAGGTCCGCAAGGCGGATCCCGACGCCGCGCCGGTGATCGTGCTGTCGGTCAAGGGCCCGGACGGGCTGTCGAACCCGGAGCTGACCCGGTTCGCCGACAAGCAGGTCAAGCAGCGGATCGAGCGGCTGGCCGGCGTCGGGCAGATCGTGATCCTCGGCGGCCAGGAACGCCAGATCAACATCCACCTCGACGCGATCCGGCTCGCCGCGGCCGGGGTCTCGGCGCTCGAGGTCCAGCGCGCGATCGCGACCGGGAACGTCAACGTGCCGGGCGGGCGGATCGAGCGCGGCCCGATCAACACCACCCTGCGCGTCGAGGGCCGGGCGCTCCAGCCCGACCAGATCGGCGACATCGTCGTGCGCCAGTCCGGCGATCACCCGGTCAAGGTGCGCGACGTGGCGGAGGTCAAGGACGCCGAGAAGGACGCCGAGACCGCGGCGCTGCGCAACGGCGTGCCCGCGATCGCGCTGTCGGTGCGCAAGCAGAGCGGGACCAACACCGTCGCAGTGGTCGACAAGGTCCGCACGGCGGTCGAGGGCCTCAAGACCCAGCTCCCGGCCGGCTACACGGTCGACGTCGTGCCCGACAACTCGCTGCAGATCCGGACCTCGGCGTCGCAGGTGCTCGATCACCTCGTGCTCGGCGCGCTGCTCGCGGCGCTGGTCGTGCTGCTGTTCCTGGGCAGCCTGCGGTCGACCGTGATCGCGGCGATCTCGATCCCGGTGTCGATCATCTCGACGTTCGGCCTGATGAAGGCGGCCGGCTTCACCCTCAACCTGATGACGCTGCTCGCGCTCGCGCTCGCCGTCGGCATCGTGATCGACGATGCGATCGTCGTGCTCGAGAACATCTATCGCTTCATCGACGAGAAGCGGATGAAGCCGTTCCCCGCCGCGATCCATGCGACCAAGGAGATCGGGCTCGCCGTGCTCGCGACCACGCTGTCGCTGATGGCGGTGTTCCTGCCGGTCGCGTTCATGAGCGGCATCGTCGGCCGCTTCCTGTTCAGCTTCGGCATGACGATGGCGTTCGCGATCGCCGTGTCGATGCTGGTGGCGTTCGTGCTGACGCCGATGATGGCGTCGCGCATGCTGCCGATGCCGGCGCCGATCGGCGAGGAGCGCCGCAAGTCGTGGCTCGAGCGCGGCTCGAACTTCATGTACCGCCCGATCGAGCGCCTGTACTCGGGCGTGCTGGCGTTCTGCCTGCGCCACCGCTGGCTGGTCGGCGTGGCGATCCTCGCCGCGTTCGCGGTGACCATGCCGCTCGCCAAGAAGGTCGGCGGTGACTTCCTGCCGCCCAACGACGAGGCGCAGTTCGAGATCTACCTCCAGACGCCGGAGAACACGACGCTCGAGGCCACCACGCTGATCGCCGAGCGGCTCGCGCGCAAGGCCCGCGCGCTGCCCGAGGTCGAGTACACCCTGGTCTCGGTCGCCGACAGCGACCAGCGCCAGCCCAACGTCGGCCACATCTACGTCCACCTCTACGACCCCGAGACCCGCACGCGCAGCCAGCTGCTGGTGATGGCGGATGTCCGCAAGGCCGTGCTGATGAAGGACAACTACCCCGACGGCACGACGGTCGCCGTCCAGCCGGTCAACGACTTCTCGATCGGCACCCAGAACGCCAACATCTCGTATGTCATCAGCGGCCCCGACCTCGACAAGCTGGAGCGCTACGGCCACACGCTCTACGACAAGATGCTGGTGGTCCCCGGCGTGGTCGATCTGTCGACCAGCCTGGTCGCTGCCGTCGAGGAGACCACCGTGGTCCCCGACCTCGACCGCGCGGCGCTGCTCGGCGTCGAGCCGGCCGACATCACGGCCACGCTCGCGATCCTGATCGGCGGCGTCGACACCTCGACGTTCGAGGATCGCGGCGATCAGTACCAGGTGTTCCTGCGCGCCTCCGAGCGGTTCCGCGACGACCCGTCGGCGCTCGACCTGCTCGCCGTGCCGTCGCGGACGCTCGGTCAGGTCCCGCTGTCCGACGTGGTCAAGCGCGACCGCGGCAAGGCGACCTCGAAGATCACGCGGCAGAGCCGCGAGCGCGCGGTCCAGATCACGATGAACAACTCGCCGGGGTTCTCCGAGTCCGACCTCGTCGCGGAGCTCGACAAGCAGATCAAGGCGCTGGACATGCCCCCCGGCTACACCGCGGAGGCGTTCGGCCGGAGCAAGGAGTTCGCCAAGCTCCGGCCGGCCTTCCTGTTCGCGATCGGGCTCGCCTTCGTGTTCATGTACCTCGTGCTCGCCGCGCAGTTCGAGTCCTGGCTGTACCCGGTGATCATCATGATGTCGCTGCCGCTGGTGGTGCCGTTCGCCGTGCTGTCGCTGGCGGTCACCGGCAGCAACTTCAACATCTTCTCGGGGCTCGGCATCATCGTGCTGTTCGCGATGGTCAAGAAGAATGCGATCCTCCAGGTCGATCACGCCAACGGGCTGCGCCGGCAAGGTCTGCCGCGGACCGAGGCCGTGCTTGCCGCCAGCCGCGACCGGCTCCGGCCGATCCTGATGACCACGTTCGCCTTCGTGGCCGGCATGCTGCCGCTGGTGACCAGCAAGGGCGTCGGCTCGGGGTTCTCCAAGGCGATGGCCAGCGTCGTGGTGGGCGGACAGACGCTGTCCCTGCTGCTGACCCTGGTCGCGATCCCCGTGCTGTACACGTGGTTCGACGACATCGCCCGCTGGACCTCGCGTCAGGTCGACAAACTGCGTGGAAATACAGTGCGGCCCGATCGCGGGGCGAGCGAGGTCGGGGTCGTGGACATTCACGCGTAGCGCCGCCGATGTCGCCAGCCCCCTGGGACACCCCTCGACAGGTATGTCACCGGGGGTCCGACGATAGAACGGTGACGTGCCGTACGAGGATTGCGCTCCGGAGCGTGAAAGCCCTGTGACTTTGCGACGGATTCGGCCTTCCGATTCCGGGGCAGCTTTGGTATGACGCGAGTCCTTCACGACGCCTGTCTCGTGATCATGGCGAAGACGACTCGCACGAATGCTCCGGCTTCGGCCTCCTTCGTGGGCCGCGATTTGCGATCGCTGCTTCACGTGCCGCAGCACGATCTCCAGGCGCAGCTCGCCAGCCGGCTGGAACGGCTGGGGTTTCCGTCGCTCCGGCCGGCCCAGGTCCAGATCCTGTCGGTGATCGGCTCGCGGCTCCTCGCCAGCGATGCCGGCGTCCGGCTCTCGGACCTCGTGTCCGAGGTCTCGCTGCCCAAGCAGACCGTCGGCGATCTGCTCGACGAGCTCGAGGACATGCGGATGGTCGAGCGCTTCCCGGACCCGGATCACGGCGTGATCAAGCGGGTCCGCCTGGGACCCAAGGGCAAGGTCTGGGCGGCCGAGGTCAAGCGCGTCTCCGCGGCGACCGAGGCCCGGTGGGCGACCCGTCTGGGCAGCAAGAAAATGAAGTCGCTGCGCGCCCTCCTCGAAGAGCTGGCGGCGACCGTCGAGGATCGCGCCTCCGGCCGCGCCAACCGCGTCCGCCAGTACAAGCGATGAGCACGGACCCGCAGGTGCAGGGCCGCGCGACGCGACGCGGTCGCCCCTACTCGCGCGGGATGGCGCGCAGGCGGTAGCCGAAGCGGTGGCGCGACTCGATCAGGTCGCCGATCTCGGACTTGATCAGCGCGCGGCGGACGCGGCGCACCAGCTGCTTGACGTGGTTCTCGCTCGGCTCGCGGGTGTCCCAGGACAGGTCGGCGATCAGCTCCGAGGAGCGGACGAAGCCGCGGACCAGCTCGGGCTGGTGGAGCTCGCCGGCCATGCGCTTGATCATGAGAGCCATCAGCTCGAACTGCGTCGTGGTGAGCTGGACCTGCTTGCCGTCGACCTCGATCAGGCCGCCGCCGCCGCCGGTCGGCTCGTGCATCTTGAACGACATCACCGGCAGGCCGACGTCGGTGCGGTCCTCATCGCCGGACGGGAGCGGGAAGGTCTGCGAGCCGCCCGGTGCGCTGCGGTCGGTCGGCCGGATCGTCGCGGTCATCGTGCGGCCGAGCCGGGGCGGCGGTAGCCGCGCGACGTCCTCGACGAAGTAGAACGCGATGTGGCCGAACCGCACGCGGTCGCTCTCGTGCAGCGCCATCGGCGCCGCGATCAGCTTGTCGTCCTGGAACGTGCCGTTGGCCGAGCCGAGGTCGCGCACGGTCCACTCGTCGTTGTCGAGCGTCAGGTGCGCGTGGTGCCGCGACACCGAGGGCTCGAGGATCGCCAGGCCCTGGCCGTCGACCTGACGGCCGACCAGCGTCCGGGGATCCAGCCGATGCGGCCGGCCCCAGATGTCGATGAGCGCAGCCATCGTGGGCCGCGCGCCGTGGAGCTGAATCTGCTCCGGCATGATCTTGATGGGGCTGGAGAGCTCGTCGCGACATTCCTCGCACAGCACCCCCACTTCCGCAGGACGCTGGCGGCACACCGGGCACATCACAGTGACATTCTATCATCAGCGTGCTCACCAGGCTCGGGCCAGGTGAGCGCGGAAGCACGATCTCGCGGCTGTGGATCGATCGGGCGCGCCGGTCACTGACAATGTGGGGCGCTGCGAGGCAGGTCACCGCCGAGCGCTCGCGCTTTCTTCCTAGCAAGAACCCCTATCGTCGTCGACGACGCGAGCACGCTGCTTCACATACGAGACCAGCGCAGCACGTGCGTACGAGACAGCGCAGCACCTGCAACCACCATCCGGGATCGAGTGCGCGAGCGCTGGCTCACGCTTGATCGGAAAACCCCCTACGACGCAACGGCTACTCCCACGCCGCGTAGCGCCGGCCCTCGATCGGAGCCGACGCGCGCTGCGGCGCCACCGCGAGCTCGAACGGGAACGAGCGCTTGGTCATGCCGTCGTCGGCGGCCGTCATCACCTGGAAGTGCAGGTGCGGCGTCGACGAGAAGCCGGTGTTTCCCGACAGCCCGAGCTCCTGGCCCCGCCGCACGGTCTGGCCGGGCGCGACCTCGACGCCGCTCGGCGCCAGGTGCATGTACTCGCCGAGCGTGCCGTCGCCGTGCAGGATGATCACGAAGTTGGCGCGGCGGTCGTCGAGGTACTCGGGCGACGTCCCCGAACCTTGCGCACTCGCGTTGACCGCAACCACGACGCCGGGCCGCGAGGCGATCACCGGCGTCGCGACGGGGCAGTCGAAGTCGACGGCGTACTCGTTGGAGCCGCGGTGCGAGAACTCGCCGTGGAAGCCCTGCAGCACGGCGAACGTCAGACCGTGGGGATAGGGCAGGGCATA
>VBLP01000216.1:13854-30307 GCA_005887925.1 Deltaproteobacteria bacterium | reverse complement strand
CGGTGGGATCGAGCCGCGCGAGCTCGGCGATCACCACCGGCTCGCCGGCGCCGAGCGGCGCGCGCGCAGCGGGCAGCACCGCGGTGCCCTCGACCGGCGACAGCGGCTCGAGGTTGTCGAGGGCCGCGATCGTCCAGTGCATCGTGACCGCGACGGCGTAGAGGTTGCGCACGACCTGCTGGACCCGGCTGCCGGTGCGGTGCAGCTCGAACTCGAGCTGGCCGCCGTCGAACCGGAAGTCGATCATGCGGTCCTCGAGCACGGCGGCGCGTGGATCGTCAGGCTCGGTGCGCTCGGTCGCGGCGCGCGGGGCGTACGCCGGCTCGATCGCCGGTTGACACGCCGCCAGCAGCACCGCGAGCCACTTCCACACCCGGTCCATCGTAGCACCACCGCCGATCAGATCGGCGTGCTGCGCCGCGTGCGGTAGCGCACCATCGTGCCGCTCAGCCGGTCCCAGATCGTCTGCTTGCCCAGCGAGCGCAGCGACGCCCACAGCAGCAGGATCACCGGCGCGAGCGCCGACAGGATGACGAGCGCGTCGGCGACGTCGTTGAGCTTGTAGCCGAACTGGCCGAGGATGCGGTTGGTGACCGTGAAGACGAACGGGATCGCGCCCAGCAGGACGACGCGGATCGCCGCGCTGCCCCACCGCGGGCGGTCGCCCGTGGCGATGTCGACGACCTCGAGCTCGAACAGCGACTGACCGAGCGTGCGACCGTTGCGCGCGAGGAGCGCGATCAGCCCGAGCCCGTAGGCCGCGAGGGCCAGGTCATTGAACACCCCGCTGCTGTGCTTGCTCTGACCCGCGGCCAGCGCGGTCAGCGCCGCCAGTGCAACGATCACGCCGACGAAGATCCCGCACAGCATGAGATCGACCATCGCGGCCATCGACCGCACCCAGAACCCGGCGGGCCGGATATGCTCGACGGAGGTCAGCTCGATCGCGCGGATCAGCTCGTCGTGGCTCGCGAAGCGGTCGGCCGGCGACGGTGCCATCATCCGGCCGCACAGCCGGTCGATCGCCGCGATCGCGGTGCGCGGCGTGCCGCTGCGGCGCGGCAGCGTGGGCCGCTCGGCGCTGGCGTGCTTGGACAGCAGGCCGTCGAGCGTGTCGGCCTCGAACGGCGGCTTGCCCGACACCAGGTGGAACAGGGTGGCGCCGAGCGCGTAGATGTCGGCGCGGAAGTCGACCGGCTCGCCGCGCGCCTGCTCGGGCGCCATGTAGAGCGGCGTGCCGGCGAGCGAGGTCTGGGCGACCGGGCCGTCGCCGAGCACGCCGGGCGTGCCCGCGGCGAGGCCGAAGTCGAGCACCTTGACCATGCCGTGACCGTCGATCATGAGGTTCGACGGCTTGATGTCGCGGTGGGTGATGCCGCTCTTGTGGGCCTCGCGCAGCCCGAGCGCCGCCGACCGGATGATCGCGAGCGCGTCCTCGGCGGCGAGCGGCCCGTCGGTGAGCCGGTCGGCGACGGTGCGGCCGGCGACGTACTCCATCGCGAAGTACAGGCGCCCGCTCTCCTCGCCGATGAAGTAGATGTGACCGATGTTGGGGTGGTTGACGCGGGCCTGGGCGCGCGCCTCGCGGACCATGCGATCGCGGCGCACCGGATCGCGCGCGACCGCGGCGGGGAGCACCTTGATCGCGACCGGCCGATCGAGGGCGAGATCGGTCCCGAGGTAGACCTCGCCCATGCCGCCGGCCCCGAGCGCCCGCTCGATCCGGAAGTGGCCGAGCTGCTGGCCCGAGACCAGGCCGGCGGCCTCGTCCGCGGCCACCCGCGGGGATGTCGCGGTCCGGCTCGGGCTGGGATCGCGGGGATCCGATCGCGGCGCGGCGAGCGTGTCCTCGAGCTCGGGGCGCATCGCGGCGAGGATACGCCGCGGCCCGCGCGGAGCAAACGATTCCGGTTGCCGGGATTTGCCGGGCCGGCGGTCAGCGGCGAGACACGCTGCGGGCGATCACGACGAGTACGACCACGAGGAGCAGGCCGCTCGGCGGGACCAGCGCGATCGCGAAGCCGGGGTCGCCGGCGTAGAACGCGATGCCGCCGAGCAGGAAGCCGAGCGGCAGGAGGATCGTCACCGCGCGCAGCCCGAACGATGTGCGGGCCAGGGCGACCGCGGACAGCTTCATCCGACCGAGCGACGAGGCGAACGCGAGGTTGACCAGGCCGAGCAGCGTGCCGTGCGCGTGCGCGAGCGTGAATGACAGCCGGCGCGTTGCATTGGTGACGTCCAGGTACCAGCCGAGCTTGAGGCCGTGCGCGGCCTCGAGCACCAGGCCGAGCGTCGTGAACACTGCGAGCGACCACCAGCCGAACGCGAGGTGGCGGCGCACCAGGTCGTCGGGCGCGGGCGCGGCCGCGTCGTCGCGCTCAGGTGCGTCGGGCGCGTCCGGGGTGGATGCGGGCATGGAGCGCCTGGAGGTGGAGCCGCGCTTCGCCACATCACTCCATCGCGCGCACGGGCGTGTTATCGCGCTGCCCGACCAGTGTCTGGATGCGCGCGTCGATCGCCTGGGTCTGGGACTCGGTCATCGGGTGCTGGGCGAGCCAGCCGCGGAGGATCTCGGCGGCGGCACGCCGGCGCGCGTCGGGCGGCGCGAGGTAGTCGAACGCCGCGCCGGGCAGGATGTTCTGTACGGCGTGACCGGCGACGTAGCGCACGGCGGCGTAGGGATCGTCGAGCGCGGTCACCAGATACGGCACCGCGGGGCCGACCGCGGCGGGCTGCGGCCCGGCCTGCCAGCCGAGGTGCCAGGCGGCCAGCGCGCGCAGCACGGCGTCGCCCGACACGAGCCAGGTGATCGCGGCCGGGGTGTCGTCGGTGGCCAGCGCGGCCGGCACCGGCTGGCGGTACCAGCGCGCGAGCTGCTGTGCCGTCCAGCTCAGGCTCTTGTCGACGTGGCACAGGTTGCAGGCATTGGGTCGCGCGTCGCCGGCCGCCGCCGCGTCGGTGATCGCCGGGCTGTCGATCCGGTGGTTGCGGATCCCCTTGAGCAGGCCGTACACGGTGTACGGCATGTGGCAGTTGGTGCAGCGGCTGCCCTGCGAGCCGGCGGCGTGGTGGGTGTGGCCCTCGAGTGCGCCGGCGATGGCCGGGTGGCACGATGTGCACGCTGCGTCGGAGTCCTTGCCTGCGGCCAGCAGGTTCACCGGATCGCTGTCGTGCAGCGAGTGGCAGCTGCCGCACCACAGCCGGCCTACAGCGGATCCTCGGCGGCGTAGCGCTCGAGCGCGGGCGTCGGGTGCAGCGGCCGGAGCAGCGGCTGGGTCCGCTCGAGCTCGGCGCCGGGGACGTAGGTCTTGCCCGCGCCGAGCTCGATGTCCGCGCTGACGTCGGTGAGCGAGTGGCACTGGCCGCAGACCTCGGCGCCGCGCGCCGGCGCGATCCGCGCCGGGTTGACGATCGTCGGGTCGCCCGCACCGCGCAGGTGCAGCCAGTAGCGGCGCAGCGGATTCTGGTTGGCGGCGATGTGGGCCTCGGCCGGGCCGTGGCAGGCCTCGCACGCGATGCCGTTCTCGCCGAGCACGCTCTCGATCTTCCAGCCGCCGCCGGGGAGCAGCGCGAGCGGTTGACCCGCGGTGGTGTGGCACCGGAGACAGCTGACGTTCCACACCTGCTCGTCGTAGTGGTCCTGCTCGGGCGGATGGAGGAACACCTGGCCGCGCGGGACCCAGCGCCGGTCGTCGAAGAGGTAGGTGAACGGCAGCGACAGCTGGTTGTTGCCCTCGTTGCCCGGCACCCAGTACGCCTGCATGTGGTGCGAGCCGGTGACCATCGAGATCCGGCGCAGGGCGCGCGGCGCGGCCTCGCCGGGCGCCGGTGTGCGCTGGCCGATGTCGACCTGGTACTGCCACATCGGATCGACCATCTCGGCGAAGAAGTCGTCGCCGCGGCGCGACAGGTGGACCGCGCTGTCGCCGTCGCGCAAGGTGACGTCCGCGAAGTCGCCGCGCACTGCGGCGGGGGTCGCGTACTGCGTCATCGTGCGGTGGTAGCCGCGGTGCCAGGACGCGTACTGCGCGGGGTGGCAGGCCTCGCAGCGCGCCGAGGTCGCATAGCCGGCGCGGACCTCCTGCGGCACCGTGGCGGCGAGCGCGCGATCGCGAGAGGCGCCGTCGAGGTGGCGGGCCGCGGCCCAGCCGGCGAGCGGCAGCACCGCCAGCGCGAGGGCGAGGACGAGCGGCCGGTTGGGACGGCTCGGCCGGAACCACGCTGCCACGCGACGACTCTATCACGGCATCGTCGCCGGCCCTCCGGTGCGCCCTGACGCCGCCTGACGCGGTCTGGCAGTCGCGCTCGACGCGGACCGCCAGCACCTTGACTCCACCATCGGTTCGCTTACTTTCAATGGCCGATGTCGGCGTCCGATCGCAGCTGGACCATCGCGCCGGCGGTCCTGTGGTTCGCGGGTACCCTCGTGGTGGCGCTGTGCGTGTTCGATGGCGGCGTCGGCGCGCTCGCCGATCGGTTCAGCGCGCGGCGCGAGCCGGCCCCGCCGCCGGTCGCCGGCCCGACGTTCGCAGCCCGGCCGGTCGTGGTCGCCGAGGCGCCCGACTCGTCCGGCCCGCCGACCGCGGCCGGGGGGCCCGCGACGCCGGGGACCGGCAAGACCCACTTCAGCGACCTCCAGCCCGGTCAGCCCGTCGCCGCAGATCGCAGCAAGATCATGGTGCTCGAGGACTTCTGCCTCGACGGCATGCCCGCCAGCTGCAAGCGCTGGGCAATGGACGGGTTCTACCGCGCGATCGAGCAGGCCAAGGCCGGCAAGCTGGGCCACGCGGTGCGGATCTCGTGGTACGGCGACTCGGTGATCGCGACCGACGCGATCCCGAGCCGGCTGCGCACGCGGATGCAGGACGAGCTCGGCGACGGCGGCCCGGGCTTCGTCTACGTCGTGCCGCCGCATCGGTTCTGCGGCCACGAGGCGATCACGCGGGCGAGCGCCGGCAGCTGGGTCACCCACGCGATCTCGATATCCCAGATCCCCGACGGGATGTACGGCGTCGGCGGCGCCACCGTCGAGGCCGACGACGGCCGCGCGACGATCAAGCTCGTGAGCGGCACCGCCTCGCAGGTCGAGCTCTATTACCTGTCGCAGCCGCGCGGCGGCAAGGTGACGATCAGCGCCGACGGCAAACCGCTCGCCACCGTCGACACCCGCGGCCAGGCCAAGCAGCCCGGGTTCGCCGCCGCGACCGTCCAGGCCGGCGCCAGGAAGTTCGACGTCGCCACCAAGGGGCGGGTCCGGCTGTTCGGCATCGACCTCGAGAACCCGACAGGCGCCGTGGTCGACAACCTCGGCGTGGTGAGCGTCAACCTCAAGAGCTTCGACGCCAACAAGCCGGAGCACTTCCAGGCCGAGCTCGCCCACCGCGCCGCCGACCTGGTGATGATCATGATCGGCGCCAACGAAGCGCAGTGGCTGGGGCCGACCGATCGCGACACCAAGGACTACGCGACCCGCTTCGGCAAGCTGCTCGGCCAGATCCGCGCGGCGCGGCCCGACGCGGCGTGCCTGGTGGTGTCGCCGACCGATCAGGCCGAGATGAAGGACGGCAACGCGATCTCACGCGCGGTCATGCCGGCGCTGATCACCGCGCAGCGCGACGCGGCGAGCGCCCACGGCTGCGGCTTCTACTCGACCTACGACTGGATGGGTGGCAAGGGCTCGGCCGCCAAGTGGTTCCGCAAGGGCCTGGTCGGCACCGACTTCCAGCACCTGTCGCGCAAGGGCGCTGATCACCTCGCCGACGGGCTGTTCGGGACGTTGATGGGCGGCTACCAGAAATATGCGACCCACTAGCCTGGCGTTCGCGCTGGTGTGCGGGCTGGCAGGGTGCGGCAGCGGCTGTCACGGCGAGCGCCGCCAGCCGATCGATCCGCCGCATCCGACGCGCCCCGACGACGCCGCGGTCGCGGTCGCGGCCGCCGACGCCGGCCCCGGCCCGGGTGCGCCGCGCGACGCCGCGGTCGCCCTCGCCCCGCGCTACCTCGACGCGCCGGCCGGCAGCTTCGACGCGCTGTTCACCGGGCTGGCTGCGATCGAGCGCGGCGATCCGGGCGCCCGGGTGCTGTGGCTGTTCTTCGGCGACTCGCACACCGCGGGCGACTCGATGACCTCGCGGCTGCGGATCACGCTGCAGGGCAAGTTCGGCGACGCCGGCCGCGGCCTGGTCGCCGCCGGCAAGCCGCCGAGCCGCTACTACTACCAGCGCGACGTGCGCTACGGCGCGTCGGGCAAGTGGAAGGTCGCGGTCGGCGGCCACAAGACCGATCCGGAGCCGTACGGCCTCGCCGGCATCCGGGTCTACGGCGACCGCAAGGGCGCCGAGCTGTGGGTCGAGACCTGCAGCGAATGCCAGGCCGGCACGCGGGTCGCGCAGTTCGAGATCCTGTACTACGCCGCGCCCGATCACGGCATCCTGCGCTACCGGGTCGACGATCGGCCGTGGCAGCAGCTCAAGACCCGGACCAACGCGATCGAGCCGCCGCATCCGGCGCGCCAGGTGATCCCGGTCGCCGATGGTCCGCACAAGCTGACGCTCCAGCACGGCGGCAGCGGCATGCTCGATCTGTTCGGCGTGGTGCTCGAGCGAATGCGCCCGGGCGTGATCGTCGATTCGCTCGGCGTCGTCGGCCGCCGGCTCGGCAGCCTCCGGTCGTGGGACTGGTCGGTGATCGGCGAGCAGCTGGCGAGCCGCGATCCGCGCCTGGTGGTCCTGCAGTACGGCACCAACGAGGCCGACGACCCCGACCTCGATCTCGAGGCGATGGCGCGCTACTTCGACGAGACCATCCTCCGGATCCACGCGGCCGCGCCCACCGCGTCGGTGCTGGTGCTCGGTCCGCCCGACATGGCGATGCGCGAGGCCGGCAAGCAGTGCGATCGGATGAAGCCGATCGATTCCAGGGGAGCGCACCGCCGCCCCGGCGGCAGAGTCACCGCGGCCCCCATCCCGCAGGATCCGGCTGCGCCGATCATCCCCGAGTGCGAGTGGCACACGCCGCACGTGCTGGCCGAGATCATCTCCGTGCAGCACGCCGCGGCGCTGCGCAACCGCGCCGCGTTCTTCGACACGCTCGCCGCGATGGGCGGCCCCGAGCACATGCACCAGTGGGTCACCGCCGAGCCCCGGGTCGCCTACAAGGATCACGTCCACCTGAGTGACATCGGCTACCAGCGGTGGGCCGACGCGCTGTCGGCCGCGGTGCTCGCCGAGTACGCGACGTGGCGCCAGCGCCAGAGCCTGCCGCCGACACCGCTCGAGCCTCCGCCACCGCCCGCGCAACCCTCCGATGCCGCGCTGCCGGGCGCCCCCTAGAGCGGATTCATAACCCACGCCCGGCTGCTCTGGATGCTGTTCTCGAACCCCGACTACCCGCTGTTCCTGATCGCGGTGTTCTTCCTCTACGCGCTCGCGCGCTGGGGCGCCCCGCAGCTGGCGTGGATACGGGTCGCCGTGGTCGGGCTGGTCGGCAGCGTGGGGCTCGCGCTGGCCGCCCTGCGCGCCGGGATCTTCGATGACCCGCTGATCGTCGTGTTCCTGGTGTATGCGCTCGTCGCGGTGGTCGCGATCTACGCGGTCGCGCGCTGGGCCTGGGCGCGGATCGCCGTGATGGTGCTGCTCGGCGACGTGGTGTTCGCGCTGGTCGCCAAGGATCCCGGCGCGCTGTGGGACCCGATCGGCGGCGTGGTGATCCGGCTGGTGGCGGAGGAGGGCGGGTGGTCGGCGGGCGAGGTCGGTCGGCTCGCCGCGCACTGGGCGATCGGCGTCGCGGTGCTCGCCGGCGCGCTGGCGGTCGGCCGGCGATGCGGCGGGTGGATCGCGTCCGGGCGCGGCGAGGCGTGGATCGCGCGCGGCGTGGTGATCGCGCTCGCGGCCGTCGGCGCGACGGTCGCGCTGGCCGCGCACGGCGATGTGCTCGACCCCGCGACCGCCGCGATCGCGTCGTATGGCCACCTGGTCGTGCTGCTGGTCCTCGGCGTGGCGATCGGCGCGACGCGGGAGCCGGCACACCGCAGGCTCGGGCGGGTCCTCGTCCTGTTCGTCGCCTCCGCGCTGTTCTACCAGGCGTGGGCCTCGGCGATGCCGGGGCCGTATCGCTACCTCCTGGCGCTCCTGCTCGGCACGATCGTCCTCGACTACTACCTCGGGATCTGGATCGAGCGCAGCGAGGCGCCGGCGCGGCGCAAGGCGCTGGTGATCGTCAGCGTGTGCTCGAACCTCGGCGTCCTGTTCTTCTTCAAGTACGCCGACTTCTTCAGCCAGGACGTCCTGCACCTGCCGGTCCGCCGGCTCCACCTGATCCTGCCCGCCGGGATCTCGTTTCACACCTTCCAGTCGCTGTCGTACACGATCGACGTCTACCGCCGGCGGCTGCGCGCGACGCGCTCGGTGATCTCGTTCGCCACGTTCGTGCTGTTCTTTCCCCAGCTGGTCGCCGGCCCGATCGTCCGCGCGCAGGACCTCCTGCCCCAGCTCACCGAGCTGCCTCCGCTCCAGCTCGAGGCGGCGACCGCGGGGCTGTTCCGCATCGTCGTCGGGCTATTCAAGAAGATCGCGCTGGCCGACACCCTGGCGCTCGCGCTGGTCGACCGCGTGTTCGAGGCCCCCGAGCGCTTCTCGGCGCTCGAGGTCATCGCCGCCGTGTACGGCTACGCGCTGCAGATCTACCTCGACTTCTCGGCGTACTCCGACATCGCGATCGGCTCGGCCCAGGTCCTGGGCTTCACCTTGCCCGAGAACTTCCGCACGCCGTATCGCGCGGCCAACCTGCAGGAGTTCTGGCGGCGCTGGCACATCAGCCTGTCGACCTGGCTGCGCGACTATCTCTACATCACGCTCGGCGGCAGCCAGGGCGCGCCGTGGCGGACCTACGTCAACCTGAGCCTGACCATGCTGCTCGGCGGGCTGTGGCACGGCGCGAGCTGGACGTTCGTGGTGTGGGGCGCGCTGCATGGCTTCGGCCTGGCGGTCACGCGGTACTTCCAGCGCCACGCCGAGCCCGACGAGCGCGGCGCGCGCCGCGGCGGGCGGATGATCGCGGTGTGCGCGGGGATCGCGGCGATCGGCCTGGGGCTGCATCGCGCGCTGCTGTCCGATGCCGGCACCTGGCCGCAGCTGGTGGCGGCCTGGCTGTACCTGACCCCCCTGTGGGCAGTACTCACCGCCTGGCTGTCGCGCGAGGAGCCGGCCCCGGTCGCGCCGATGGTGCTGATCGCCGACGAGGGCCTGCCGTGGCGGGCGCTGTTTCGCCGCGATCCCGAGGCGCCCGCCGCCCGGGTGCTGCGGTCGCGGCTGCCCGAGCTGCTCCGGCTCGCGATGTGCGCCGCGGCGCTGGGCTTCCTCGCCGCGCTCGCCTGGGAGCCGAGCTGGACGTGGATCCCGCTGATCGCCCTGACCTGGGCGCTCGGCATCGCGGCCGACGCCGTCGAGCGCGGCGGCGCCGAGCTGCGGGTGCGGCTCGCGATCTACGCCCGCCGCGCGCTGTCGGTGGTGCTGGTGTTCCAGTACGTCTGCCTGGCGTGGGTGTTCTTCCGCGCGACGTCGTTCGACAACGCGCTCGGCGTGCTGCGCCAGATCGCCGGTGGCGAGACCGATCACGCCAACCTGGTGCCGATCGTGACGGTCGCGCTCGTGACCGGGTTTGCCTGCCACCTGTTCGGCGACGGCAGCTTTCGCTGGCTGCGCCGCCGGTTCGTCGGGCTGCCGCCGTGGGCGCAGGGCGCGCTGCTCGCCGGCGTCGCCCTGGTGCTGCGCGAGCTCGGCCACGCCAAGATCGTCCCCTTCATCTATTTTCAATTCTGACCGTCGGGCGCTATGCCGAGATGTAGGAGCGGACCGACGAGCCGTAACGCGGTTGTTACCGAGCGCGCGGGCCCGCCGCGCAGCGCCGTGACATGACCGGGGCATGGGCGCGCCGTGCACGAGGGCCGGGTGAACGCAGTCGTCCGACTCCTGCTCGCCGATGCCGAGCGCGCGCTGCGCGACGGCGATCTCGCTGCGGCGCGCGGGGCGTTCCTCGAGGCGGGGCAGAGCGCCGCGGGCTACCAGCTGTGGCGGAGCGCGGTGCGCTGCTACCGCCGCGCCCTCGAGCTCGACCTCGTCGATCGCGAGCCGGTCATGCGGATCTCGCAGCTGTCGCCGCGGACGGTCGCGCCGGGCGACTGGATCGACTACGCGCGCGCCCTCGAGCGCCACGCCTGGCCGTCGTTCGGTTGCCGATCGGCGCAGATCGTCACCGGCGATGTCGGCGCGCGGATCGAGTGCGCCGGCGCCGGCGTGGGGATGGAGCTGCTGATGACCGAGGACGATCTGATCGAGACCCGGCCCGCCCCGCGGCTGGCCGGCATGCCGCTCGCGATGGCGCTGATCATCGTCCGGCGCGCGATGTGGATGGCGCCGCGCGAGCTCGCGTCCGATCCGATGTCGCTGCGGGTCGCGTTCGACGGCCGGCCGCAGGTCCGGCTCGATGAGCTCGGCGACTGGGAGCCGGTCGGCGCGTCACCAGGCCGGTAGTCGACGGGCGGCGATCGCGGTAACGTCGCTGCAACATCGTCGGCCGGAGTCTTGCTGCTTGGACGTGATGCGATGATCCGCGTTCGCAAACCTGTGATCTCGATGGCGGCGGGCCTGCTGCTGTGGGGGAGCGCCGCCCACGCGGAGGACCAGGCCCCACCGCGCACGGCCCAGGCCGCACCGACTCCCGCCGCGCCGGCCTCCGCGTCCGCGCCGGCCTCCGCGTCCGCGCCGGTCGAGCTCGATGACGCGGCCCTGGCGAAGCTGTCGGAGGGTGAGTCGATCGAGATCTTCGACGAGCGCCCCGACAAGCCGTTCGATCGCGACACCGAGGTCCGGCTCACCGGCGCCGAGCTGGCGGCGCGCGGCGCGGTCGACCTCGGCACGGCGCTGGCGCTGATCCCCGACGTGACCGTGCGCGACGCCGGCCGCGGCGGCTTCAACCTCGACATCCGCGGCGCGCGCAAGGGCGCGGTCAGCATCCTGATCGACGGCGTGCTGGTGACCGATCCGTACTACGGCACGTTCGACGTCTCGACCATCCCGGTCACCGACATCGTGCAGATCCGGATCGCGACCACGCCGCAGTCGCCGATCGACGGGCCAGGTGGGCCGGGCGGCGTCGTCGAGGTCCACACCCGCGACGCGATCGGCCCGCAGCTCGTGATCGGGCGGCTCGCCGGCAACTCGCTGCCCAGCTTCGGCGCGACCGCCACGGCGCGCGTCGCGCTGGCCAGGCACCTCGCGCTGCGGCTGTCGACCTCGGGCCTGGGCGGCGCGCGCGACCTCACGCTGCCCGGTGACGCCTCGATCGGCGAGCATCGCTACGCCGCCACCGGGGCGGCGCGGCTCGAGTACCGCGACGGCGACCGCCGCGTCGCGATCGACGGCTTCCTCGACGATCGCCATTACGTCTCGCCGCCGAGCGACGTCAACCGCAGCATCATCCTCCTGATCGACCGCGAGACCACCGCGCGCGCCTCGGTCAAGGCCGACGACAGGATCGGCACGCTCCAGCTCCAGGGTCAGCTATGGACCCACTACCTCGAGCGGCTGTCGCGGTTCTATCCCGATCCGACGCTGGCCACCGCGTCGAGTGTCGAGAACCTCAAGGCGCTGCGCAGCGGCGCGATGTCGCTCGCCACGCAGCCGTTCCTCCGCGACTTCCGGTGGGCCGGGTCGGTCACGGCCGACTTCGAGAAGGCCGCGGTGTCCGACATCATGAACCACACCACGCGCGGCAAGACCCTGATCCTCGAGACCGCCGGCGACGTGCAGTACGAGCGCGGGCGGCTGCGCGCCGACCTCGCCGCCGGCGCCGCCGTGCCATTCGGGGTCGACGCCCGGCCGTGGCCCGAGGCCAAGGGCGTGGTCAAGGTCCGGGCGGCGGACGGCCTCGAGCTCACCGCGACCGGCGCGTACAAGGGCCGGGTGCCGAGCCTGCGTGAGCGGTTCGGTGTCGACGTCGGTGGCAACCCCGATCTCGGCCCCGAGCGCATCGTGCACGCCGAGCTGCGCGCGATCGAGCACATCGCCGACCGCCTCCACCTCGAGGTCGCGCCGTACTACAAGCACTCGACCGGCACGATCATCACCGCGCCCGGCGGCCCCGACATGGGCATGCTCGTCAACCTCGGCACGGTCAACAGCTGGGGCTTCGACACCGCCGCGCGGGTGACCCCGATGAAGATGCTCGAGCTCGGCGGCAGCTACGAGTACGTCAAGGCGCGCCAGATCGACGACAGCGGCGCGGTCCGCGACGATCCGCTGCCGCGCCTGCCGCACCACCGCTGGGACGCCTGGGTCCAGGCCCGCCCCGATCCGCGGTTCTCGGCGCTCGCGCGGCTCCGGTACTTCGGCGCGGCGATCGACCAGAGCGTGCCGGTCTCCGGGTACGCCACGCTCGATGCCAACGTCAGCGCGCAGATCACGCCGCAGTACCTCGCCGTGCTCAACGTCGAGGACCTGACCGACGAGCGCCCCGAGACCCGCGCGGGCTATCACACCGCCGGCCGCGTCGTGTCGCTGATGGTGCAGGGCAGCTGGGAATGATGCGGCTCGTTCCGGTCAGCGTGCTGTAGGACCGCGCTGCGCGCGTCGCTTGACCCGCGTGCGCGGCGATCGCTACGCTCGGCGGAAGATGGGCACCCACCGGCGGTGGATCAACGCGTTCCTCGTCGGGTTCCTCGCCATCGTCGCGATCGATGCGTTCCATGGCACCGGCTGCACGCAGCCGCTCAAGGACGCGGTCAACCTGCCGCTGCTGGTCACCGGGCTGTGGCAGGGCCCGTGGCGGCTGTACGCGCCCGACGTCGACAAGGACAACCTGCAGCTCAAGGCCGAGCTGGTGTTCGCCGACCAGGCGACGGCGACGTGGAGCTCGCCGGACTGGGCCGAGCTGTCCGCCCTGCGCAAGTTCCGGCTCGCGCGCCACATCAACTACTACAACGCGATCCTGCTCGCCGATCGCGAGCTCGCGTGGGACGACCTGTGCGCGTACCTCGCGCGCAGCGTGCCGCATCCCCAGGGCAAGGCGGTCGCGGTCGCGCAGATCACGCTGTCGCTGCGCGGCGCGCGGATCCCGCCGCCCGACGAGAAGATCGTGCCGGCCGGGCCGTATCGCGCGTTCGATCCGTGGGAGGTGATCCGGGTGTGGAGACCGCGCGCGTGACCGCGCGGCGCAAGCGGCCGGCGCGATCGGTGCTGCCGGGGAGGTCCGGGCCGGCGCGGTCGACGTCACGGCGCGGCCCGGCGGACGCCTGGAACGACTTCTTCTTCGCCGCGCGCGATCCGCGGCTCGCCGGCCTCTTGCGCATCGGCTACGGCCTGCTCGTCCTGGTCAACCTCGCGGTGCTCGCGCCCGATGTGCCGCTGTGGTTCTCCGAGGCGGGGCTCCTGCCGGCGGCCGACGCGCGCGAGCTGATGACCGAGCACGCCCCGACGGTGCTGGGCTGGGTCGATGCCGCGTGGTGGCCGTGGCTGTGCTACGCCGTCGTGGTCGCGGCCGCCGCGCTCCTGACCGTCGGCTGGCACAGCCGGGTCCAGGCGATCGTCGTGCTCGTCGGGCTGACCTCGCTGCAGGATCGCAACTACGCGATCGTCGACGGCGAGGACACGCTGTTCCGGCTGTTCGCGTTCTACCTCGCGCTGTGCCCGGCGGGCTGGGCCTACTCGCTCGACGCGCGCCGCCGCAAGCGCCGCGGCATCGCCGGCGAGCCGCCGGTCCCGTGGGGCCTGCGGCTGTTCCAGATCCAGATGTCGGTGATCTACCTGTCGTCGGCGATCGAGAAGTCGCTCGGCCACGACTGGCCGGCCGGCACCGCGCTGTACTACGTGGCGCGGCTCGACGATGCGTTCGGCAAGCTGCCGCTGCCGGGCGCGCTGTTCGAGACCCTGTGGCTCACCAGGCTCGGATCGTGGTCGGTGCTGGCGCTCGAGTGGACGCTGCCGGTGCTGCTGTGGATCCCGCGGACCCGGCGGGTCGCGATCGCGGTCGCGATCGGCTTTCACCTCGCGATCGAGGCGACGATGAACCTGTTCCTGTTCCACTGGCTGATGATCCTCGGCGTCCTGTCGTTCGCCGAGATCGACGAGCTGCGCTGGCCGCCCTGGCGCCGGCCAGCCGCGTCGTGATCGCTACAGGACGATGTGCCAGCCGAGCAGGACGAGCCCGGGGGGCGACAGTGACGGCAGCGGTGGCTGCTGCGCGACGGGGAGGGGATCGGGGGCCGCGGGTGGTGGCGGAGGTATCGGTGGCGGTGGCGCCGGGGGCGAAGGCGGCGGATCCCCAACGCGCTGCACCTCCCACTCGACGATCGCCAGGCTGCCCTGCAGGCCGTGGCCGGTCGAGCGAATGATCATATGGATCTCCACGCTGTACCAGGCCTTGAGGTCGTTCGAGAACTGGTTGTTCGGCGTGCCGGGGAGAGCGCCGTTGCTCGCCATCAGCGCGGTCGTCAGCGGGACCACGCCGAGGTCGTTGGGTACGACGAACTGACTCCAACCCTTGCGGTTGGGACCAGTATCTAGATCATAGGCGCCCGGCGCGCGCAGCATGTCCATCGCGACCGCCGCGCCGCTCTCGGCCGCGTACAGCGCGATGTCCTGCGAGCGGCCGTTGGTCGACGTCTTGAGGCTCGACTGCACGCTGACCACCGTCAGGCTACCCAGGGTAGCCAGCGCCGACAGCACGATCAGCGCGAGCAGCAGCAAATTGCCGCGCTGGCGGTCCCGGGGCAGGCGGGGGAGGGCCGGCATCGGTCGCCGAGTGTACGGGGTTCCGGCCGGGAAGGGGCACCCCAATCGGATCCCCGCGATCACAGCCGTGTAACTCGGTTCTCGCAGGTTACGCGGGGCACGGGCATTGCTGGTCATCACGGCCATGCACCATCTCGTTCTCCTGGTCCTGGTCGGTTGCTCGGGGTCGAACGGCTGCACGGTGAGCGTGGCCGGTGCCCAGATCAACGGAACCGTCATGCAGGTCGGTGGCACCGGTGGCGGCGGCGGCGGCGGCGGTCACGAGCTTCCATCGCCGTGTAACAACGCCCTGTTACTCTCTTCGCCCAGGACAACCGATGAAGCTCGTGACCGCTGTCGTCCTCGCAGCCGCGCTCGCACCGGGGTGCCGCTCCAACCCCCAGAGCCGCGAGGTCGTCCTGCTCACCACGACGACCACGAAGGACAGCGGGATCCTCGACGAGATCGTCCAGGGCTTCGAGGCCGGTCATCCCTACCACGTCAAGCCGATCGTCGCGGGCAGCGGAGACGTGCTCAAGCAGGGCGCGGCCGGCGAGGGCGACGTGGTGCTCGCGCACTCCCCGGAGGCCGAGCAGGCGTGGATGGCCAAGGGCCACGGCACGTCGCGCCGGCTGGTCATGTACAACGACTTTTTGATCGCCGGACCGCCGTCGGATCCCGCCGGCATCAAGGGCATGGCGCCCGACCAGGCGCTGGCGCGGATCGCCGAGCGCGCGGCGCCGTTCGTGTCGCGCGGCGATCAGTCGGGCACACACGTCCGCGAGCTCACGCTGTGGAAGGGTGCGAGGATCGATCCCAAGGGGGCGCCGTGGTACCGCGAGACCGGCCAGGGCCAGGGCCTGACGATGGAGGTCGCGTCGCAGACCAACGGCTACTGCCTCACCGATCGCGGCACCTTCCTGGTCAACGCCAGGCGCCTCGGCCTGGAGGCGCTCGTCGAGGGCGATGCCCGCCTGCGCAACGTCTACCACGTGATGACGCCGGACCCGGCGAAGTTCCCGCGGGTCAACGGCGGCGGCGGCAAGGCGTTCGCCGATTACGTGGTGTCGCCCGAGGGCCAGAAGCTGATCGGTGACTTCGGCAGGGCTCGCTATGCGCAGTCGCTGTTCAAGCCGGTCGCGAACATGACCGACGAGCAGCTCGCGGTCCACAAGGAGAAGTAGTTGGGCTGGAGCTACTGGCAGGACCTGTGGGACGGCTTCACCGGGGCCTGGGTGCTGCTGTTCACCGGCGACGCCGAGACCTGGAGCGTGATCCGCCAGTCGCTGATCATCTCGCTGTCGGCGACCATGCTCGCCATGGTCGCGGGGCTGCCGCTCGGCGCGTGGCTCGCCGTGACGCGGTTCCGCGGCCGCGGCGCGCTGCTCGCGCTGTCCAACGCCGGCTTCGGCCTGCCGCCGGTCGTGGTCGGCCTCGTGCTGTCGCTGCTGCTGCTCCGCCACGGCCCGCTCGGCGCGCTGAACCTGCGGTTCACGCCGACCGCCGTCATCTTGGCGCAGTTCATCCTGAGCGTGCCGGTCGCGATCAGCCTGACCGCGTCGGCGATCCTCCAGCTCAACCCGCGGCTGCGGCTGCAGCTCGAGGCGCTCGGCGCGACCCGCCGGCAGGCGATCTGGCTGCTCCTGCGTGAGACCCGCCTGCAGATCCTCGTCACCGCGATGGCCTCG
>VBLP01000216.1:9956-13776 GCA_005887925.1 Deltaproteobacteria bacterium | reverse complement strand
ATCGTCGTCGTCGCGTTCGGCTGCCTGACCCACATGCAGCACCGCGAGGCGCGGACGTGAGCTGCGTCCTCGAGGCGCGCGGGCTCGCCGTCCGCCACGGCCGCCGCCAGACCCTGGCGCCGTGCGACGTGCAGCTCGCGGCGGGCGAGGTCCTCGGGCTCTACGGGCCCAACGGCGCCGGCAAGACCACGCTGGTCCAGGCGCTCGCCTGCCTGCACCCGCACGCCAGCGGCGAGGTCCGGCTCGCCGGAGCGCGGGTCGGCGCCGACCTCTCGCTGCTCGACTTCCACCGCCGGACCGCCGTCGTGTTCCAGGACGTGCTGGTGCTGCGCGGCAGCGTGCTCGACAACGTCGAGCTCGGGCTCAAGCTGCGCGGCGTGCCCCGCGACCAGCGCACGCGGCGCGCGCGGCACTGGCTCGAGCGCCTGCGCATCGGCCACCTCGCCGACCGCGTGGCGCGCGGGATCTCGGGCGGCGAGGCCCAGCGCGTCAGCCTGGCGCGCGCGTTCGCGCTCGAGCCCGAGGTGCTGTTCCTCGACGAGCCGTTCGCCGCGGTCGACGCGCCGACCCGGGCGCGCCTGGTCGACGAGCTGAGCGACGTGCTCGCCGAGAGCGGCACCGCCGCGGTGTTCGTGTCGCACGACCCGGCCGAGCTGGTCGATGTCTGCGATCGCGCGCTGATCCTCGACGCCGGCCGCGTGCTCCAGGCGGGCGCCGCCGGCGACGTGTTCCAGCTGCCGCGCGACCGGCGCGTCGCCGAGATCATCGGCGCCGAGAACCTGATCTGCGCCCGCGTCGTGCACAGCTCCGACGCCGGCAGCGAGCTCGACTGGGACGGCGAGTCGCTCGTCGTGCCGCGGCTGCGCGCCACGCCGGGGACCTCGGTGACGCTGCTCTTGCCGCCCGACGCGGTCGAGGCCCGGCTGCCGCCCGCGACGGTGCCGGCCGGCGCGCTGGTCGGCACGATCAGCCGCGTGCGCGACCGCCGCGACGCCCGCGTGGTCGCGATCCGGCTGCGCAACGGCCGCATCGTCCGCGCGATCGCCGGCGGCGAGCTGCCCGCGCGCGAGGGCGACACCGCGGTCCTCGTGCCGCGCAGCGACGGCTTCTGGATCGTGGAGCCGGCCGACGCCTGCTTCGTCGATCCCGCCGCGGCGGCGCGCCACGCCTCGCCCTGCCGGTGACTACTGGCAGATGCCGCTGTTGCAGGCCTGCGAGGCGCAGTCGATGTCCTTCTTGCACACCTGACCTGTCGCGCAGTTGCCGCCCTGGCCACCGGCCATGCCCGAGACATGGAAGCTCGGATCCGCGAAGGCGGTGAGGATCGGCTGGTTGCCGTTCGACGTCGGCTGGAGGTGCAGCAGCATCACGGTGGTGTTGCCGTCGCTGCCGGGAGCCTCCGGGGTCGCATCGATCTTCAGCGCGGCGGACTTGATCCCGGCGATGATATCGGCCGCGATCGCATCGCTGGTCATGGTCGTGTCGATGGTGATCTGGATGATCTCCAGGTTCGGCGATGGAGTTGCGTTGACCGTGAACTCGAAGATCGCCGTGGTTGCGCCGTCGCTCGCCACGAACGTGTCGCCGGTCTGGAAGTGAGCTCCCGCCGGCACGACGAGCCAACCGCTCGCGCGCGCCGACGTCTCGGCCTTGCAGTCCGGGCTGCAGGCGCCGCAGCTCGTGTTGCCGTCGTCGCAGGCCTCGCCCGAGGCCGGATCGACGCCGCCATCGCCACAGAGGCTGGTTGCGCCGGCCACGCCATGGCAGGTGGCGTCGCACACCGTGCACCCCGTGGCGCCGTACGGGCAGCGCTCCGTCACCTGGTTGTGATCGTCGCAGTCCTCGCCCTGTTCGACGACGCCGTTGCCACACGCGACGACGTGGCAGGTCGTCGAGCACGTGCTCGCCAGGGTGCCGTTGTTCGGCCCGTCGTCGCACTCCTCGCCCGGATCCACGATGGCGTTGCCGCAGACCTCGAAGTGACAGGCCGGCGAACAGCCATCGCCGCTGGTGGTGTTGCCATCGTCGCACTGTTCGCCCTGATCCTTGATGCCGTTGCCGCACACGGGGCGCGTGCAGGCGTTGTTGCAGCCGTCATCGTTGATGGCGTTGCCGTCGTCGCACTCCTCGCTGCGAGCCGGGCCGACCGTGTCGGCGAAACCGTCGCCGCAGACGTTGAGCTTGCAGGTGTTGAGGCAGTCGTCGGTCTGGACCTGGTTGCCATCGTCGCACTGCTCGCCCGCCGCGACGTTGATCTTGCCATCGCCGCATCGCTGGTTCGTGCAGTCGCGATTGCACGTCGGCGTCTCACCGAGCGGACCTGGGTCACACTGCTCGCCGTCGTCGACGACGCCATTGCCACAGCGCTCGAATTGACACGTCGACGAGCAACCGTCACCCGACTGCGTGTTGCCATCGTCGCATTGCTCACCCGGATCCTTGATGCCGTTGCCGCAGATCTGCAGGCGACACGTCGTCGAGCAGTCGCTCTCCGGCGTTCCATTCCTGGCGCCGTCGTCGCACTCCTCCACGCCGTCGCGGACGACGCCGTCGCCGCACCGCGCGTTGAAGCAGTGGTTGCAGGCATCGCTGTCGATATCGTTGCCGTCATCGCACTGCTCGCCCTGATCCACGACATGGTTGCCGCACAGCGGCGTCGTGCACGCGTTCGAGCAGCCATCGTTGTTGTTCTGGTTGCTGTCGTCACATTCCTCGAAGTGGTGCGGGCCGGAGACGTCGCGCAGCCCATCGCCGCACACATTCTTCTTGCAGCTCGCGGTGCAGTCGCGATCGTCGGCGTTGTTCGCGCCGTCATCGCACTCCTCGCCGGCCGCCTGGTTGACCTTGCCGTCGCCGCATCGGCGGAGCGTGCAGTCGAGGTTGCAGGTCGCCGACTCGCCCGCGGCGTCGCACTCCTCGCCGTGGTTGACGATGCCATCGCCGCAGTGCTCGAACACGCAGGTCGACGAGCAGCCATCGCCGGTGGCGGTGTTGCCATCGTCGCACTGCTCGCCCTGATCCTTGATGCCGTTGCCACACACGGGCCGCGTGCAACGGTTGTTGCAGCCGTCGTCGTTGATGGCGTTGCCGTCGTCGCACTCCTCGGTGCGCGCCGGCCCGCTCGCGTCGACGACGCCGTCGCCGCAGACGTTGAGCTTGCAGGTGTCGAGGCAGTCGTCGGTCTGGATGGTGTTGCCATCGTCGCACTGCTCGCCCGCCGCGACGTTGACCTTGCCATCGCCGCATCGCTGGTTCGTGCAGTCGCGATTGCAGGTCGTCGTCTCCCCGGCCGGACCCGGGTCGCATTGCTCGGGGGCCGTGACCACGCCGTCGCCGCAGTGCTCGAACTGACAGGTCGGCGAGCAGCCGTCGCCAGGCTGCGTGTTGCCGTCGTCGCATTGCTCGCTCGGGTCGAGGATCCCGTTGCCACAGATCTGCCGGCGACACGTCGTCGAGCAGTGGCTCTCCGGCGTTCCGTTCCTGGCACCGTCGTCGCATTCCTCGTGGCCAACCCACACCTTGCCGTCACCACACGTTGCGATCTTGCATGTGGCCGTGCCGGGATTGCTGCTGACGCAGGAGTCGTCGTCGCGGTTGTTCCCGTCATCGCATTGTTCACCCGGATCGAGAATGCCGTTTCCACATCTCTCGATGTGGCAGTCGGGGCTGCAGTGCTGGTCACCGACGACTCCATCCAGGCCATCGCACTCCTCACCTGTGTCCTTGACGCCGTTGCCACAGTGCTCGAACCGGCAGACGCTCGAGCAGCCGTTGCCCTCGTCGGGGGGATCGCACTGTTCGGGCCCCGGGGCGCCGGGTG
>VBLP01000216.1:4748-9863 GCA_005887925.1 Deltaproteobacteria bacterium | reverse complement strand
TGCCGCGTGTGTCGCAGTCCTCGTGCGTATGGCCCGTCTGATCGTTGGTGATGCCGTCGCCGCAGAACTCGATCTTGCAGGTGGCCGAGCAGCTGTCCCCGGGGGTCAGGTTGCCATCGTCGCAGTCCTCGCCGGGGTCGAGCCGGAAGTTGCCGCATTCTTCGCGTCGGCACTCGAAGCAGCCATCGCCCCTGGTGTGGTTGCCGTCGTCGCAGTCCTCGTGGCCGAGCCATACCTGACCGTCACCACACGTCGCGATCTTGCATGCGGTCTCCGGGGAGGTATTGCTGCTGAGGCACGAATCGTCGTCCCGGGTGTTACGATCGTCGCACTCCTCACCGGGGTCGACGATGCCGTTACCGCACGTCAGGAAACGACAGTCCGCTGAGCAGTGGGGGCCGCCGCTGGGTCCCTCGTCGCACTCCTCGCCTGGGGGATCAGTGTGGCCGTTGCCGCAGTGTTCAAGCCGGCAGCTGTCGGAGCAGCCGTTATCCTTGTCCGGAGGATCGCACTGCTCGTGTCCATCGGTACTCGGGCTGAAGAACGGGTTCACGACGCGGTCACCGCAACTCGGGATCGTGCAGTTGGCATTGCATGTCGCGCTGGCGCCCCTGGTGTCGCAGTACTCGACGGGGTTTCCATCTGCGCCTTTGCTCGTGTTGACTAGACCATCCCCACATACGTTCCTCTTGCAGCCCGCCGTACAGTCGCGATCATCGGCGTTGTTCGCGCCGTCGTCGCACTCCTCGCCGGCTTTCTTGTTGACCTTGCCATCGCCGCAGCTGGGGACGGTGCAATCGAGGTTGCAGGTCGCCGACTCACCACCACCGTCGCACTGCTCGCCGTTGTTGACGATGCCATCACCGCACAGCTCGGACTTGCACTTCGCCGAGCAGCCATCGCCGTCGGTGATGTTACCGTCGTCGCACTGTTCATCCGAGTCGATGACGCCGTTGCCGCAGCTGTCGGTGATGCACACCGGCTGGTTGGCAGCGCACTGGGTGCCAGCGGGGCACACGATGCCGGTGGCGGCGCACGGCACGGCGCCCGACTTGGTGGCACAGCCGGTCACCGCGAGCGCGGCGCACAGGGCCGCGAATCCAAATACGCATAGCGAGCGCATAACCCCTCCTAGAAATGTCCTTGCACCAGGGCGCCGGCGACTCCGGGCGCGACCACGGGCGCGATCGAGAGGCCCTGGCCGTGGAGCTCCTCGGGGCGGATCTGATAGGCCTCGCGGCGGTTGATGTACGCCAGCACGCCGCCGACGACGATCGCGGCGCCGCCGACCCCGTACAGCACGAAGCCGGTGGTCTGCTTCATCGTGCCGCTGTTCTGCATGCTCTGGATGCCCGTGCCGGTCAGGCTGCAGCCGCCGTTCACGACGGCGTTGTCCTTGTTGCACTTCGCGACAGCGGTGTCGTACTGCTTGAAGTCGGACCCGGCCCACAGCTCGAGCCCGCCGCCGGCCAGCGCGACCAGCGCGCCGGCGCCGATCACGGTGTAGGGGACCCAGGTGCGGTCCCACTTGCGCCGGTAGCGGGTGAGCTCGTCGGACGTGTACAGCAGGAGATCGACCCGGAACGTCTTGCCCGGGCCGACGTAGGGCGCGACGCTGCGCGTGACGTAGCCCGGCTTGTCCGCCAGGAAGCTGTGCATCCCGGCCCGGACCTTGGCGACGTACCTGCCCGGCGCGATGAACACTTCCTTGCCGTCGACCGCGACCCGTGCGCCGGGCTTGTCGCACGACACGTCGATGTCGGCGATCTGGCCCTCGACCAGCCGCAGGTACTCGCGGGCGTGGTTGTACTTGTCCTGGCCGAGCGGCTCGACGCCGCAGCTTGTCGCCTCGGTCAGGTGATCGTAGACCTCGAGTGGACGGTCGAGGCTGATCAGCGCGAGCGCGAGGTTGTAGTGGATCGCGGGGTGATCCCAGTGGGCGAGCGCCTCCTTGTACTTGTCGACCGCCTGGGCGAACAGGCCACTGTTGAGGTAGTTATTGCCCTGGTCGAAATCGATGGTCGCCTCGCGCTCGTCGTTGTCGGACACCGCACCGGAGGCGCTCACGCCGTCGAGCGTGGTCATCGCCTTGTCGGCGGTGGCGAGCGGCGCCGCGGGCGCCGGTACGGGCTGTGCGGAGGCGACCGAGGCGATCAGCGCGACGCCGAGCGCGGCAGCGAGCGTTCTGGTCATGGCGCACCCTTCCTGGTCCGGTCGAACCGCTTGAGCTCGGTGATCGGCGCGCTGCCGAGCCGGTCGTTGAGCTGCTGGACGCGGGCCTGCTCCTTCGCGAGCGCGGCGGCGAGCTCGCGGTTGGCCCGGACGGTCTGGGCCTGTGCGGCCTGGGTCTCGCGGTTGGCCGCGGCCGCAACCCGCGCGCTGACCTCGGCGCGGCGCTGGGCGCGCACGGCCTGCGCCGCGCTCTCGGTGGCATTGTCGCGCTCGCGGATCAGCTGCTCCTTGGACTTCCTCAGCTCGAGGTCGAGCACGCGCTTGGCGCGGGCGGCCTCGGCGGCGCGCTGCTCGGCGGCGATCCGCTCGTCGAGGTTGCGCTGGGCCTCGTCGCGCTGGCGCCGCGCTTCCTGCCCGGCGGCCTCGGCGCTGCGCTGCGCGATCTGCGCCTGGTGGGCGTTGTCCTGGGCCAGCTCGCGCGCCTTCTGGATGATCACGAGCAGCACCATCGTCGCGACGACGATCAGCGACAGCGCGGCGAAGCCGCCGATCAGCGCGCGCCGGCGGCGCCGGACCCGCGCGGCGGTGTACGCGACCACGGCGTCGAGGAAGCCGCGCTCGATGTCGGACAGCGGGCCCTTGTAGCGCGCGCGGAGCTTGCCGGCCTCGGCGGCGACGTCGCCGCGCCACAAGAGGCCCGCGTCGTGGCCCTTGTGGTGCCACTGGTGCGCCGCGACGCGGAGCTGATCGACCAGCTCGGCGTCGTCCTGGTTCTCGTCGAGCCAGCGCCGCAGGGTCGGCCAGCCGTGGATCAGCGACTCGTGGATGATCTCGGCGGTCGAGCCCTTGCCACCCTCGAGGGTCTGGACGACGAGCAGGCGGACATCGACCATCTGATCGAGCAGGCGCTGGACGTCGCCCGCATCGCGCGACAGCTCGAGCAGCTCGGCGACCGGGACGATGGCGCGCGTGCGCTCGGCGGTGACCAGCCGGAGCAGCAGGGCGCGGACCAGCGGCGTCCTGTGCGCGCCGAGCTCGCCGACGAAGCGGTCGGCGTGCAGGAGCGGCAGCGCGTCGGGCGTGGTCTCGAGGTGGTCGAGCATGTCCTCGACGATCGCCGGCAGCTCGAACTGGTATCCGGCGAGCTCGGCGGGCTGGACGATCGCGTCGCGCAGGCCGTCGCGGCCGGGCGGGCCGACGAAGAACAGGCCCTGGGTCAGCTCGCTCGCGAACGCCGGGTCCTCGGCGACGCGATCGAGGAAGTCGCTGCGGAACGACAGCACGACGCGCAGCGGGCTGGTCGCGTCGTCGGCGACCGCCGACAGGCATGCGGTGAACGCGGCGCGCTCGGCGGGGTCGGCCAGCGTGTAGAGCTCCTCGAACTGGTCGACGAACAGGAGGATGCGCCGATTGTCGCGGCGGGCGCGCAGGCGCAGCACGTGGCCGAGGTGTCCGGGCTCGGCGCGCAGCGTGTCGATCAGCTTCTTGTGCTCGTCGACCTCGTCGGCGATGTTCGCGCCGGTGGTGATCAGCGGGGCGAGGATGCCGGCCAGCCCGTCGAGCGGCTTGCGTCCCGGCCGCGCGACCAGGACCTCCCACGGCTCGCCGGAGCGCTTGAGCGTGGGCACCAGGCCGGCACGGACCAGCGACGACTTGCCGACGCCGGAGCTGCCGACCACCGCCATCAGCGGCCGGTCGCGGATCCGGGTGACCATCGCCGCGATCTCGCGGTTGCGGCCGAAGAACTTGCCGGCGTCGTCCTCCTGGAACGGCGATAGACCAGCGTACGGACTCTCGTCGCCCTGCAGGGTCTGCGTGCGCCGGCCGGGCAGGAACAGCTCGAGCGCCGCCATCAGCTCGCCGGCCGATTGCCAGCGCTGCACCTTCTGCTTCAGCAGGCAGCGATCGACGATGTGGATCAGCTCGCGCGGCACATCGTGCGGTGCGGTCGCGGCCATCGATGGCATCGCGGTCTCGAGCATCGCGGTCACCAGCAGCTGGTTACCGTCGAGTGGATACAGCGGGTGCTGGCCGCAGATCAGGCGGTGGAGCAGGATGCCGCACGCCCAGATGTCGCTGAGGTGGTCGATCTCGACGCCGATGCCCCACTGCTCGGGGGACATGTACTGCAGCGTGCCCATGATCGACCCGACGCGGGTCAACCCGGCGCCGGTGCCGGTCGCGAGCTCGAGCGGGCTCGGCATGCGGGCCGGCCCCGCCGCCTCGGCCTCGCTCTCGGCGCGCTGCTGCAGGACCTTGGCGATGCCGAAGTCGAGCACCTTGATCGTGCCGGACTCGGTGAGGAAGACGTTGTCGGGCTTGAGGTCGCGGTGGACGATGCCCTGGCCATGCGCGCAGCCCAGCGCGCGCAGGATCGGGATCATGATCTCGACCGCGCGGGTGTACGGCAGCTTCTGGCCGTTCTCGGTCAGGTGCGCGAGCGGCTTGCCGCTCATGTACTCGAGCACGATGTAGGGCGCGCCCTCGTACTCGCCGACCTCGTAGATCACGACGATGTTGTCGTGCTGGCTGCGCGCCGTGGTGCGGGCCTCGACTAGGAACCGCTGGCTCTGCTCGGGCTCGTTCGAGCGCAGGAACTTGATCGCGACGCGGCGGCCGAGCCGGAGATCGCGGGCCAGGAACACGCTGCCCATCCCGCCCTCGCCGATCATCTTGATGATCTCGTACTGGTTGATCCGGACGCCCGGCTGCAGCGCCGTGATCGCCTGCACCGATGCCGGCGCACCATCGGACGAGTCCCAGGCCGACTTCCCGGTACCCGTCCCCAGCGGCGCCACCGGCGACGCGGGCGCGGTGCTCGCCGCCGGGAGCGGCGCGCCGGGGAACGGTGTTCCCTCGGCCACCCGGGCGGGGCGAGGCCCGGTCCGCGCGCTCACCGGAGCGTGGGGGGGTGACGAGAAGCCGCTGCCGGCGACGCCCGCG
>VBLP01000216.1:0-4739 GCA_005887925.1 Deltaproteobacteria bacterium | reverse complement strand
GCCGGTGCCGGGCAGTGCTCTGTCATTGTCACTCATACCGAACCTCCACAAACCCGGATACCGGTGGCGATGTGATCATTGGTAATCTGGTCGCTGCGACTGCAAGACCAGAACCACTGCGTGTCAGTGCTGCACACCGGAGCGAAGGAAGTAATCGCCCGCGACAGGATTTCGCGAGGCGCGAGCCACGACGCGCGCATCCGCGGAACCGCGCAAGGTCGGCCCCACGCGTCGCCGCTGCCGCAGGTCTTGCGCGGCCCGACCTCGCGGCGCGCCATCCGCGGTGCTGCGCGCGCATCGTCGGCTGCGGCAAGCCGCGGCAGCAACCGCGCGCGACTCCGTTGTCTCACCGGGCGGCGCCGCGCGGCTCGTGCACCGAGCGCGAATCGTCTGCGTCCGCGTCGTTCGAGCCCCGCATCGGATGCGGGCTCGGGCCGGCGCTGTACGATTCTGCTTGGTCTGGATGGCTATGCAGCAATCTGGCGCTGGGCAGCATTCGGGATCGCGACACGAGCTGTCGAATCCGGGGCGGCTGTTCGCCACGCGCTTTGCTGCGCGCGGGCCTGGCGGATGATCGCCGACTCCACTAGGCTAGCGCCGTGGGGACGTCGTGAAGCTGGCAGGCGCGGTCGCGTTCGGTCTCGTGCTGGGCATGCTGCTCGCGCAGCGCACTTCGCTCCGGATCCGCACGCTGAGCGCGCTGGCGGCAGGGCTCGCGGCCACCGCCGCGACCATCGGCGCGATCGCCGGCCTCACCGCGGCGATCACCGTCGCCGGGGTGGCTCCCCTCACGTACCTGCTCCGGAGGATCTTCGATGGCCGACATCTCGCAGCAAACGGTTCATGACATCCAGCTCTGGGGCGCCGGCGCGTTCGGCACCGTCATCGGCTGGTACATCTATTACATCAACCGGCATCGCCGCGCCGATGTCAGCGCGACCGACCTCGTCACGCTGATCGGCATCATCGGCGGCACCGCCGTGCTCGCGCTGTTCCCCGCCCAGAGCGATCTGTTCGGCGCCTACGGCCTGGGCCTGGCGATCGGCTTCTTCGGCTACTTCCTGGTCATGGTGCTGCTCGTCGCGATCTCGTCGAACTTCGGGGTCGATTACTTCCTCGACGGACGCCGCAAGAAGCCGACCGGCGATTACTACATCCCGACGATCGACGAGAGCAAGGGCAACGTGCCCGCCCCCATGGGCCAGCCGCCGAAGCCGGCCAAGACGCCGGACCAGCCGCCCTCGCAATGACGGCCGCGGCACGCAACGACCTGCAGCGACTGCTGCAGCAGCTGTTTCCGACCCTGCGCGGCTTGCTCGCCTTCGCCCGCGATGCCGGCGGCCTGACCACCAGGCAGCTCGGCGAGAGCCGCGATCGCGACGCGCTCGCCGAGCTGCTGGTCGACGCCGCGATCCGCAAGGGCCGGCTCGCCCCGCTGCTCGACGCGCTTCGCACGCGATTCCCGCGGCGCGGGCGCGACATCGACGCGCTCGGCAAGGCGCTCGGCAAGGGCGCCCCGCGCGGCGCGCGCCTCGGGCCTGCGCGCAACCAGGTCACGCCCGCCGCCCGTGGCACCCAGGGAACCAGGATTCCGGTCTTCAAGGTCAAGCCCCCGGGCAAGGCCGGCGCTGGCGGCGCACGGCCATCCGGGGCGACGGGCGCGCGCAAGGCGGCGGCCAAGCGCACAGCACCGGGATCAGCAAAGACCGGCGCGCACAAGGCGCCCGCCAGGCGCGCTGCGCCCACGGGGCTCGCCAAGCCCACCGCACCGGCCGGGATCTCCAAGCCCGCCGCGCGCAAGCCGTCTGCCGCGGGCAGCGCGCGCAAGGCAGCTGCCAAGCACGCCGTACCCAAGGGCGCCGCCAGCAGTGTACGCAAGGCATCCGCCAAGCGCGGAGCGGCCAAGCCGCCCGACGGGCATCGAGCGAAACCGCCGAGCACAGACGGACCGGGGCCCGCCGAACATGGCACCGGAGCCGAGGCGGTACCGGTCTCGATGATCGCCGCGCCGGCCGAGCCGCAGCACGTCAACCTGGGATTCGCGACCTCCGAGGCGCCCGGCACGCCGCTGGTCGATCACACGCTCGGCGCCGGGGAGTGGTACGTGTTCTGGGTCAAGATCGAGCCGCGCGTGGTCGCCGGCTCGCTTCCCGGCGACCAGCCGCTGGGCGGTCTGCACGAGGGCGACATCCTCGACGTGATCCTGTTCGGCTTCCCGCGCCAGCTCCAGCTCGGGCCGGCTCGCCACGGTCGCGTCCAGATCCTGGCCACCGGCAACCGCGTCGTGCAGCGCGCCTGGGCCGACACGCCGGCCGCGCTCGCGGATACCCAGCTGTGCTTCGCGGTGCGCACGCCGTGGACATTCGGCCGCGCCGGGCTGCGCTGCAACATCTATCACCGCGGCGTGCTCCTGCAGTCGCACCTGGTGACGGTCGAGGTCACGTGGTCGGGTCGCGCGCAGCCCGGCGCGGCCCGGCGCGTGTGCGACTACAACCTCAGCGACAGCCTCGATACCAGCCGCTTCGCCCCCGGCACCGAGCACCTGCTCAGCGTCCTGGTCAATGACGATGGCCACGGCACGCACTCGTTCCGCTTCGTGTCGTCGAAGGCCGGCGTCCCCGACCAGATCCACGACGGCCACATCGACGATACCCAGCTCGCCAGGCAGGTGAGCTACGCGCGCACGGCGCTGCAGTGGGTCGCGTGGGGCAGCGAGGGCGAGTGGGACGAAAAGACCACCAGCTACCGCTTCATCAACCCGCCCAGCGCCGAGACCAGCGCCCAGATCTACCGGATGATGGCGCAGCGCGGGGCCAACCTGTGGGGCCAGATCGTCACCAACTTCGGGATCGCCGGCCCCGAGCTGGCCGCGCTGCGCAACGCCATGCGGCAGCCGGGTCGCGTGCAGATCGCGCTCAAGAGCTCGCCCGACGCGGTGGTGCCGATGGCGATGGTCTACGACTACCCGCTCGATCCCGCGCGGGAGAGCCTCACCGTGTGCGATGCCAGCCTCGCCGCGATCGCGGCCGGCAAGGCGCTGGAGACCGAGCCGTGCTTCGTCGGCAACTGCCCGCATTACGACGACGATCGCGTGGTGTGCGCCGGTGGGTTCTGGGGCTTCCGCCACGAGCTCGGCCTGCCGATCCACATCCCCAAGGGAGAGATCGCCACCGCGATCGCGCGCGGCCCCGCGGTGCGCGGCTTCGCACCGATCTACACCGACGCGGACTTCACGCTGCGCCAGGGCCACATCGATGCGCTCAAGGGCCTCGCGAGCGACTGGCTCGAGGTGATCGACGACCGCGATGTCTGCATCACGCGCCTGGTCGGTGAGGCGCGGCCGCTGGTCTACTTCTACTGCCACGGCGGGCTCACCCCCACCAGGACGCCGTTCCTGAAGATCGGCCTCGAGGGCAGTGACATCATCACGGCCGCGAGCTTCATCAACAAGTTCCTGCACTGGAACGAGCCGACCCGTCCTCTGGTGATCCTCAATGGCTGTCACACCACCGGGACGTCCCCGGAGGCGATGTTCAGCTTCCTGTCCGCGCTGGTGTCGCAGGGCAACGCCGCGGGCGTCATCGGCACCGAGATCACCAACTTCGAGCCGATCGCGGTCCAGATCGGGACCGATCTGGTGACCCGCTTCCTCGCCGGCGAGGAGGTCGGCCGCGCGCTCAAGCTGGCCCGGCTCGGCCTGCTTCGTCAGGGCAACCCCCTCGGCCTCATGTACATCGCGTTCGCGCTGCCGAGCCTGCACCTGGTATGAGCCGGGCCCGCGCGGCGCACGGGTAGTCCCCGTCGCGTCGCCGGGCCGCCCAGGATACCGCCGGGCTCGTGGAGCGACGGGCAGCGCCGGGGTAGCGCGCGTTCCATATCAGACATGTTCTGGCCGACCGGCGCCCACGAGGTGCCGCGGCCGCGCCCGTGCCCGCACAAGGTGCGACCACGATCGCCAGATCAAATTCGACCACGCCATGAATCAGATAATGACAAATGACAATTGATTCTGTAACACTGGTCTGAATCACATGGGGAACGTGGTTGTGGGGACTCTATTGTCGAAACGGGAAGTAGGTACAATGGTCCGGAACTCGCTGATTAGCAGTGTGTGTCTGGTCTCCATCAGCATTTCGACGATGGCTGATGGCGACACGAGCCCACCGCGGACGCTGCGCATGCGGCCGCGGTCCGACGCCGCGCGCACGCCGGCACCCCACGACCGGCGCGTCGCACAATCACCGCCGTCCGATCCGCCGCCACCGGCGCCCCCCGCGGCGGTGTCGCGCGACGCCGCAGAGGTCGACTTCGACAAGCTCGCCGACCAGGACCTCAAGGAGGAGGTCATCGTGGTCACCGGCTCGACGATCGGTCGCCGCACGGTGACCACACCGGCGCCGCTGACCATCATCGATCGCGAGCTGCTGCAGGCAGCCGGCCAGGCGACGCTGGGCGACATCATCCAGCAGCTGCCGGCGCAGCAGAACGGCGTCAACGCGCAGATCAACGCCGGCGGCGACGGCACGACCCGCGTCGACATCCGCGGGCTCACCAGCTCGCGGACGCTGACCTTGCTCAACGGCCGCCGCATCGTGCCCGGCGGCAACGGCGCCAACGTCTCGGTCGATCTCAACTCGATCCCGCTCGCGATCGTCGAGCGCGTCGAGATCCTCAAGGACGGCGCGTCGGCGATCTACGGCTCGGACGCGATCGGCGGCGTGGTCAACATCATCACGCGC
>VBLP01000223.1 GCA_005887925.1 Deltaproteobacteria bacterium | reverse complement strand
GTGGCCCGCGCGTACCTGTCGCGGTTCCTCGCGGTGTACGCGCAGCGCCGCCGCCCGTCGGCCGGCAGCGCGTTCGGTCCGACCAGCGAGGAGGTCGCGATCGCCCTCGGCGGCCGCGTCCCGCTCGCGCACGACCCCGCCCTGGACACCGCCGTCGCCGCCGCGCTCGCCGGCCTGCGCGAGGCGCTCGCGGCCGAGCCCGAGCCGCTGATGTCGCGGCTGGTTCGCGTGTTCGCGCTATCCGAGCTCGACGTCGCGATCGTCTGCGTGCTGCTCGCGCCCGAGCTCGACCACGAGCTCGAGCGCGCGTACGCCTACGCGCTCGACGACTTCACCCGCAAGCGCGGCGACATCGGGTTCCTCGCGCGCGTGATCGCCGCGGGCGACGCGCCGACCATCGATCGCGTGCTGCTCCGGTTCGACGACGCCGCGCCGCTGCGCCGGTTCGGCGTGGTGACCGTCAGCCCGGCCGGCGACCAGCCCGCGACGATGCGCCCCGCCCGGCTCGCCGACCGCATCGTCGGGTTCCTGCGCGGCCACGACACCGTCGACGAGCTGATCCACGGGCTGGTCCGGATCCGCGAGCTCGCCCCGCGCCGCGGCGACGTCGTGATGAGCCCCGAGCTGGTCCAGCGCATCGCGCGCGCGCTCGACAGCCGCGGCGGCGCCGCACCCCGCGTGCTGCTCGCCGGCCCCGAGGGCGCCGGGCGCGGCCTGGTCGCCGAGGCGGTGTTCGGCGAGCGCGGCCGGTCGTGCGTGCGGATCGATCTCGCCGGCATCGTCGCCGAGGGCAAGATCACCGAGCGGATCGCCGCGGCGCTGCGCGAGGCCGCCCTGCGCGACGCCGCCGCGATCGTCGACGGCGGCTCGACCATCGATCGCGACGCCCCGCGCGCCGTGGTCCACGCGATCGCCGACGCCACCGCCGAGCTCGCCGTGCCGGTCGTGTTCACGCTGACCACGCACCCGAGCTGGCTCGTCGAGGTCGTCCCCGCGCTGATCGAGCTCGACGTGCCGCCGCCGGTGTTCCGCGAGCGGCTCGAGCTGTGGCGCCACGCGCTGTCCGGCGCGGCCGCCGCCGCCGACGACCTCGAGGTCGTCGCCAGCCGCTACGCGTTCACCGGCGCGACCATCGCCCGCGCCGCCCATCGCGCGGTGCAGGCCGCACGGCTGCGCGATCCCGACGAGCCGGCCGTCACGCTCGACGACCTCGGCGACGCCGCGCGCCTGATGTTCTCGCACCGGCTCGGCGCGATGGCCCAGCGCATCCCGATCGGCTTCTCGTGGAGCGACCTCGTCCTGCCGCGCGACACCCAGGACGCCGTCCGCGAGGTCGTGCGGTTCGCGCGCTACCGCTCGTTCCTCCTCGAGGAATGGGGGTTCGCCGCCAAGCTGCCGTACGGCCGCGGCGTGTCGGCGATCATGGCCGGCCCGCCCGGCACCGGCAAGACCATGGTCGCCCAGCTGCTCGCCAAGGAGCTCGGCTACGACCTCTACCGCATCGACCTGTCGCAGGTCGTCAACAAGTACATCGGGGAGACCGAGAAGAACCTGGCCTAGATCTTCGACGAGGCCGAGACCTCGCACGCCGTGCTGTTCTTCGACGAGGCCGACTCGCTGTTCGCGCGCCGCACCGACGTCAAGTCCGCCAACGATCGCTACGCCAACCTCGAGGTCAACTACCTCCTGCAGCGCATGGAGACCTTCGACGGCGTCACCCTGCTCGCGACCAACCTCGAGCAGGGCCTCGACGACGCGTTCAAGCGCCGCGTCCGGTTCTCGATCCTGTTCGAGCTCCCCGAGGAGGCCGAGCGCAAGAAGCTGTGGATCAGCATGTTCCCGCCCAAGGTGCCGCTCGAGGCCGACATCGACTGGGACCTCATGGCCAAGCGGTTCGAGATGGCCGGCGGCTACATCAAGAAGGCCGCCCTGCGCGCCGCGCTGATCGCCGCCGAGGCCCGCCGCCCGGTCACCACCGCCGATCTCGTCGAGGCCGCGCGCCAGGAGTACCGCGAGATGGGCCGCATCATCTGACGCCCGGCGCGCCGCCGGTCGCCGCGACCCCACCGCGCTCGACGACGCGGGTCGTGAGCCACACCAGCACGAGCCCGGGCAGCGCCATCGCCGCGCACACCGCGAAGTAACCGCTCCAGCCGACCGCGGCGACCACGCCGTGGGCGAGCGGGCCGAACACGCGCTGGCCGATCGACGCCAGCGACGTGAACAGCGCGAACTGCGTCGCGCTCACCGCGGGCGAGCACACCGACATGAGGAACGCGACGAGGGCGGCCGCGCCCATCGCGATCGCGGCGTTGTCGCAGGCGACCGCGACGCAGAACACCGCCGTCGATTTGCCGGCCACGGCGAGCCAGATGTAGAGCAGGTGCGTGGTCGCGGACATCAGCCCGAAGCCGAACAGCATGCGGCGCAGGCCGAACCGCGCCACCAGCGCGGTGCCGAAAACGCCACCGACGATGGTGCCACCGAGCCCGAGGAGCGTGTAGATCACGGCGATCTCCGTGAGGCTGAAGCCGACGCCGTCGAGCAGGAACGGCATCACCAGCGACTGCGCGAAGTAGTCGCCGAAGCGATAGAACGCCGCGAACGCCAGCACCAGGAAGGTGCCGCCGCGATAGCGCCGCCAGAGATCGCCGACCGGCACGCGGACCGACTCCGCGATCGTTCGCGGCGGTCGAGCGACGACCGCGGGCTCGTCGGCGAGCACCGTGCCGACCACGCCGACCACCATCATCGCCGAGAGCACGAGCCAGATCGTCGACCACGCGATGTGATCCGCCATCACGAACGCGAGCGACGTGCTCACCACCGTCGCGATCCGGTAGCCGGTGATGTTCAGCGACGAGCCGGCCGCGCGCTCGTGCCGCGGCAGCACGTCGGTCATGTATGCGTCGACCACGATGTCCTGCGACGCCGACAGCACCGCCACGACGATCGCCATGGTCACCACCGCGGCGAGATCGCTCCGCGGCGCGAGCCGGCTCATCGCCGCGATCGCCGCGAGCAGCGCGATCGGCGCCCACACGAACTTGAACGTGTACGCCAGCCCGACCAGGTTCATCGCGGCGATCCGTGCGAGCGGGATGTCCTCGGCGGTGAGCCAGGCCTGCAGGATCTGGCTGGTGACCAGAAGCGGCAAGCCCGACGAGAACCCGAGCAGGAACAGCACCGCCATCCGGCGCGAGCGGAAGACGGCGAGCCAGCCCATGCAGGAAGCTTCGCATGCGGCCCGCCGTCGACCTGACACCCCGCCGCCCCGGGGCTAGAATTTTGCGCGTTGCGGCTTCCCCAGCTTCGTTCGCGGCTCGTGCCGGCGCTGCGCTGGTTCGCGCCGAACGCGGTGGCCGCCTGCGCCGGCGCGCTGGTCGCCGGGCTGATCGACGGCCGCAGCGCCGGGGCGCTCGGCGCGCTCGCCACCGCCGGCTTCCTCGCGCTGATCGCCATCCCCGGGATCGCCGTCGCCAGCGCGATCGTGCGCGGCGTGATCGCGGGGTGGCAGCCGCGCGTGCTCGCCGCCCAGCTGGTCGACGCCGACGGCGCGGCGCCCCGGCTCGCCGGCTGGCTGGCCGTGGTCTGGCTCGGCGCGTTCGCCCTGGGCGCCGTGATGTTCCAGAGCGTGTGGGCGCTGGCGCTGTACACCGCGTTCCGGCCGCTCGCGACGAGCATCCTCGAGCCCGCGTTCGCCGTCGCGGCGGTGCTCGGGATCGTCGCGCTGTCGCGGCCGTGCGCGCGGCTGTTCGCGCACCTCGCGGCCCGGCTCGACGCGCAGTGGCGCCGCGGTGGCCGGCGCACCCTGCTGCGCCCGCGGCTGCTGTTCGCCGCCGCCGTCCTGACCGCGCTCGCCGCGCTGTGGGCGCTGTGGCGGTTCGCGTTCGCGCCGCGGCTCGGCCCGCTCGACACCGATCCGCTGTACGCACCCGCCGCCGGCCTCGCCGCCACCCTCGCCGTGCACGCCGCCTGGCCGCGGCTCGGCCGGGCGCGCGCGCCGATCGGCCTGGGCTGCGCCGCCGCCGCCGCCGCCGCGATCGCCGCCGCGCTGATCGCCGTCTACACCCGGCCGTCGCTCAGCCTCGAGATCTGGGGCGAGCGGCCGCTCGTCGGGCTCGCGATCGACGGCCTGTTCGATCTCGACGCGATCCATGCCCGCATCCCGCTCGCCGCGTTCCGCCCTGTCGCGCAGCCCGCCGCCGCGCACCCCGACATCCTCCTGATCACGATCGACACCGTGCGCGCCGATCACACCCCGCCGTACGGCGGCCGGGCCGACATGCCCGCGCTGGCCGCGCTCGCCGCGCGCGGCGCCGTGTTCGACCGCGCGTTCTCGCCGAGCAACGTCACGCGGCGCTCGGTGCCGTCGATCATCGTCGGGCTGTCGCCGGGCCGGGTCCGCGGCCGCGTCGTCGGCTGGGCGCTGCGCATCGATCCGCGCCACGTCGTGCTCGCCGAGCGCCTCCGCGCCGGCGGCTACGACACCGCCGGCTTCATGTGCTGCGAGGGCTTCTGGGGCAAGGCCTTCCACACCGGCCTCGAGCGCGGCCTCGCCCACCTCGAGATCGAGCCGCGCGGCGCCGTGCTGGCGCGCAGGGCGCGGGACTGGCTCGACGAGCGCGAGCGCCGGCCCGGCCGCGCGCCGCTGTTTCTGTGGATGCACATCCTCGAGCCCCACAACTGGGCCGTCGGCGGCGAGCTGCGCAGCGAGGACGACCGCCGCGTCGCCTACGATCGCACCCTCGCCGCCTCCGATCAGATGGTCGCCGAGGTCCTCGCCGCGTTCGCCCAGCGCCCGGCCGATCGCGCGCCGATCGCGATCGTCACCGCCGACCACGGCGAATCGCTCGGCGAGCACGGCCACCCCTATCACTCCACCGATCTCTACGACGCGCAGATCCACGTCCCGCTCGTGATCGCCGGCCCCGCGATCCAGCCCCGCCGCGTCGCCGAGACCGTGAGCCTGACCGACCTCGTCCCCACCGTGCTCGAGCTCGCCGGCTTCGTCGCGCCGCGCGACATCAGCCTCGACGGCCGCTCGTTCGCCGACCTCGCCACCGGCCGGCGCCCCGGCGACCCCGACGCCGGCGTCGCGTTCGCCCAGATGATCAAGGACCGCTCGAGCCCCGGCGGCCTCACGGCGGTCATCAAGGGCCGGTGGAAGCTGCTCGACGACAACGACAACCTCGAGCTCTACGACACGCGCGGCGATCCCGGCGAGCACGACAACGTGATCGGCCAGCACGCCGCGACCGTCGGCGAGCTCCGCCGGCTGCTCGTCGCCCACAGCGCCCGTGCCGAGGTCTCGCCGTTCCCGTGACTAACCCCCGAGCTCACCTGATCTGACCCCGCCTCGCGCTCATCTCAGGCGAGCTCTGGGGTTAGTGGAACACGTAGGCCGCGCCGTTCTCGAGCGAGCCGTTCAGCGTCTGGTCGCCGTCGATGCCGGTCGCGAAGCTGGCCTCGAACGGCGCGCCGACCACGAGCGTGCCGCCGTCGCCCGACAGCGCGACGCTGGTGCCGAACAGATCGAGCCCGGTGCGGCGGAACAGGTAGACCGCGCCCGATTCGGGGACCGCGCTGCCGGTCTGGTCGCCGTCGACGCCGGTCGCGCCGCTCGAGTCGCCGTCGGCGCCGATCGCGAGGGTCGAGCCGTCGGCCGACAGCGCCACGCCGTGGCCGAAGTCGCCGAGCCGGCTGGTGTTGGACGCCTTGACATAGGCCTGCTGGCTCCAGGTCGAGCCGCTGCGGCTGAACACGTAGACCGCACCCGCGTCCTGCGTGAGGTTGTCGAGCTGGTTGCCGTTGATGCCGGTCGCGGTGCTCGCCTCGCCGACCGCGGCGACCGCGAGCGTCGCCCCGTCGGCCGACAGCGCCAGGTAGCCGCCGAAGCCGTCGAACGCACCGGTGTTGGACGCCTTGACGTAGGCCTGCTGCGACCACGTCGCGGCGCTGCGCGTGAACACGTAGACCGCCCCGGCGCCGGGCGGGACGTTGCTGGTCTGATCGCCGTTGATGCCGGTCGCCGCGCTCGCCTCGCTGTCGGCGCCGACCACGAGCGTCGCGCCGTCGTGCGACAGCGCCAGGTTGATGCCGAACCGATCGCCGGCGTCGGTGTTCGATGCCTTGACATAGGCCTGCTGCGACCACGTCGCGCCGCTGCGCGTGAACACGTAGACCGCGCCCGCGCCGGGCGCCGAGTTGTCGGCCTGGTTGCCGTCGATGCCGCTCGCCGCGCTCGCCTCGCCGTCCGCGCCGACCGCGAGCGTCGAGCCGTCGGCCGAGATCCCCAGGCCGGTCCCGAACCGATCATTGATGTCGGTGTTCGACGCCTTGATGTACGCCTGCTGGGCCCAGCTCGCGCCGCTGCGCACGAACACGTAGACCGCGCCGGCCTCGCTGGCGTCGCGGTTGTTCTGATCGCCGTTGATGCCGGTCGCGGCGCTGTCGTCGCCGTCGCCGCTGATCGCGAGCGTCGAGCCGTCGGTGGACATCACGACGGTGTACCCGAACGTCATGAACTGCGCGCTGCGCGACGGCTTGACGTACGCGCGCTGCTTGAGCGTGCTCACGAACGCGTCGATCAGCGCGTCCGGCGCCGACGCGTCGCTCTCGGTCGCGTCGCTCCCGGTCGCGCCGCCGTCGATCCCCGCGCCCGGGCGGTCCCTGCCGCAGGCGAACAGCGCGGCCGCCGCCGCGACGATCCCGACGATCCTGGTCATGGTCCAGCTCCTTGCGCGCGACATCAGTGCACGTGATAGAGGACGAGGTCGAACGTGGTCTGGATCAGCAGGTGATCGCGGCCCGGCTCCCAGTGGAACGTCTGGATCGCGGACACCGGCAGCGGAAAGCTCCCCGACGCGGTGTCCCCGTCGCCGTTGAAATCGCCGACCGCGAACTCCGGGAAGAAGAAGTCGATGACCTCCGGGAACACCGGCACCGGGTCGCTCGCGACGATACCCGTGCCGTCGATCCGCAAGCGGATCGCCGTGGTCATGGTGTCGGCGATCAGCACGTTGACCAGGTTCTGGTGGCTTCTGCCCGCGAGGTGGTCGAACTGGATCCGGGTCACGCCGTTGTACGCGACCTCGTTGGGCGCGAGCGTGAACTGCGACGCGCCGGTGTTGAAGAACACCCGGATCCGGTCGGGATACAGCGCCGCGATGTCCGGCGCGCCATCGCCGTTGAAGTCGTCGACCCGGAACGCCTCCGCCGCGATCATCTGCGCCGGGAAGCCGCTGGTCACGCCCCCCGACGCCACGCAGCGCGCCGGGCCGACCCCGCCCGACGTGCCGGACAGCACCGTGACCCCGAGCGGCGGCGCGCCGAGCCCGCCGTAGCTCACCGTCGCGACCACGTCGTCCTTGCCGTCGTGATCGACGTCGATCACCGCGAGCCCCATCAGCCGCTCGTCGTTGCTCGAGCTGCACGCGCTGACGTCGACCCGCGGCTGGAACACGAACGAGTGATCCGCCAGCTGGGTCGCGATGTAGACGTAGGACGTGCGCGGAAACGACGTGACGTACGAGAACAGCACGTCCACCAGGTGATCGCCGTTGAAGTCGCCCAGCACGATCTTCTCGGGGCCCTCCTGCGGCAGCACGAGGTTCGAGACCGTGGGGATCGTGAACACGCCGCCGTTGCGCAAGGCCGCGCGGATCCGGATCAGCGTCCTCGCGTTCGCCGAGTCGGGCGCGCGCTCGACCAGCACGACGCCCTGCGCACCGCTGCCATCGATATTCCCCGGAAGGAATGCGAGCAGGTCATACGGAGTGTTGCCGGCGGCCGTCGTGATCCGCGTGATCTCGGTCAACTCGTGCGGACAGGCCCTGCCGGGCAGCGCATCGATCGCGGCGTCCGCCGGCGGCGGCGGCGCATCCATCCCCGGCGTCCCCGGGGCGTCCACCGTCGTCGACGGCTTGCTCGACGAGCAGCCGATCACCCCCACCAGCAGTGCGATCCTCGATCCGCGGTACATCACGAGAGACATGACGGATGATCACGCATGCCGGCGCAAAAAAAAAATCATCCCGTCGCGTCTTGCCGTGAACACCACGCGCCACGCCGGCGGATAGGCCGACAGCGCACTTCGTGCGCATTCGCACTATCATCGTGTGCAGGCTCTGACGCTCTCGAAGATCCGGTCCGCCAAGGCCGGATCGACAACCGGCACCCGCCACGGCGACGCGTGGGACCTCGATCCGGATCGCCCGTCCGACGGCTGCGCCCGACCTGGATGGCACGGGGTTTCCGCGGGTCCCCGGCGACCCGACGCCGGGGCCGCGCGGCACATCGGCTGCTTTGTGCCACGCGCCGGTGCGGGCTCCGGCACATCGAGGTCGTATCGCGCCGGACTCGTGGTCAGCGTGCCGGCCGCGCGGACAAGGCGGCGGCCTGCCTCGCCCTCTCCAGCTTGCGCCTCGCCTCCGGCTCGTCGGCAGCGGGCAGCGCGCCGGCGGCGAGCACGCGCTCGAGCAGCAGCGGCTCGCGGGTCAAGGCGCGGAACACGATGCCGATCGTGACGTCATGCGCCGGCCGGTCGACGACCTCGATCGCGTCGCCACGCTGTACCGGCCCGGGCTCGACCACCCGCAGGTACGCGCCCGGACGCGCCGCATGCGTGAACCGCCGGATCCAGCCGCGCTCGCCGATCCAGCCGGCGAACGTGCGGCACGGGATGCGCGGGCACGAAACCTCGAGGACCAGCGTGCGCCCGATCCGCCAGCGCTCGCCGATCCTGGCGCCCGTCACGTCGAGCTCCGCCGTGGTCAGGTTCTCTCCGAAGCCGCCGTTGTCGAGCGCACGGCCCAGCGCCGCGGCCCACATGTCCAGATCGGCGCGCGCGTACGCGTAGACCGCCTGATCGTCGCCGCCGTGATGGCGGGGGTCGCAGATCGCATCACCGACGAGCCCGCTGCCCAGCCCATCTCGCTTCGAGCCAGGGGCCCGCACCTCGACGGGTCCATCCACCGGACGCTTGTCGATCGCGGTGACCCGGACGCTCGAATGCACGGTGGACCGGGCACGCCCGACGTTGACCGACAGCACGGAAGGCATCCCGGCAGCGTAGTGCGGCCTCGCGCCGTGTCGAGTGCGATCCGTCGAGCTGCCGTCGAGCGACCGCCGCCGGGTCGACCGGCGGGCTCTACCCCGAAGGCGCCGGGAGCACCGGATGATCGCGTCGCAGCAGCGCTCGCTCCCCTTCGACGAGGTGCCGGATCAGCGCGCGAGGAGGCTCGCCGTCGTGCGGGGGAACGACCGGGTAATCGCTGCGGTCGAGCGGCCACTCCACCGTGCGCTGATCCCCTGGATAGCGGCCGTGGCGATCGAGGTAGGGCCTCGCTCGATTGATCGTGAAGACGCCGCTGAGACCCTGCAGTGCATGCGCGACCCCCGGCGGGATGATCAGCTGGCGAAACGGGCTCGGACGGAACTCGACCTCGACCTTGGCGTGCAGCGTCGGAGACCCCTCTCGGCAATCCACCAGCGTCGCCCGCGCCACGCGATCGCCATCACCGAGGAACGTCAGCCGATCTTCGAGCGAGACATGGATGCCGTAGGCTCCGTGCTCGTAGGGATGAACCCCATGGTCGACCACCTGACGCACCCCGGGCTCGGTCATCATGATCACCCCGGACTTCGCGGACGTTTGCGACGTCAGCACCAGGTTCCGCTGCCATCCCGCGCCACCGATCCCATCGACCGGCTCCCAGTCCGGAGTCCGATCCGCACCCGAGCGATGCGCATCCCACACGTCGTCGCGTCCGACCATCTCGCCGAGCGGAAAGCCCCGCGCCGCCAGCGATCCCCCTCTCAGCTCCTCGCCGAGAAACTCGTACAGCTTCTCCGATGCCGCATGACCGTGCTCCTGGACCACCGGGAGCCGGTCCTCGCGCACCAGCGATGAAACGTCCGGGAGAAACAGCGCAGGCTCGTCGACGACGAACAGCCCCTCCAGATCCGTGAACGCGTGCGCGACCCCGGCCGGAACGCACAGGACCCTCGCGCTATCGGGGTGAAACGCGACCGAGACCCGGTGGCATCGCGTCACCGAGTCCTTGCGGCAATCGATGAAATCGCCGCGCACGACGCGCCGCGGATCGCCCAGGAAGATCAGCCGGTGCGCGGTACCCACATGAAGCCGCAGGCGCCCGTCCTCCACTGGCTGCTCGCGTCCATGAAACGCGATCGTCACCGTGTTCATCGACGGCAGTCGCACCGCGAACGCGTCTCCCCCGTTCGGGCAGCGGAAGCTCGCCTGCCAGTGCAGGCCAGCGATATCACCCACGGACTCGATGACACTCTCCCTATGCGCGAGGCGGAATAACCGGGATCGACACCACCGAAGAGAACTCGACGCATGCCCGCGGCGGGACGTGCGGCAGGGACGCGACCGCCGCGAGCTCGACGCATGCCCGCGGCGGGACGTGCGGCAGGGACGCGACCGCCGCGAGCTCGACGCATGCCATAACCGGGATCGACACCACCGAAGAGAACTCGACGCATGCCCGCGGCGGGACGTGCGGCAAGGACGCGACCGTCGCGAGCTCGACCGCCGATCCGGAATTCAGACGCTCCCGGAGCAGGTAACCAACGAGCCTGTCATGACAGGCGGTCTCGACCGGAAGATCTGCAGCAATCGCGCCGGCGGCGAGAGGATTCTCATACAGCGATGAAAACAGCGTGTGATTGTTTGCCATCATGCACAGAGAATGTCTTTCCGATGAAAGCATGTCAAGTCTCTTCATCTTCATCATTGGCATTCATCTCGCGAACAAACTTTCCCGGGCGAACAGCTCGATTGTCATGTGTCTGTTCCGGGTGTTCCGAAACAGGGTGTTCCGAACAGGTGTTCTGCCCCGAAAGGCCGCACGCCGCCCACCGCGGCTGCCCCCGGCCGATGTCTCGCACGGCGACAAGCCCGACGTCACTGCCCGGTGCGCGTACCACCCGAACGAGAGCAGTGCGTCGCTGGGCCAGCTCCAGCGGTCCCAGGGAACAGTGCCTCCGGAGATAATGCCCGGGGTTCGGACGCGCTGGCCGAATACCGGACACTACCAGCGCCGACGTCCTGTGCACGGCGCTCGCGCTTGCTCGGTTCACGGCCTGCCTGGGGCATCCAGGCCGGCAGCGTCGTGGCCCATGCACAAATTTTGGGGGATGTGACATGCATTGTGGGGCGATGCGTGCGCACACCGGCGTTTGTGACCAGAAGTCAGCGACTTGTGGGATGCCGCACCGCACTATACCCCCCTTACCGGTGGGCAGGCCGCAATGCGGCGTCCAAGGGACGTTTTTCGACCGGGAACCAGGAGAAACTCATGCTTCACAGAACAGCACTCGCAGTTACCTTCGCCGCGTTGATGTTCGGCTGCGCCAGCGGCACGGACGACACGCAAGAGATCGTCGCGAACCTCATCCAGGCCGGATTCCCCGCTGACGACATCATGGTCGTCGACGGCCTCGTGTACGTTGGCCGCGATGCTCAGGTGAGCCTCGAGGCGTCGCGCGAGATGCTGATCTCGGATCCAGGTAAGGAGCAGTACCGCACGACGAACCTGGTCAGCCTTTCCTTGGCCACGATCTGCGTCGATGGCTCCCGGCTCACCAAGGAGCCGTTCAACACTGCCGTCAACAACGCGCTGGCCAACTACAACAGCCTGAACCTCACGTTCCACATGGTGCGGACGAGCGGCAATGCGGCCGGCTGCAATGCGCTCATCTCGATCCGGATCAGCGGCCCCACCGGTGGCAGCTCGGGCTTCCCGTCGGGCGGCCTGCCGTTCAACTCGATCCACATCGGACGCGGCCTGAGCAGCTTCGCGACCAGCACCGTCACGCACGTCATCACCCACGAGCTCGGTCACTGCGTCGGCTTCCGTCACTCGGACTTCTTCGATCGCAGCATCAGCTGCGGCGGCCAGCCCAGCAATGAAGGCGACGGCGGCGTCGGCGCGATCCTGATCGCGAGCACGCCGAGCGGCGCGGTCGTGGGCGGCTCGGTGATGAACTCGTGCTTCCGCACGGTCGAGGCCGGTCTGTTCACCAGCACCGACAAGACGGCCCTGAACGCGCTGTACTGACACTCGCCGCCGCGCTGGCGTCTCGCGGCTCGCGACCGGCCGACGAGCTGCGAGCCCCGGCGCAACCTGCGGCCCCGGAGCGGGCAAGCGCCATCGATCCGGCCTGCGGCGTCGACATGACGCCAGGGTGCAACGGTAGACTGCGCGCTGTGTCGGCTGCCGCAACCGGGCGAGCGATCCCGTGTCTCGAGGGCGTGAGATCGATCGCCCTCGGCGGCATCGCCTGCCTCGCGTGCGCCTCGCCCGCGAAGCCCGCGCGCCCCGCCGCGACACGATCGGCGACGCCACCGTGGCGGCACCACCGCGCTGGCATGTCGAGCAGCGCGCCGATCGCGTGACGTTCACCGAGCCCGACCGCGCGCTGCGCGTGACGATCGTCGGGAACGCGGGCGCCGATGCGGCGACTGCGATTGCGGCCGCCTGGCAGCTCGCCGAGCCAGGCTTCGCGCTCGCGCCGGGCCAACCCGACGAGATGCCCGACAGCGGCGACTGGGACGCGGTCACGACGATCGAGTACCGGCCGCCGACGTCCGAGCATCGCACCGCGATCGTTACCGAGCGGGCCAGCGGCTGTGCTTCGCGCGGGTGCCGCCACTACATCCGTTCTTACGGGTCTCCCCATCGTACGGTCTCCCCGCGGCGACGGCCGCGAGCCTTCAGCGGCACTCCGGCGCTGCGCCGCGGATCAGCGCTCGGCAACGCGACGCATGTGCCTGGCACAGTGCCCGGTCGGTGAGGTGCCGCGGCGTCGCAAGACCGCGGCTGTTCGCGACGCGCTTTCGGCACTGCGATTGCTGTGATGCGGACTGCGCGAAGCGACGCCGCTCCGCGCGTGGTCATCGACCCCAATCAAGGAATCGATCGAATGTGCATTCTCAAGTTCCCCGATATCGACGGTATATTCGGCGCTCCAGGCAGCGGCTGCTCCTTCCCAATCGGCGGCGGCGCGATCACGCACGCTGCCACGGACACGTGGTGAGCCAGTGGGACGGCATTCAAGGACAACGACCATGAAGATCTCGAGATTACTTCGTTTCTGCGTCATCCCCGTGGCCGTGCTCGCGAGTCCGCGCTCCTGGGCAAGACCCAACTGTACCCCGGATTCGACTGCGCCGATCTGCAACCCGGTACCCAGCATGCTGGAGCTGGCGCTCGACAACGCGGTGGTCGACCAGGGTGGCTCGGTTCAGCTCGCAGTCCGTGAGGTCACGACGGGAAAAGCGAGAAAGCGCAAGGTCATGATCCACGCGACCACGGACGTGCCCCGAGCCACGATCTCCGGACCTCAGACGATCGTCGACCAAGGGACTCTCGCGCTCCGGACGAGCGCGTCGACCAAGCCCGGCACCTACCATGTGACCGTCGACGGCGGTGGCATGACCGTCACCGCACAGATCGACGTGCTACCCGCGCTGCAGATCAACGTCGGTGGCCCGTGGCCGAGCGCGCCGGAGACCACCCCGATCGACCTTTCCGCCTGCGGGCGGATCGCGGTCCACACGATGCTGCATCTTGCGGCGAACGTCTCGGGCCCGACCACGCTGTCGATCGAGGGCCTGCCACCAGGAATCACCGCGTCGTTCCAGCCGCCGACGTTCACGGCGACTCCCGGCCACGACACAGTCCCGGTGATCATGACGCTGCAATCTGCGACCGGGGTCGCCGTCGCGTCGTTGCCGATGGCCATCCTGGTCAAGGCGCCGCAGGCGACCGGCCGCAAGCCGTTCACCGTGCGGACCAGCGCCGGCCGGATCGACTCGGTGACCCCGCCGGTGGTCTCGACGCCGCGCGGGCTCCAGCCCGGCACCACCGTCGTCATCAAGGGCGCGGGGTTCTGCCCCGGCTCGACCGTGCAGTTCGGCAACGCTCTGGCCGTCGTCCCGGCGACGATCGATCCGTCGGCGACCTCGCTCACCGCCGCCGTGCCTACCAACGCGACCGGCCGGACGCACACGGGAGAGTCCACCGACACCGGTCAGGTCATCGTGAAGTCAGGCGGCGCCGAGATCGCCGGCCCGGCGCTCACGGTGAACAGCTGGCGCAACACGAACGGCTTCGTGTTTGGCAACAACCCTGGTTTCACCGCGCTCGTCGGAGGTTACACCGACGATGACTTGAACCAGGTGTTCGGCGCCGGGAACCTCGCGGTGGACTGGGTGCTCGATCCGTTCACCACCACCGCGCTGATGCTGCTCGCGGAGCGGATCTATGTCGGCAAGGGTCAGTGCTTCGGGTTCTCGCTGGCCGCGCTGAATCTACCCTTCGTCCCGCTGCTGCGCGCGGGCAGCCCGGCGTGGGACGGCATCGACCAGAGCCACAGCGTGCCCGGGATCGGGCGCGATGCGTGGCACCTGTTGCCACCGCTGACGCAGACCTGCCAGGGCAGCTTCGGTCCGAGCTGCAAGGACCGGTCTCCTTCGCTGACCACGTACATTCACCAGCTCCATCTCCACCAGTTCAGCAGCCAGATGGCCGACTTCCTCGCGAGCAACGACGGGTTGTTCAACACCGGCGATTTCAAGCTGCTCGCCCGACGAGCGCTGTCGGACACCTTCGGTGCGCTGGTCATCCTGCGCGACGGCTTCTTCGGCCACGTGGTTCCATTGATCGCAGTCCACGACGATGGCAATGGCGGCCTCGTGCTCGAGACCGGCAATCCGAACGTGCCGTTCGGCGCGGACGAAGACGCCGGCGATGGCGTCAAGCACGAGCAGCGCCTGGAGGCGAGCCGCGTGCGCATCGATGCGCACGGCAACTGGACCTATCAGCACAGTGATGGGAAGACGCATCACTCGAACCAGTTCGACCTGTTCATCGCACCGGCGAGCCTGTTCAACAACGTCGATTTCCCGACCGCGGCCACCGCGCTCACCGCATTCGCGCACCTGATCTTCGGCTCCGATGGAGCGCACGTCCGACAGATCAGCGACCAGAGCGGACGGACGATGCTGGCCAGCGATGGGAAGATGAATCATGATCCGACGACCCGGATCCTGCACGCGGGTCCATGGCCCGTGTTCGGCGATGTGCCGGCCGGAACGCCGATACCCGAGCTGTTCGTGCTGCCGTCCGGCGCCAGCTACACCTACGATCTCGACAGCGTGGGTCCGTATACGCTGCGCGCCGCCACGCCGCTCTACACCGCAGTGGCCGATCTCGGCCCCGCGGCGGCGGGTAGTGACCGCATCACGCTGAGCGACGCGGGTGTCCTCGAGGTCCGCACCGCCTCGGCGCAGCGCACGTTCAAGGCGCAGCTGGCGGTACGCAACCGCGACGACAAGACCCATCGTGGGATCACCGTGGAGGGGCTCGTGACCAGGACCGGACCGGCTCGCCTGGAGTTCACCCCCGACCACTCGCAAGTGATCTACCGTCACTCCGGTGCCGCGACGACGCTCAAGCTCGAGCTGTCCTCCACGACGCGCACATCGAGCACGTCACGGGCAACGCGCGGCCGCCACGTCGTGCCGCCGATCGCGGTGCAGGATGGCGATGTCGTGACCGTGCGCCCCGACTGGAGCGCCCTCGACCACGGCACCGGGAGCCTGCAGCTGCGCAAGGCCGCCGGCGCGGCCGTGGTGCGCCCGTCGCAATGACGGCCAGCTCGTCAGCGCAGCACCGCGATGGACTGCGTCCGTAGCCGTCGCTCCACGCTCGCCGCTCGGTTCCTCGCCGACCGGTTCTCGGGTATCCTCGCCGCGTGAGCAAAGGCATCGAAGAAGTCGTCGGGAGCGCCGTCACGATCCGGTTCGACGCCAGCAAGTGCATCCACTCACGTGGCTGCGTGCTGGGCCGCCCCGACGTGTTCGTGCCGAACGCCAAGGGCGAATGGATCCATCCCGACGCAGCGAGCGCCGACGAAGTCGCGGAGCTCGCGCACAACTGTCCCTCGGGAGCGATCACGTATCTTCGCCGCGACGGCAAGCCCCAGGAGGCGCCGCCCGTCGTCAACCTCGTGCGCGTTCGCGAGAACGGGCCGCTCGCGTTTCACGCCGAGCTTGCGATCGACGGCCAGGACGCGATGCTTCGCGCGACGCTGTGCCGCTGCGGACGGTCGGCGAGCAAGCCGTTCTGCGACGGAAGCCATGCCGCCGACGGATTCGCGGCCACCGGCGAGCCACCGACCTCGGAGTCGACGCCGCTCGCGAGCCGCAACGGCGCGGTGACGATCACACCGGCCAAGGATGGCCCGCTGCTGATCGCGGGCAACCTCGAGATCGTCAGCGGAACCGGCCGGACGATCCTTCGCTGCACCAAGGCCGCGCTCTGTCGCTGCGGTAGCTCGGCGAACAAGCCGTTCTGCGACGGCACGCACAAGACGAATGGCTTTCGCGCACCCTGACCGGATACGGAAGCCCGACTGGCTCCGCTACCCGCCGCGGCGCATCCCCTGCGCGCCGGCGGCGATCGCCAGGCGGATCCGCGGATACGTGCCGCAGCGACAGACATTGCGGATCTGATCGTAATCGGCGTCGGTGAGATCGCGACCCTCCGCCCGTGCCTGCCTGACCTTGGCGACGGCGGTCATGATCTGCCCGGGCTGGCAGTAACCGCATTGCGACACGTCGTGGTCGAGCCACGCCTGCTGCATCGGGTGCAGCGGCGCTCCCACCGTGGCGGCGAGGCCCTCGATGGTGACGATCTCGTCGTTGTCATCGATGTCGCCGACCCGCACCGCGCACAGGTTGACCGCGAGCCCGTTCAGGTGGCTCGTGCACGCCTGGCAGACACCGAGGCCGCAGCCGTACTTGGGTCCGTGGACCCCGAGCAGATCGCGCACGACCCAGAGCATGCGCAGGTCGTCGTCGCAATCAACACTCACGCGCGCGCCGTTGAGAAGGAAGGTGTGCGTTGACATGGTAGCCCTCAGAAGGCCTTCTCGAGGCCATCGGTTGGTGACTCCGGGATCGACGGTACCGTCGGCAGCGGGGTGAACCCGAGCGGCAGATCATGATTGATCGGGAACCGCGTCGGGTTCGTCCCGGTCGCGCGCGCATAGGCGCAGGCGACCGCGGCCATCGTCGCCGCGACGCCGAATTCGCCGGCGCCGCCGGGGCTGTCGCCGGTCGGCGGCATGACGATGATCTGGACGCTCGGCGGCGTGTTCCACTGTCGCGTGTAATAGGCATTGTCCCAGCTGCCCTCGACGAAATGCCCGTTCTGGAGGTGCAGGCTGTAGCTCAGCGCCTGGGCGATGCCGTCCATGATGCCGCCCATCATCTGGGCCTCGAGACCGAGCGGGTTGATCGGCAGCCCGACGTCCACGGCGTAGACCACCTTGGTCACGCGCGGTCCGGTGTAGGCGTCGGGGACGCGGCGATTGACCGTCGCCGCGCGGCAGTCGATCTCGACGAGGCACGCCGCGGCGCCCTTGTACTCCTTGTGGATCGCGATGCCCTGGGCGGTGCCGGCCGGCATGGTCCTGCCCCAGTTGCCCGCGCTCGCGACCTGGTCGAGGACCGCGCGCAACCGAGCGTCGCGGACGAACTCGCGCCGGAACGCGAGGGGGTCCTTGCCCATCGAGCGCGCGGCGCGATCGACGATGAGCTCCTTCGCGCTGCACACCTCCGGGCTATAGATGTTGCGGACCGACGACGTGTTGAACGTGTTGAACGCGTAGATCTCGTTGATGAGCTGCGTGACGACGCCGAAGTTGTAGGGCACGTTCGCGGTGAGCGAGAAGATGAGCTGGGCGTAGGTGAGCCCGTTGAGGCCGGGCACCATGGCGACCAGCGCGGTGAGCAGCTCGCCGAAGCCCTGCGAGAAGTCGGTCGCGACGCTCGTGTGGCGCTGATCGAAGGTCAGCACGTTGCCGAGCAGGTGCACCAGCCGGACGTGCGAGGTGCACATCGGGTGCACCCGGCCCTGGCGGAAGTTGTCGGTGCGGTGCCACATCAGCTTGACCGGCTTGCCGAGCACGCGCGACACCTCGGCCGCCTCGAACGCGGCATCGGGGAACAGGTGACGGCCGAACGAGCCGCCGGCCTGGGTCACGTGGACGGTCACCTTGTCGAGCGGCAGCCCGAGGTGCAGCGCCAGCTGCTCCTTGCACCAGATCGGCGTCTTCAGGGCCGCCCATACCTCGGCGCGGTCGCTCCGCACATCGGCCACGGCGCAGCTGGTCTCGAGCGGGTCGCCCGGACGGAAGTGGAACACGAAGGTGTCCTCGATCACCTTGCCGAGGAGCGGCGGCAACATCGGCAGCTCGCTCGCCCTGAGGTCGGCGAGCACGTTCGCCTCGGACTTGCCGTCCACCGTTCCCGGCCCCCACACCACGTCGAGGGCACGGATCGCGGTGATGCAATGGCCGAACGTCTGCCCGCGCACCGCCACGCCGCCAGGCACGAATGTCGTGTGCGGGATGATCACCACGTCGGTGATGCCCGGCATGGCCTTGACCGCGGCGAAGTTGCGAACGCTGATCGCGCTCGCGTTGATGGTCGGCGCGCGGCACAGCATCGTCGGCAACGCGCCCGGGATGTCGAGATCCATCGCGAACAGCTTCGCGCCGGTCACGATGTCGTGTGCGTCGATGCGGCCCCGCGGCGTGCCGATCAGCGTGAACTGCGACGGCGACTTGAGCGTGGCCTGGACCGCGACGGTCTGGGACACGGCCGCGAGGCCGGCCACCGTCGCGACCGCCACCGTCTGCCCGGTGACGGACCTGATGATGCCATCGACGAGGCTCAGGTTCCCGACGGGCTGACCGAGGACCACCGCCGCGGCCTCGAGCAGCCGCTCGCGCGCGATCGCCGCGGCGACCCGGACCGGTGTGAAGATCGAGTGCATCGAGTTCGAGCCGGCGGTGATCTGGTTCCACACGAGCTCCGGCCGCGCATCGGCCAGAGTCACCTGCACCTTGTCGAGCGGCATGCCCATCTCGTCGGCGATCGTCATCGCGACCGCGGTCGTGATGCCCTGCCCGACCTCGGCGCGCGGCAGCGCGAACGCCACCGTCCCGTCGCTGCGGATCTCGACCGAGATCAGCTGCGATGTCGGTGCCGTCGTCAGGGTCAGCCCGTCGGTCAAGTCGAAGGCGTCGACCGGTTGCACGGTCGGCAGCGCCGCCAGCGCCGCGCTGTCGAAGGCGAGGTCGGCTGCGGCCACGAGAGTCGGCGCCGCGATCAGGTATCCGACAAAGCTGCGCCGCGTGACGCCTCGACTCTCGCCTGTCTGTTCGCCATGTCCGAGCTCATCGCCATGTTCGAGCTTGTCCATTGGACTCCTCTCGGCGGCATCTCAGAGCGACACCTTCAGATCATCAATGATGTAGAACAGCAGTGTAGAGACCATGTACCGAATAGCAAGACAGAACGCTGACCAGATCTCCCCGACGAGCCATGGCACCAGTGCCACGCGCTGCAGAGCGTTTTCTCCGATACCATTCACATTACTTTGATTGTCCTGCTGGCGAGATCGCTCACATGATCTCGGTGATCCCGGCAGCGCGCGCACCGTCCTGTGTGCATCATGCGCACAGCGCACGCCGGGAACGCCGCGCCGGCTCGGCCATCGGTTCACGAGAATCTCATGCACACACCATCGCCACTCCCGGCGTGCGCCGGCCGCGATCCCTGAGCGAGAACAGCAGCTCTCCGCGCATGTTCCACACTTGCGTGTCGCGCCAGCCTTCGACGCGCAGCTGGCGCTCGTAGTAGGCCTTGATCCTCGGGTCCGAAGCCATAGAGCGTGATCATGTCGTCTCCGCTCGGCGGCCAGATCCACGGGCCACGCCGGAGCGTGCCACGCCGCAGACAGCGCCGCGACCGTGCCCGAGACTGGCCCCTACGAAGCGAGTGCGAGCTGGTCCCCTTCGCCGACATCGCGGTGATGTCCGCTACACAGGCTCCACAAGGATCCGGCCCTCGGCCGATCGAATCTCGTAGTTGAACCGCTTGAGGAAGCTCAGGCCGAGCAGACCGTCGATCCCGAAACCGCTCGGGAGATCGTGGACTACCTACTCCGCCCCAACCAGCCCGCCACCGCCTCGCCAAACGGCTCCCGTTCGTCCAGCTGCGGGTAGTGACCGCTGCGCTCGAATGCCCGGTACGTCGCGTTCGGCAGCTTCTCCAGCTCACCTGCCCAGACATGCGGCGGCGTGACGAAATCGAAAACACCCTGGGCGATGAAGACCGGAGCGACGACGTTCGGTAGATTTGCTTCAGGGTCGAACGTGACGAACTGTCCCTGCGGCCCCCAGAAGCGCGCGAAGAGGCGGTCGGAAATCTGCTCGTGCCCCTCCCAGAGCGGGGTGCAGTCGTAGGTCGGGTCGGGGAAGCAGAGCGGCCCGTTCGCCGCGTAGGACGCGATGAACCGCTCGCTCGGCGTCAGCCGCGCCAGAACCTCCTCCGTCAACCTGGCCCGGTTCTCGGCCAGGATGCGCTTGCGCTCGGGCGAGGCGACCAGATCCCAATACGTCGCGGTCCGCGCCGCCACCCCCGCGGTCATCCCCGGCGCGCCCGCGATCGCCAGGACATGGGAGGTCTGCTCGGGATAGCGCGCCGCATAGGCCAGGGCGAGGCTGGAGTGGGCTGAGTGCCCGAGCACCGCTACCCGTCCCAGGTCGAGCGCGCGGCGCACCCCGTCCAGGTCGTCGACCATCGCGTCGAAGGTGAGGGCGTCGATCTCCCCGGTCGCGGTGCGATTCCCGCGCAGCTCGACGAAGACCAGCTGCATCACGTCCTGGAGCGCCGGGGTGAAGGTCCGCTCATAGATGGGCGTCCCGGCGAGGCTGGGGACGAGGCACGTCGGCCCCACACCGGCGATCGTGTAGAAGATGTCGATGTCGCCGAGCTTCACGTACATTGCGCGCCGCTCCTCTGTCCTGGTTGTCCGTGGCCGATCAGCCGACATCGTAGGGGAAGGCATCCGGCCGCGCAAACGCCCCTCGCGGAGGTGGCCATCTCGTCTCATTTCGGGCTTCCAGGGACAATCAGGGTGGATGACCGCGGCGCGTCACGGCGCCGGGGTCGAGGGCTCCACTGCACCCTCGTGTTTGCAGTCACCAGGCGGCGCCGATTCGAAGCGTCAAGGTCAGTTGCGTTGCCCGGTCGACGGTGATCACGCAGGACAGTGCGTCGACGGCTCCGGCACGCCGCGTGCTTCCGCCGAAGTGCATGCGGAATGTGGTCCTGATCGCGGTGGTCGCCTCGGCGTGTGCCACGACCCAGCCGGCGGGCGGCACCCCCGGCGACCAGGGTAACGGCGCGGGCGGCGAATCCCTCGGCGACCACCAGGCACCGCCGTTCACGGGTACCAGCGCGAGCGATGTCGACAGCGACGGCATCCCCGACCAGCTCGAGAGTTACCTGATCGCGCAGTTCGCCCCCGAGCTCCGGCTCGCGCCCGATGACATCGACTGGACGCGCCCCGCCAACGTCGACTGGTACCTGCCGAAGGTCCACATGCGCTTCGACCATCCGAACTGCACGGACCACGAGGTCCTGGCACTCGGCGCAATCACGTACGACAACATCTGGCAGCAGACGCACGCGACGTCGACCGGCATCGAGCCGTTTTGCTCGCACACCAGCACGAAGCTCGACTCCGGAACGGCCACGGCGACGTTCACCGCGCACAAGGACTTCTTCCTCCAGCCCCAGGACGACCAGCTCGTGCACCCGGGCATCCCGCCGTCGCAGCGCAGCGAGTGGCGCAGCTACGCCCATGTCAGCCCGAGCCGCTATGTCCGCGCGAGCGACCAGAGGGCTGCGGCCTACGACATCCAGATCTGGTTGTTCTACGCCTACAACGACTCGGTCGGCGGCGTGAACCACGAGGCCGACTGGGAGCACGTCACGATCTCGGTGACGTCCGATCTCGATTTCGTGTCCGCGTACTACAGCGCCCACCACGACGGTGGCCGCTTCGACGATCCCGCGAAGCTTTCGTGGACCGGCCGCACGCATCCGGTCGGTTACTCCGCCGACGGCAGCCACGCCGTCTACGAGAGCCCCGGCGAGCATCCGAGCGCCGTCCCCGGATTCCCCGATCACGCCTACGACGGTGGGCCGACGTGGGAGACGTGGCGCAACTTCGCGAACCTCGGCGAGCGCGGCAAGATCCTCGACGGACAGACCTGGGCAGCGTACGACGGTCGCTGGGGCGAGGTCGGCACCGTCGAGGACACGTCGGGCCCGGTCGGCCCCATGTACAGCGGACGCTGGCTCCCCGCAGGCAGCGAGTACTGAGATCGGGATGCTGGCGCGACGGCTCCGTCGAGATTGATCGGGCACGCCTGCCACGCGCGCGCCTACCTCGCATGGCGATCAGGACGTTCGTCTGAGCGAGCGAAGCGAACCGGGTCGGATCGGACAGAATGTCCCGGGGCTTCTCCTGGCTCCAGGCACCGCTACCGCGCACAGTCGATGGCGGGCCGGTCGGCGCGCCCGAACCGTTCGGATCGGAGATGCCATGTTCTTTTGCGCTGTCTGCGGAACGCAGCTGGTGGGGATCGGGAGAAAGCGAGTCTGCGAGAACTGTGGGGCAACGTACAGCGTCCAGGGAGAGGGAGCGGATCGGTTCGTGGTCAGGACCGACGAGACCTATGTTGTTCCTGCACCGACCGTCCTTCAATCACCGGGTTCGACGATAAATCCCTGTTTCAAGACGGAGATTCCATATATTCCCCCGATCCAGCGCACGGATACTCCGTTCGCCGCGCCGGGCAAGCTCAAGCAGGTCGGATTCACGAGCAAACCGCTCCTGCATTTCGTGTGGTTCGGCACGCCGGAATTATCGGTGTTCGGTCCACCCTTCGCCTGGGCCAAGCTGCTTGGTGACAGCTGGCAAGGTGTCTGCGTCTGGATGGATGACGACTGGCTGAAGCAAGGTCATGGCTTGCTGTCTCGTTATGGCATCGTGCAGAAATGCTATTTCCCGATCTCTACCTCAGGAAGAAGCCTGAGTCCATGCCTGAAGATAGAGTCGACGGAACACGCCCCGGTCTACTTCTCTCCGATCGGCAGTCATCTCGATCAGCTGTGCACGGACCACCCAGATCTCGAACCGCTGCGAAAGGCGATCGCCTACGAGCGGCGCCACGATCCGCCCTGGCGTCTCGCACAGGTGGCCTCCGACATCATGCGTATCATCGTCTTGAGGTACTGGGCCGGAGCGTACCTCGATTTCGATGTCCGGCCCAGCGAGATGTGCAAGGCGAAGGGATTCCTCGACGCTGGCCTCATCCCGTTCGCGCCGGATGGCTTCGTCTGTCATCGCCCGAAGCAAGACGCGGATCTATATGAAAATGATATCATCTTCGCCGCTCAAACTGAAAAGGCCATCAGCAGATTGGAATACATTCTCAGCGCAATGACGCAGTACTACCAGAGCCCATCTGATCGACATGAGCTGCTCGTGAGCTCGCTGGCCACCGCCTTTGGCCTGGAGAACGTGGGAACGATCACGGAACACTATAGACAAGGATTTCGAATCCAGGGCGAACTCCTGGACAAGCTCTCGAAACTCGTACGCGAGGACCTGGACCGGCGCTTCAATCGAGCGTTTCGGGAGGCGCTCGACGACGACGTGCTGACATTGACCGATCTTCTATCTCGTTCCAGGTTGCTTGCCAGTCCACTGGAGACTGGAACGCGCTCAAGCCGTACTTCGATGATCTGACACAGGTGAAGGTGTTCTATTCGTGGAAACATCCCGGCGCAAGCCAGTGTCAGAAGCTCCTGGACGAGGCATCTGCGTCCCAGGCGGTCTTCCAGCACCGAGCACAACCGCGGCGTCGGATCCGCCATCCTGTGGTCATATATCAGATGGGGCACATCGGCAGCCGCCATGTCTACTACGAGCTGTCTGGTGGCCGGCTGGACCTCACCACCCAGGTCATTCAGAGCGACTACGTCTTGGTTCATGTCTCCAATGCGGAGGTGCGCGATGTGGCCGCCGGATGTCACACGAAGTCCTACCGCGTACCGAGCGACGACGTACCGAGATTGTCTGGCTACATCCATCGCAACGTGCTGGCGGGGCTATC